>DAOVGM010000005.1 GCA_030672365.1 Methanomassiliicoccales archaeon
GGCAGGCATGCAGAACTCGGAGTTCATAGTGGCGATAAACAAGGACCCGAACGCCCAGATATTCACGGTAGCCGACATTGGCATAGTCGGAGATCTGTTTGAAGTCATACCTAAGCTGGTCGATGAGCTGAAGGCCGCTGGAATCGGTGCGTAAACAAATCGAAAAAAATTAAAGAAAAATGCCTGGCTCAGTAACCAGGCATTTCATTTTCTATTTTTTCATGGTTATTTTTCAGAGATGTTCTCAGTATCAGTTCCTATTTCCTGTCCCTCGAGAATCTATCTCCGCCTGTCCCTGCCGCCTCTGTCGCGGGAGTCGCGGGAGCCGGACCTTCTGTAACTGTCTCTCGGCTTTCGCGGTGGCTCGACATAGTCCTTCGGTTTGGGAAGGAGGGACTTCATCGAAACCTCGACCTTGCCCCTCTCGATTTTTATTACCCTGACCGCGACCTTGTCTCCTTCTTTCAGGACATCGGAAACGCGCTCGGTCCTCTTCCATGCTATCTCGGACACGTGGAGCAGACCGTCAGTGTTTCCGAAGAGGTTTACAAAGGCCCCGAAGTTCATGATTTTTACAACGGTAGCTTCCTCGAAGGTCTCTCCTACCTCGACTATCCTTACTATCTCGCGGACTGCCTCCTCTGCTTTCGCGGCGCGCTCGGCGTCCGTCGACGTTATCAGCACCGAGCCGTCGTCGTCCAAATCGATTTGGACGTCGTACTCGTCGGTTATCGACCTTATCATCTTTCCGCCGGGCCCGATGACATCACGGATCTTCTCCGGGTCTATCATGAATCTTGTAATTCGGGGTGCGAACGGTGACATCTCTTTCCGTGGCTCGGGTATCGCTTTGGCCATGACGTCCAGTATCTCGTTGAGGGCCTTCCTCATCTGGGGCATAGTGGCCTTCACCATTTCCGGGCTGATGCCGCGGGTCTTGGTGTCCATCTGGACCGCCGTGAGCCCGTCTCTCGTTCCCGTGAATTTAAAGTCCATGCCACCTGGCCCGTCCTCCAAATCCTGAAGGTCGGTAAGCACTTTCCAGCGCTTGCCGTCGCAGGCCAGTCCCATCGCGATGCCGCTGACGGGTTTTTTGAGGGGCACGCCGGCATCCATGAGGGCCAGGGTTGTACCGCATGTCGCTCCCATCGATGACGAGCCGTTTGAGCCCATCACCTCGGACACAACTCTGACCGTATAGGGGAAGTCCTCCTCACTCGGCAGCATCGGGATAATGCCCTTTTCCGCGAGTGCTCCGTGGCCGATATCCCTGCGGCTGGCACCTCTCAGCATCTTCGTCTCTCCCACCGTGAAGGGCAGGAAATTGTAGTGATGGAAATACTTGGTTTCCCCGTCTGTTTCCATCGTCTCTATCGAAAGGTCGTCGCCGGGAGCGCCCAGTGTCACGAAGGACAATATCTGGGTCTCGCCGCGGCTGAACAGGCCTGTCCCGTGTGTTCTGGGAATAACACTGACCTCCGCAGAGAGCTGTCTGATCTGGTCGAGCTTCCTTCCGTCGACCCTCTTGTCGCTGTCGAGGATAGCCAGTGTCACCTGCTCCTCGATAAATCCCATGAAGAACTTTTTCATGAGCGACTCGATATGAGCACGGGTCGCCGCCTCGTCCCTTTCCGGGGTTGCCAGTTTCTTCGAAAAGTCTGCCACAAGCTTCTCTTCGAGCTCGCGCAAAATTATCTTTCTCTCGCCTTTCGAGCCGACCGGTTTGTTGAATAGGTACTTGTCCAGATGCGGTATCGCCGCCGCCTTCAACTGCTCGATTATCTTGGCATCGGCAGGGTCGAACGAGCTTCTGAAAGTGAGCTCCTCCTCGGTCGTCTTCGGCTTGCCGACCTCCTTCCTGATGTCGTCGATGAACTTCGCGAGCGGGGCCAGCACCTCGAATGCCTTTTCGAGCGCCTTCCCCATATCCTCGTCGGAGAGCTCGTCCGCGCTGCAATCCACGTTCGTGATGCGCTGGCCGTCACCCATGACGACCAGTTCGAGGTCCGAATATTCCAGCTCGTCGACTGTCGGGTTGACGAGTATCTCGCCGTGCAAATACCCCAATCGCGCTCCGCCTATCGGGCCGTCGAAGGGTATGTTCGAGAGGTGGACCGCCGTGCACGCCGCGATCATCGCGACGATGTCGGGTCTGTTCTCGTAATCGAGGCTCAACGGCACGCAGGTCACCTGCACTTCGTTCCTCATCTCCGAGTTGAACAAAGGCCTCAGGCCCCTGTCGATCATCCTTCCTATCAGAATTGCCTGGTTCGAGGGCCTTCCTTCTCTTTTCATGAATCTGGGTCCCTTGATCTTTCCTGCGGCGTAGTATCTTTCTTCATAATCCACCATCAGCGGGAAGAAATCCATTCCTTCCCTCGCATTTTTAGACATCGTAGCGGCAGCTAGTACCATCGTGTCTCCCATTTGTACTGTAACCGAGGCTCCTGCCTGGTTAGCCAGTTTTCCTGTTTCGACTATTAATTTCTTTCCAAAATAGTCTGTTTCAAATTTTCTTATTTCCATTGTTCTCACTTCCTGTGTTTACAAAAGTCAGGGCCCCAGAGAAAGAATTAACCAACATCCGGACCCAAAACCGATTTAATATTTCATAATCCTAAATTACCTTCCATTTACCAACACTTTCCAACTTACGTCCAACATTCCATGTCCATCTTGTCTACCATCTGTTTTCCAACATTCGTCCAATGCCTTTCTAAGCAAAGGGGCATGAACTGATGTAGTAATTAAGGGTTTGCATTGATTAGGCGTTGCACCTAAAGTCGAGTTTGACCTGAAAGTCTAAAACTTGACCTTAAAGTCAAAGGAGGGATAAGCATGAGCGGAGAAACAGAAATATACGATTACGAGTATGCCGATGATGAGGGCGAGGAAGATATGCCATTAAGAAGAGCCGTGGATTTACGTGTTGTTTTAGAGGGGGACGGTAAGTGTTATTTTCCTAATTGCCCAAGAGTTTTGTTAGTTGAGGTTGAGGGTGAAACAATCTTTGACGGGCAGGCAGCACATATCGAAACGACAAAAGATGGGCCACGCCACAATTCAACCTTGACACCAAAAGAATATGAGGCATATGAAAATGTCATACACTGTTGCTTTCCGCACCATCAAATAATTGATGTTCTACAAGTAGACAAATATTCTAAAGATGATGTAAGAGAAATGAAAAGAAATAAAATTGAAGAGGTAAAAAAGTTACGTCGTCTTCCAGAAGAATTATTAATTTTAGAAGATAAAATCTCTATATCCAAAGTGTCGGGAGAGATGGAATTATCCCAATCCCAAGTGTTGGAAGAGATGGCAACATCTCAATCCCAATTCACAGTGTTGGGCGGTCATAAAAGCCCTGAAGAAAAACAGCAGTGGGTGGTTCTGGAAGAATTTAGTAAAAAAAGAATTGAGGATTGGCTCTATTTTCAGACAGTTTGGTATAAGGATGTATTTCGTGGTGAGTTTCAATTTTATGACTGGCGGACAACAGAAGACATAGAACGTATTCTTCATATTGGGGCGTTAAGGGTAAGAAATCTTTGCGAACTAATAGAGACTATTGAACGAGATATGAGTGACCAATCGGTTGAGAAATGGAGAATAAAGGAATCCCATCACAACGATTATGAAGTTGACGGAATATTTGAACAAGATTATTTTAAAAAACAGGAGAAAGGGAAGAAGTAGAGCATTGAGCCAGACTTTTAATTTTATTTACTGGGTGGGGGGGCTGGATAGCCCCTCAGTTATGCTAACTTTTCCCCCGCATTTCGGGCAAACTTCCTCTAATTTTGAGCCTTCCCATACGCAAATCATGATGGCTCCGCATTTGCACCAGCGAGATATACACTTAGAACGCATCGGGAATCTCAGGGCTATTGATTATTAAACATTAACGCATTTGACCCTAAATTCGCTGTTTTGACCTTTTATTCAGTGTTTCGAGTGAATTTAGGTGCAACGCCCATTGATTATGAAAACCGTCCATCGTCCTTTTTGTCGGGAAACTGGCTCCCTTTTCCTTCGAGCCAGCCGATTTTTACATCATCCCGTTCGTCGAACATCGGGACGTAGGGCTTGATGTCGAGAAGGGGCGTGCCGTCGACTATGTCCATGTCGCGAATGTGCAAAATGTTCCCTTCTCTCCGGTCCAGACGCACGATGGACATGCCTATCGGGTTGGGCCTGCTCGGCCCCCTGATTGCAAATATGCCCCGCGGCTCATCGTCCAAAAACGGGATGCCCATTAGTTTCGATTCTCTGGCCAGATGAAAATGATAAAGCAGGATGATATGGGAAAAACCGTCGATGTCCTTCAGGCCTTCCGCAAACTCAGGAAACACCTCGACCGTTCCCTGAATGTCCTTGCCTGCAGACGGCTGGATTGGAACTCCCTTCGGCTCCTCGTACGGCGTGCGTATGACTCCAATCGGTGTGAATTCAACCATTTTCATCTGTTTCCTACATTACGTTCTATCATAAATCAATTATAGTTCCATTACTTTCCCGCCTCCGAGGAATACCATGGCAGACCCCAGGTTGGAAAGACTGGCTAAACTGGTTGTACGATATTCGATTGATACCAAGAAGGACGACGAAGTTCTGATTTCAGCACCTGCGGGAGCAGAACCGCTTGCCCTGGAGATGTACAGGGAAGTTCTGGAAGCTGGCGGCCATCCGTTGATGATGGGGGTATTCTCCAAATCCCAGGAGATATTTTTCGAGGAGGCGAAGGAGCACCAGCTGAACTATCAGTCACCTTACAGGAAGCAGATGTACGAGAACATGAACGGCCTCATCGGCATCATGGCGGACGCCAACACCAGGGCCCTGTCCAATGTCGACCCCCGAAAGCTGGCCCAGGTCTCTGCGGCCAACACCGAAATCCAGAGAATCTTCATGGAGCGGTCTGCCAAGAAGGAGCTCAAGTGGTGCGGCCTGCCCTATCCGACGAACGCAATGGCGCAGGAAGCCAGCATGTCGCTTTCTGAGTACGAGCGTTTTGTTTATTCCGCGGTCTTTGCGGACAAGCGCGACCCCATCGCGGAGTGGAAGAAGGTCTCCAAAGAGCAGGCGAAGATGATCAAAGTACTGGACAAGGTGAGTAAACTCGAATTTCATGGAGCGGATACTGACCTGAAAATGAGTGTGAAGGGCCGCAAATGGATTAACTGCGACGGCAAGTACAACATGCCGGACGGCGAGGTTTTCACGGGGCCAGTCGAGAGCTCGGTGACCGGCCAGATTCGGTTTACGTTCCCGGGCATCTACATGGGCAAAGAGGTGGAGGACATCACGCTCGTCTTCAAGAAGGGGAAGGTCGTCGAGGCAAAGGCCAAGAAGGGTGAGGATTTGCTCAAACAATTGATTGGAGTCGACGAGGGCGCGAAGCATCTGGGCGAGGTCGCCATCGGCACAAATCACGGAATTAAAAAATTCACGAAGAACATCCTTTTCGACGAGAAGCTCGGCGGCACGATTCACATGGCGATAGGCTCTGCGTTCCCGGAGACCGGCTCGAAAAACCAGTCTGCCATTCACTGGGACATGATAAAGGACATGAAGAAGAACGCCGAGATAATTGCCGACGGCCAGACCATCTACAAGAACGGGAAGTTCGTGGCATAACCGCCCTCCAAAATACCAAATACTCGAATTCGTATTATCGCTGGATACCATGGCAGACCCGCGAATCGAGAAACTGGCCAAACTTGTAGTGAACTATTCCATTTACACGAAGAAGAACGACGAGGTGCTCATTGCGGCACCAATCGAAGCCGAGGAGCTGGCTCTCGAAATGTATCGCGAGGTTTTGAAGGCCGGAGCCCATCCGTTTTTGATACCCAGTTTTTCCCGCGCAGGCGAGATTTATTTCGATGTGGCGAAAGACCATCAACTGAGTTATGAGTCCCCATACAGAAAGTACTGGTACAAACATCTGGACGGCATGATAAACATATCGGCGGACGCGAACACGCGCGCCCTCTCGAGCGTCGATTCCAAGAAAATCGCGAAGACGTCCGCTGTGAAGAAGGAAATCCGCGAGATATTCATGAAACGCTCCGTCACCAATGAATTAAAATGGTGCGGCCTGGCCTTCCCGACGAACGCAATGGCCCAGGAGGCCAGCATGTCGCTCACAGAGTACGAGGATTTCGTCTACGGTGCCTGCCTAGTGGACAAGCGCGACCCCATTGCCGAGTGGAAAAAACTGTCCAAGGCGCAGGCCAAGATGGTGAGGTATCTGGACAAGGTGAGCAAGCTGGAATTTTACGGCGAAGATACGGACATTAATATGAGCGTCAAGGGACGGAAATGGGTGAACAGCGACGGAAAGCACAACATGCCCAGCGGCGAGGTCTTTTCGGCGCCTGTCGAGAACTCGGTGAACGGCCACATCCGGTTCACGTTTCCGGGCATCTACTCGGGCAAGGAGATCGAGGACATCCGGCTCGAGTTCAAGAAGGGCAAGATCGTCAAGGCCAGTGCGGCGAAAGGCGAGGATTTGTTGAAAAATCTGATCGCCATCGACGACGGCGCGAAACGACTGGGCGAGGTGGCTATCGGCACCAATCACGGAATCAAAAAGTTCACCCGCAAGATTCTATTCGACGAGAAGCTGGGCGGCACTATCCACATGGCTGTCGGCGCGTCGTACCTCGAATGCAAGGGAAAGAACAAGTCTGCCATTCACTGGGACATGATAAAGGACATGAAGAAAGGCGGCGAGATCGTTGCCGACGGCGAGGTTGTATACAAAAACGGGAGATGGTTGAAGTAATCAGCCAGATGCTGAATACTTCATTCCATCAGCCATATGCGATTTCTCATAGCTATGAGTTTAAACCTTATCGCATACGGCGGTCTCCTACGAATAGAAAATAAGATATGCCTGTGCACTATTTAGTGGTCAAGGTGAGGATATGAGCCTCAATGATTTGAAAAATTTAGATGTTACAGTAAGCATGAAGAGCACCTCAGATGCCATAAAAAGTGCAATTGAAATGCTGAGCCCGGACCTTAAAACGGGAGGCGCGAGCTGTAGCCCCAATGACCAGGAAATTTTGAGTGCCATAAATCAGAAATTGTTGGAGGTCGAGGAAGAGTTCTATCGACCTCTGGACGCACCTGAGGTCTTCGAGCAGTTGAAGGGCATAGCCAGCACTGCGGGGAACGCATCGCTCGAGGGCTATTGCCAGGGCCAGATGAACCTCCTGAAGGCCAATGACCTCCACTTTCAGGGCTATACGGCCTTGTTCTACGGGGATTGTGTCGAGGCGACCAGATTCTTGAAGCAAGCGGTGGATTTCGCGCCGGACCATCCTGTCGCAGGCGTCGACCTGGAGAAGGCGGAGAAACGACTGGCCAAGGCGCCGGAGGAGCTTGCGAAGGCGGAGGCGGCAATAGAAAAAGCGCCCGACAAATCGGCCAACTGGCTCAAGAAGGCGAACGCCCTTGTTACAATGGGAAAAATGGAGGAAGCCCTTCCGTTCTTCGACAAGGCGATAGAGCTGGACCCGACAAGTCCAGATGCCATGGCAAAGAAAGGCGCGACACTGGAAGGCATGGGGAAGTTCGTCGAGGCAGTCACACTATTCCACAAAGTTCTGACAATAAAACCGAACAGCCAGATAGCGAAGAAAGGACTGAATCTGAGTGAGTATTTCACGGGTGAGCGGTAATCAGCCGCGCCAGATTTCTATGCTCTGGCAATCTGCAGTTCATCCCGCAGGGTGCAACGAGTTCTTGTTCCATAATTAATCACCTTTTCCTGGTTATGTGAGTGTGACCGGAACATCGAAAGAGCCAAAAGGAGTGGTGAATTCAATAGTTCCACTAATTGTGCTGCCGCTTAAAGCACCAGAGAAGCTTCCGCTCAAAGAAAAGCTGGCGTCCATAAGCACGAACCCTATATTTGAGGTGTCAAGGCCTGCTATGGTGTTGCCCGGAACGGTGAAGGTCCCCTGGGTGTCATCATTGGGCGGTCCAAGATGCCCACAATAGTCGGAATATGTACATGACCAGCTGCTGCCAGTGACGGCTATGGTCCCGTAAACCGGTCCGTAAGCATCAACTATCACATCTGTCGCCGTGAGAGTTCCCGAGACGGTGTATGTAATAGTTGAACTAACCGTACCACACTCACTACAATAGCTCGTTTTGGTGAACTGGCCAGTGCCACTGAAGCTACCAGTGTAGGTTCCCGATTCACTTGGTTGCTGGCCTCCTCCATTTTCCCCGTCATCGCCACCATCATCGACATCAGTGAAATATTTCTCTTCGATAGATGGCAAGTCAATATCCAACTGATAAGTACCATCGATTAATTCATAACTAAGTGTCTGGTCAATTCCAAATTCAGTGCCGTAGACAGTAACAGTAAGGTCTCCCAAATCTCCAAGTCCCGAGGTCCATTGCCAGATGGATTCGTCAGAGATATATTCCGCAGGGATGGCAAATGAATCGACCATATCTGGCGTATACGTAACCAGGTCCTCTGTGATGGTTAGTCTGACCCCTGCTTCTTGAGCTATCTCCGCTGCCCTTAATACAAGGTCGTCTGCCATCGCACAAATCGAGCCGAGAAGTACTGAGATGGATGTCGATGAAACCCTCGACCAATCCAGGGGAAATAAATCAACATCATTATTCACAAAATCTTCTACATTCTCTTCAGCATTTGCTGGACTTGGTGTAGGTAAACCTATTTCTTCCGCAGTCCCGATTTCATAAGTTACTGGCTCAGGAGATGGTTTAGAATGTTGGACAATCAAGTCCCCACCTTCTGGAGGCGGGTCAATGCTGCAATAGCACAATTGTGTGGAATCATACATACTTCTTTGCACATCCCAATCCTGATTTAATTCAGCCAGTTCATAGATGCTTCCAATTCTGTCCACAGAACCGATTACTGATGTCCCGCCCTGTGAAGTATGGTATGCTTGGGCAACATCAATCGCTGACTTTCCCCACCCAGGTATGGTTGGAAGATATTCACTGGCTATGTTGGAAATAGCACTTCTAATGTCAGATGGAACCCCTGTAATTTTTTCTTTTAAAGAAGCATAAAGGTCTTTGTCTGGCTGCTCACTCTCCGAAATCAAATGTTCATAAGCCTGTGCTGTGTCGGTAGACGCACAAATATCAGCTGCTTTGTGCGCAAATTCATATCGTTTGCCAATGGATGGCAAAACCTTTTCTTCAAAAATTTCAACAACACCTTTAAAATCATCCAACCAACCGGGGGCACGAGTTCCTCCGTTTGTGCAAGTTTCGAGCTCAGAAATGGTTTCAAGCATTTCATCGGACAGAACTAAAATCCTGGAATTTTCCTTCATGCAAGTATTGATGTAGCCGATGGCCTGCTGTGTTTCCGCATCAGACAGGGAGAGATTTGTGGTGGACTGGTTGGTTCCCATTTTGAGCAGAAATTCTGCCATATCAATTACCGCCTCTTGTACTCTGGCCTGTGCAGTAACAAGCTCGCATTGTGTCTCTGTCGCGCTCTCAATGAGGGATACCACCTGTTGTTGCTCTGTGGATAAATTCCCGCCGCTACCGTTGCCACCCGTGAGCCCGCCGACCATGAAGTATACCATAGCCCCGGCTATTGCTGCTATTATCACTATTATGGCAACGACAACTGCCAAAACCGGTTTTTTCTTAGGTGTTGATTGTTGAGGTGGTGGGCGATATTGCGGTTGCTGATACTGTGGCGGTTGTTGTGGTTGCTGTGGAGGTGGTTGTTGAGGTTGAGGCTGCTGAGTACGTGGAGATGGTGGCGGTGGTGGCGGATATTGATCTGGCCCATGATAACTTCCAGTTCCGGTCATATTCTTCCCTAAGCAACAAGAATGCAAGCCGCATATTTAGAGATTATGGGCTTAGAAAAACTTCTTCAGCCGCATAACATCTGACAAGCTGGCCTTGAACTTCAGGCGCTTCGTGGCCCACGCCTTCATCGGCTTCAGCTCGCCTTTCATAAGAGCGATAAAATCCTCTTCTGTTGCCATGAGCGCCACATCCGGCTCTGAGATGTGGCCGTGCTTGAAGTCTTTGATTTCGCCCTTGTCCAGAATGAACGAAAAACCGTCTTTCTCCAGGATGTCGATTGTTACAGTCCGAGTTATGTCTGCCAGCTCGTTTTGCAGGGCTTCGTCCTCGGCGATTTTTCCCCGGAATTTCTCGATTGCGTCGGTCAAAAGTTGCTCGAGTTCGTCCAATCAATCACTCTCCTCGTCTTTCTCCTCGAATTTCCCGAGAGAAGTCATGTTGACCTCGTTGATTAACCTTTTGACGGTTTTCCAGCTCATGCGCGTGTGAGGGGGCATGTCGCCATGCTCCGAATACCAGTCTTTCAGGAACTGGGTGGTCGTCTGGTCCGAGGGGTAACCGCTGCCGATGGGCACACCGAACTCCTCCCCGATTTCCGCAATGAGGGCGTCGCGTTTCGTCTTGGCCAGTATCGAGGCCGCCGAGACCCTCGGATATATCTCGTCCGCACCGTGCTTGCTGATTATCTGGCGTCCGGGTATTTCCTTCAAAATATGGTTCCGGAATTCATCCTCGTTGGTGTCGGCGGCATCCACGTAGGCGACTTCGGCATCCAGTTTCTCGATTATGGTGGCAAACAGTTTGGCTTCGATAACGTTGAGTGTGTATCGTTCCCGGAGGACGTCGATGTCCTCCGCCGCCATCACCGTGATTTCGTAACTGGCCACCTCCCGGATCTTCTCGGCCAGCACCTCCCGTTTCTTGGGCGCGACCTTCTTAGAATCCTTGACTCCGAGGTCGCGAAGGACCCTGTCATCGTCGACCATGCAGCCGGCGACCACGAGCGGGCCCATCACGGGGCCGCGGCCTGCCTCGTCGACACCGCAAACCCGCTTTCCGGATACATCTGGCCCTTCCGAAAAATCATCGAGACTCATTGATAGGCAGATAGCCATTTTGCTTAATAGACATTTGCCCCGAAGCCTAAACGCTAGGGATTTCTTGACCATTAACACTTAAATATCGAAAATGATTTGGCATACCGAAAGGTGTTTGAATGGCGAGCGACAGGACGGAGGACTATCTGGAAGCGATCTACACGGTCGTGCGGCGCAAGGGATACGCGAAGGTGAAGGACGTATCGCAGATTCTGATCGTGGGGCCCCCCAGCGTGACCGAGATGTTTAAAAAATTGAGTGATGACGGACTCGTGAACTACGAGAAGTACAGCGGTGTGACCCTGACGAAGAAGGGCGAGAAAATCGCCAAGGAAACGAGGGAAAAGCACAACACGATTCGCGAGTTCTTGCTGATACTGGGTATCGCGGATGACATCGCGGACGAGGACGCCTGCAAGATCGAACACAGCGTGAATCCGGAGACGATGAGCCGCCTGACTAACTTCGTGAACTTCGTCCAGAAGACCGAGCAGGGACCGCGCTGGCTTGACCATTTCAAGTATTATCATGAGACTGGCGAATTTGTGGAATGTACGCCATCAAATTCGCAAAACTGCCCTGTTCACGGTAAGAAGAGGAAGTGATTGAATGCGAAGTGATAACGACCGCATTCAACAGCTCGAAACGATAGTTGAGAGATGCGGAATGAGTGAGATTAATATTCGACAGCCCGGAATTGAATGCGAGAACGGAGTGATTGCATTCAAAAGCTCAAGGGAACCGAGAGATTCAAAATGGAGGGATGCATTATGGCAATTATGATAATGATAACAGCGGCGAACGAAGAGGAGGCCAGCAAGATTTCCCGGGCGCTCGACAAGGATAAATTGATCGCGTGCGCGAACCGATTTCCCGTAAATTCGATTTACCGCTGGCAGGGCATGGTTTACGACGAGCAGGAAGTTATGCTCGTCTGCAAAACGAAGGATGAGTTGCTGGACAAGGTCATTGCCAGAGTCAAAAAAATGCATTCGTACGACATACCCGAAATCATCGCCATACCGATAGTCGGCGGAAGCCAGGATTATCTGGACTGGCTCGATGAAAGCACATCCGAATGAGGGGCTGCATTAAGTTTTTATAATGGAATAATCTATGTTCGCCTATATTCCTACCCTATCGGGTATAACCCTAACGGGTATAGGAGGAAGGAAGATGAAACCGAACAGGATTTTTACGATTTTGTGCGCCGGATTAATGGTAGTCTCGATGATATTGTCATCGGTTTCTCTCACCACTGGCTATACAGGTGAGGAGGCGGTTGCGCCTTTGAAAGCAATAGTCGATGATAGTATTGAGACAATCACCCTGCAGCCGAATGCGACTGACGGGAAGGATGCCATGATTACTACCCAGTTTATGGATTCCAACTACGGTGATCGAGATAACTTTCTAATTGGAAACGGTTCTGATGATTTTAGGGGTCTAGTACAATTCGATGTTCAAAATAAAGATGCATTAGTCCTTTCAGCCACCCTTTCTTTATATTCTTATGGGATAATCGGACAGGTTGTTAATATCTCAGCTTATCCGATCACAAGCAGTTGGATTGAAGGAACAGCGAATGGAGGAATAGAAGCCTCCAACTGGTCATACAGAACAGATACACAGCAATGGACAACACAGGGTGGAGATTATGATCCTTTAGATCATTCTTATATTGAGTGCCCAAGCATAGCAAACTGGTATAATTGGAATGTCACATCGATTGTGCAAAAGTGGATCAGCGGTTCGATGGTTAACAATGGATTTCTCTTATTCTCAGACAATCCGAATATTGCAGCATTCAATTATGTGCGATTTCGTACGAGTGATTATGTAGCTGATACAACCCTTCACCCAAAATTAACAATCAGTTATGCTGTTGAAATCGACCCGCCAGTACCTGCCCAGACCTTGAACGAGGACGACCCGACGAGGACTATCAGTCTGCTTGGTCGTGATGAGGGAACAATAACACATGATTCCGGAACTGCAGACGGACTGCCCAATGCCATGCCGTTTTGGGGCACTGTAGCAGACCAAATGCGTTTCCAGACTATTTATTACCCTGGTGAAGTGGGTGCCGATGGTGTCATTCGTAGATTGTCTTTCGAAAGGAATATGTCATTTGGGGCTGTAGGAACATTCTCGAATGTCCAAATACATCTGGCCCACACAAATTTGAATCTAATGAACGCTACTTTCGATAACAATTACAACGGCTACCTGATTGAAGTTTTCGACGAGCCGATGATAGAGCTGAATTCCTCGAACGGCGATTCATGGGTACATTTCGAGCTCAATGACAATTTCACCTACGATTCTGCCCATAATCTATTAGTTGATATTCAATGGAACGGCGACAGCGGAGATAACACATTCATCAGTACCGACAATACGGCAGCCAACAACAGACGGGTTTACAACATAACCGGGACGGTTACTGGAAAGGTCGGAGATACAATACCGATAGCCAGATTCGGCATCGATGTCAGGAACAATGGCATTGTGGACGTCGGAACGAACAGTAACACATTCCCGTTCTCAGTAACCCAACCGCAGATGAGGATGCAGATGCTTTATAACAACACGATAATCAACGAAGCAGGCGTTATCGATAAACTCAGATTTCAGGCTTGGCAAGGTAGCCTGGATTGGGCAAACATGGAGAACTTGAGTATCAAATTCGGACATTCGCAAAACGACAGTCTGGATGACAACAATTTTGACGAGCACTACATTAACTCGCTTGTCGAAGTGTTCAATGAAACACTGTACAATGTTTCAACTGTCGGGACTCCCGAGTGGATAGACTTCGATATTGATGATGCGTTCAGTTATAACGGAATTGATCACCTATTGATCGATATCTCATGGAACGTTAGTTCTGGTTTGGATCTCGGTGTCAATCTGGCTGTTAACAATTCCGCCACCTACACTTGTAGAATGTGGTCTTTCAATAAATATGCCACAACTGCCACAAACAGTGATGCCATCCAGAACAATCTCCAAGTCATCTTCCTCGAATCCGACAGCCTCACCTGGAGCGCGGCGTCCTCTGATACAGATTTGTTCACCGTCGGCATTTCCGGAGGGAACAACCTGGAAATCACTCCTGTTGCAGATGCGTTCGGCAGCGGTCATGTGAATCTTCGATTGACCAACAGCAACGGCGAGTTCGTCGTTCAGAACATTCCGGTCACCATCAACCCGATAAACGACGCACCGTACTTCGGAGTACTCCCGATACCAATCAACGTGATAGAGGACATTCCGCTGGTTCTCAACATGACGATGTACGTCAACGACATCGATGACGACTTTGCCA
>DAOVGM010000041.1 GCA_030672365.1 Methanomassiliicoccales archaeon
GTGGGTATCGGTGAGGGCAGCGCCAGAAGTCTTTGCGACCACCTCGAGGAGAGCGGTCTGGCCAAACAGACCGCGAGTGGCATCAAGCTCATCAGGCGGGGCAAGGATTATCTGAAAAAAATCGGGCTCTGCACAGCAAAAATCGATGCGGCAAAACTCACGGTCGACGAGCACGACTTCGCTATCAAGCTCTCCGGGCTGGCCGACAAGGTAACAAACGGAATAAAACAGCGCGACGAGGCGATAAAGGCCGAGGCCGGCGGCGCGACGACGATCCTCTTCAAGGGCGGAAAACTCATCCTGCCCGACCATTTCGAGGTAGCCAGCGCAAACCCGAAGGTCGCGAGCGAGCTGGCCAGTATCTTCGATTTTGAAGATGGGGATGTTCTCATAATCGGAACAGGCAAATCGGAGAAGGCGGCTGCGGACGGTGCTTTCGCAGCCGCCGTTTCCCTGCTTAATGATTCTTAACGTTCACGATAAATAAAATTAAATACTGGCATGCTTTGTGCTGGATATATTATCCAGGTGATTTGATGACAGGAGAAGAAGGAAGTGCCGGTGCAGGATTGGGATGGAAACCCATTGCCATCGTTCTGATTTTCGTCTGCGCGATGCTCGGCGGATTACTGGCTTACAACGAGATGACCGGAGTTGACCTAGAGGACATCGAGGTGACCGCGACCAACAAGCTCGATTACGGTAACGGGACGGTCGTCGAGGACATTGTGGCGACGACGAATTACACCGTCCTCGGAGTGCTCGAGGAAGTTGCTGGCTACGAAAATATCAACATGACCTATTATGAGGGATTGGGTTATCTTATCAACAGCATCAACGGCGTGAAAAACGGCGTTGAAGTGACGGGAATCGATGACACAAGCAACTACTACTGGCAGTATTATGTGAACGATGTTTTGGGCCCGATTTCGGCGGACAGGTACGCGCTGGCCGACGGCGACGTCGTCGAGTGGCGGTTCGAGGAGATGATCTGGGGTTAATCACTCATGTTCAAGCTCAGGCCGGATATCAAGAAGATTGAGATTGCGCTCGTGTTCATAGTGATGGGCGTGAGCCTCCGGCTCGCTCTCGCCCATTACCCGAACTTCGAGCCGGTGATTGCAATTTCATTACTGGCCGGCATAATTTTGGGCGGTTATTACGCCTTCTTCGTGCCCCTGATAATCATGGCCCTCTCCGACTGGGCAATCTACATGCTGTATGACAACGGCGTTTTTGGACTCGGCTTCATCTTGTCAATCTCGTTCTTCACATGGTCTGGCATGATGTTTGCCGGCATCATCGGAGCGCGATTCAAGCCGCGGTTCCTATATCGCATGAAAACTGTCGCCGTGTTCACCGGTATAGGGATACTGGCTACCTTGATTTTTGATGCGTGGGCAATGCTCGGATGGCACTTCATCAGCGGCGTTCCGATTCTAACTGTTCTGGGGCTGCAGGTCGAATTCACCATTCGCCATCTGTTCAGCACCCTGATTTTCGTGCCGCTTCTGACCACGATGTATATCTACATCCACGAGTACGGTCTGCCGAGGTTGAACCCTTTTAAACGTGAAATCGAGGAGCCAGAAGACAAATTGGCATAGGAAGATTTTTATTCTATTGCAAATATATACATCCAGAATCGTGATAACATGAAACTCTATCTGAAACTTTTTATCAACAGCGAGGGCGCCTCGACACTGGACATCATCAAGCTGGCCGAGGAAGCAGGGTTCAGCCCGTACGTCGGAGACCACGATTTCGTCATCGATTTCGAGAGCCCCGAGGAGTACGGCGATATTCTGGAGAAACTCCACAGGATGCTAGAAGGCACGAAAACGCTGTATTCGGTTACAACAAGACGTGAATAATCAGTCCCGTTCGAGCCAGTCACTTATAATCTTGTCGTGGTCGAAGGCCATTTTCGGCAGTTTGTGAGCATCGAATAATTTTACGGAAGCGGCATCATCGCCGCTCTTCAATTCCCCGCCGATAACAGCCAGCTCGAAAGCCACGGTCACCGTATGCCCCCTCGGGTCCCTATCAGGGTCCGAATAAACTCCCAGCAGCTGCTTGATTTGGGTCCGCAAGCCAGTCTCCTCGAAAATCTCCCGGACGACCGCATCTTCCGCCTTCTCGCCGTAATCGACGAAGCCGCCGGGCAGTGCGTGCATGCCTTTGAACGGCTCGTTCTTCCGTTCGATAAGAACTATCTGGCCGTCGATGGTAATTATGCCGTCGACTGTCAATGCCGGATTCTTGTGCTCGCTCATCTGGCATGAAAACAAGGCGTATTTATTAAAAACTTGCTTTCGATGATGGTTTGATGAGTTTCGAGCTTGCGGGATTTCTGCTGACTGTCGGAGTTATATCGCTTTCGGGTGTCCTGATGCCCGGGCCAGTGCTTGTGGCGGCCATTGCCAAGGGCTCCGAGAACAAACACGCCGGAGCATGGATAGCACTCGGCCATCTGATTGTCGAAGTTCCGCTGATTCTGCTCATCGCAGCCGGTTTTCACTACGTTTTCACCGACCCGTGGGTGAAGGGAGGCATAGGAATCGTGGGCGGAATCATCCTGCTCATCATGGGAATCCAGATGTTCAAAATGCGGGGAGATAAGGAGGTTGTCGAGAAGGCGATCCCCGGCCACCCACTCATCGCCGGAATGATAACGACCGCCGGAAACCCCTACTTCATCCTCTGGTGGGCGACAATCGGCGCGTCCCTGACAAGTCTGGCCCTCGGTTTCGGGGCCTTCGGACTGCTGGCTTTCATCGTGGTCCACGAATCATGCGACCTCGGCTGGGATTATTTCGTCTCTTACAGTGTCTACTCCTCGAAAGAATTATGGGAGGCCAGATATCACAAATTAGTCTTCGGATTCTGTGGGATCCTGCTCATCGCTTTTGGCATCTATTTTGTGCTCTCGCCGATTTTATAGATTGAACATCCCCGTCCTGACGGACGAGGATTTTACGGAATCAAGAACCAGTTTGTCCATCATCTGTTTTTGACCTCCCCGGCCTCACAGCCGGGGCTTCGGAATCTTTGCTTGTATCCTTTTGACATCCCCGTCCTAACAGACGGGGCTTTCACAAACCATTGCTGTGTTCTGCTTGTCACAGAAAACGCTGGCAATACATTACCCCGTC
>DAOVGM010000072.1 GCA_030672365.1 Methanomassiliicoccales archaeon
GTTCGATTTTACCGAGGTCTGCGAAATCCTCTCTAGACGGCAGGTCAAAAAGCTCTGCCGAGGGGTCGCATGGCTTCTGAATCGGGGGCGCTGGCACCCCCTTGTTCTGGTCTGTGTTAGCAGAATCAATTTTCAGCCGAATGCTGTCCTTCAGAAACTCGCGCAACTCTTCGATTGTCTGCATTTTCTGCCTCCCGAGGGTGTATGGTGAAGGAATTATTAAATCCTATCACCGATTGCCAGTTTCAATGCAAACCGACTACAGCCAGCTGGAAAATTTCGGCTACGAGTGCATCGATGGATGCGCGATGTGCTGTCTTTGCCAGCCGGAGCTTTCGGAAGAAGAACTCAAGGCGTTCACGAGCCGCGGCTTCGAGAAGCAGTTGACGAGACATCACGTTGACGGAAGGAGGAGTCAGACTCCTTCCGCGATAAGGCTTCAGGGAGGGCACGGCGCCTGCTCGTTTCTGAAAGACAGGCAGTGCCAAACCTATGACATCCGCCCCAGATACTGCCGACAGTTCCCTGTCCACGTCCACGCGCTCAGGCGCATCCAGCTGATTCCCAACCTGGCCTGTCGCGGGATAACGGAGGGCGGCGGTGGGCTTCTGAAATTCGGCAAGGAAGTTCTTGCCGAGATATCGGAAGAGGAACTGGCCGGTGAGTTGGCCCAATCTGGTAAATTAGCCGATGAGTTCCAAGTAAACGCCCTGAAGCACGACGTCTGGCAAGATGAAGAGAGGCTGAGGTCGGTTGCAAGAAAATGCCTTCCCATTTTGGCAGAGTCTGATGGTATAGGAAAGCTGCTGGGATTTGCGGACAAGGAGCCGCATATCGGCGACACGCCCGAAGCCGAAGTTGTCGCGGCGATCTCTGAGACCGACGTCCCGGATGACCTGGAGATCATAGCCAGACTTGCGAATTACGAGCAGTTCGAGATCGCGAACATCGCGTGGCTGCCGGTGTATGTCGACGACCAACTCAGATGGAACCTCATCCAGTCAAAGAACGATAAAGTTCGATGGATCGAGTTGTCGGAGGACGGCTCGACGAAGGTTATGAAATCCTACAAACCGGACGAGATAGTTTTACTGCCGAGAAGCGCCGATGCCTTGGACATTTTCGCGAATTATGCGGGCACGCTAATCGAGAGGGACCACTTCCTCGGGTACGCGTACTACATTTGCGCTCAGGAGGGGTACTCCGACGACCTGATGACAGTCTATTTCGGACTGCTGGCTACCGCGCTGCTCGACCTGTGGTGGCGCGCCTCTCTGATTGCCAAGACAACCGACAAAACAGAAATAGACGGGCATCTGGCAAGGGAAGCCATCATTGCCTTCGACATGGGAATGCAGGAGTCACCCAGCGTCGGGACATTCTTCTAAAACACGGATAGGCCAGTCCGCTCCGAGCAGGACATGGGGGGACGGGCGCGAGCCAGGTTGGTATGTGTCCATCCCGAAGACCGAGCGAGCAGGGTCACCCGAGTTTTTCTTGTTACCCCTCTTCTTCTTTTTGGGAGGGTATCTGTCGTGACCGCAGGCGCGACAGATCATGTCGAGATGCGTAGCAATCCGACATGAGCCCAGCACAGCTCGGTCCACAAAAAGAAGAAATTGGCAGCGCAGGAGCGGAAGGGTGGGGGGAGAAAAGATAGGCTGGGGTGGGCAGCTATGAAACACGAGATGGGGCGGGAGCACAGAATGAATGGGGTGGGGAGAGGAAAAAAGGATGGATGGGCTGATTGAGCAAAACATAGAATTCCGCAGGAATTAATTGTTTTGAGGGGGGCCGGACCGAGTTGGTCTATTAAACAATTGATCCTTTCGGCTGGACCCCTTTCCTCATTTTTCAAACTACCTCTGACCTTAAATAACTTCCCCCACCATAGCTCCTGCTAGTGTAATCAAATAAAAAAAGCTCCTGCTAGCAGAAACACGGCCAAATAGAAAGGGAGGGCTAGCCTTGTCAGAAGGGATGGGATGCACTCTAACAACTAGCCCAAAATCCCTATGACTGGAATGTAATTGCTTATATAAAAACCTTTTCAATTATCTTTATATATATATTGGCTGGGAATTATATCCTAATAAAATAAGAACTGGCCTTATAATTATCCTCATTTTCTACCTAAATTTCATACGAGTTTTTTTAAGGTTTAAGGGGTATTGTGACGTGATGACAGCCCACCATGACTTCGGTCCGGCATATCATTGCCCGACGTGCAGCCAGCAGTTGTCGTACATACAGGAGCACCGGCGCTGGTACTGCCACAATTGCAGGTGTTATCCTCACTATTCCATCCCACCGCCGCCCGCGCTCGGATTCGGACCTCCAACTCTCTACTCTATGGGTTCCCTGGCTAGTCATCCTTCAAATACTGGTCGTAACATTGGTATTCCTCGGGCTGTACCTTTTCCTCTCCGAATTGGAGGGAATCCTCTACGACATCACCACTGACCCGGCATTGTCAACGTGGATGCTTTTAATATTCATTTTGGCATTTCTCGTACAGCTGGCACTGATAATCACGCAGGCGGTTCTCGTCTACAAGCTCGTGAAACGGAGGGACGAGCACTTCAAGAGGGACGCCCTGCTCCGTCAAGGCATCATCGAATATTTGGACGCGAACTCGATTGCAGAGCAGAAGGACATCAATGTAGAAAGATGGACCATGAATACGATAGACATCTATTGCAGGTCTGACGAGCACGAGCGCTCGCCGGCGACATGGGGAGTTCTCGTCGGAGTGCTGGCCTTCATTCCGCTTATCGGCATCATCTTCCTCTTGTACGCCCTCTACTTCCTTTCCAAAGACCCGACAGCCCACGAGGACCGCCAGATAGGTTTCAACCAGCAGCTTCAGATCTCACTCATGAAGCTCGGCAAACAGCCGCTCAACAGCATCCAGTGGGCCCCGCTGCCGAGGCGGAGCACCTCTGTTTACGTGATTCTCTCGATACTCACCCTCGGATTCTTTCTGCCGTACTGGTGGTATGTCGTCATCAGGGACATGAACGACCACCTGGCCAAGCAATGGCGGTTCGAGAACGAATTGGTCGAGATGCTGCAGCGGGACGGTTGAAAATGAAACCGGTCGTCGGGAACCAGATGAGAACAGGTTACATATTTGCGGCCTTCGGACTGGGCGTCCTCTCGGCCCTGATCGCCGGGTGGGGCGAGCTTGGGCTTACCCTCAACACGCTGCCCTACCTCCTGACCGAGCCGACTGCGGCGATGCTGTTCCTGGCTGTCTTCGTCGCGCCGCTCGTCGAGGAGCTGGCCAAGCCCCTAGGACTCTATTTGATTCACGGCGAGGAAAGGCCGAACCTCACAGTCCAGCAGTGGACTGTTCTGGGAGCGGTGGCGGGCTTCGGTTTCATGGTAATCGAGAACATCATGTACGCTGCCAGCACCGGCTTCGTCGACGCGGAAGCCGGCTGGCTACTGCTTGGTTTGAGGTTCATGCTGCCCCTGCACATAATCGCCTCGGCACTGGCCGGATTCGGGTTCGGGTTGTGGGCCAAGACATCGAACGCTAAATATTTCTTCGTATGCATCTGGGGAGCGATGCTCCTGCACGCCCTTTTCAATCTGGCTGCGATGGTGGTGGGCTGATGATGACTGACAAATTACCGAAGGGAACTTTCAAGCCCTTGGCGAAAATCGTCGGGCCTGTAACCCTCTGGATGTCCGGGGGCTGGCTGCTCTATCCGGTCCTCGTCGAGGACATCTACGTTGCCATCGGCGAGACTGTGGACGTCGAAGAGGTCCGATTGTTCTCGTACATCATGGTCGCAGTCTGCATCGGTGTCGGCCTGCTTCTGATGGCTTACGGGTTCACCGGTCAAAAAATTAATGAGGCGGAGTTCGCGATTATAAACCCCGCATTCAAATGCCCCTATTGCTCGACAGAGCTGGCTCACGACGCTGCAACTTGTCTCAAGTGCAATAAGAGGATTCCGCGCTAATCAAATCTTGCGTATCTTCCCGAGCACCGGTTCGTAGACCAGGCCCTTGTCCAGAAGGCCCATGACAGCCTCCTCGACAACTTCCTTCTTCAATTTCGCTTTCTTGGCAGCCGATTCGAGTTCCGTCCACTCGATGCCCGTGCCTTCCTTGTCCAGGTCGTCGATGAGCTCGATGATTTTAGTCTCATCATCGGTCAGCTCGTCGTCGCCAGGCTCTTCCTCTTCGGGAACGTGCTCTTCCGGATGGCTCAAGGCCTCGATGACCTCTTCTTCCTTGTCTTCCAGGTCAGGGGCCGGCTCTTTTGCATCATCTTTTTCAGGAACAGGGACGCTCAAATCCCCGTCCTTGTGCTCGGGCATAAGGTAGGCCAGTGACTCGTGCAGCATTCGCTGGTATCGTTCAACAGGCACTTCGCCGTATTCCTCGAGAGCGAGGACGATTCCTTCGGCCAGTCGTTTCGAATAGCCCAGTTCAGCCAGTTCGTGAACCGAGGGTTCGTGCATGTTCTTGCCCTCGCCGTATGCCTCCAAACGCTCCTTGAGCGCCTTGACAGATTCAAGCACCCAGTAGTCCCGGATTTCCTCATCCACCGTGCGGATGACCTCCGGTCTTATCGAAACGTAAAGCATGCCTTCTTCCGGCGAGTAAGTGCGAATCTTGCCGATTACCGCGGCGAACGCCGGCGGCTTGATTTTTGAGAGTGCGACTGCCGCCTCGGGCTGGAACTGGCCTGCGGAGATGAAGAACGTGCCTGTGGGGTCTGCCAGTCTGGCCCTCCACAACGGCTCCGCCGGGGTTCCGAGGTTCTCCAGGTCGGTGATGACGCCCACCGCGAAGACGCGGTTCATCTTCGCGCCAAGCGGCGAAACGAGGTAGGAAGGAGCTCGCTCCTCCTCCCCCTGCAATGTGTACGTCGAGTCGTTGAACTCGCCTGCGAAAACCCTCCATGCAACTTCTCTTTCGACCATGCTATCACAGCTCCTCCAGCAGGCTTCTGGCCTCGTCCTCGACATCCACCTTCAGGAAGTCGACGCTCGTCGATATCATCATCAGTCCGAAGTCGTCCGACGTTACGTTCCCGATGACCTCCATCGGCCTGGCGACCAGCATCTCCAGCAGCTCGTCGCGGACGACGCCGTGGTCCATCACCTTGTGGGCCTCGGAAAGGCAGTCGTCCAGCGATTTCTTGAGCAGGCGCTCGGTCAGCTCGCGGTTCATCACCACGTTCATCGCTCCCGAGCCGTCATCCAGCACCGCTTTAACACGGAGATCGGGCTCGCCCTCGACCTCGCCGTGTATCTTGCAGAGGTTCTTCCTCACCATGCGGTTGCATTCCGGGCAGCGGAAAATCAGGCCGCTGCCGTCCCGCACGTCCAGTATGATGCCCGAGACTGACGCTTCCAGCATTCCGCCGCTCTTCATGATAGCCTCGATGGTGACTTGGGACGGCCTGGCCAGCTCTTCCTCGTCAGGCATCTTTTCCTTGGATTTGGCCATATTCTCCGCGTCAAAATTCAACTGCGGCATGCCGCGCCAGTAGCGTAGGTAACCTCTGTTTACCTCGACCACTTCGCCCCTTTTCATCTTCGTCTTGCCCCAGCAGGTGTAAGATATCTTGCCGGTAGCGTCGGCGATGGTGCCGGACGTCACATCTTTCTGTTCGCCCTTCACCGTTACCTCGCGCTCTTCTTTGGTCAGAATCCGCCCTGTGACGATGAAGTTCCTCTTTCCTTCGGAGAGTTCCGAGATAGTGGCTGTTGTGACCGGGCCGGCATATCCGTCACTTCCTTCGCTCCGCGGAGGAAGTGCGTCCTTGTCCTCTTTCTTGATTACTCCGCGCTCGCCGACGTTAATTTGCGGCTCGTCCCTGAACTCGGTGGTGTAGGCACCTTCGATTCTCAGGACCTCGCCCTTTTCCAGTTCCAGGTCCCCGACGTCCCATATCGTGAACGGCATGGTGCCGGTGTTGTCGCCCAGTATTCCGGAGTAAATCTCCTTCTGCTCTCCTTTCGCGGTTACCTCACGCTTCTCGGCGTAGACAACCCTGCACAAAATCGAGACGTTATTCTCGCCGGCCATTATCTCGGCCAGCGTCTTCTCCTCGCCCTCGAACGACAGGTCGCCCAGGGAGACGTCAAACTTCCGCGCCAGCGAGCGTTTAGTCTCCTGAACAGGGATTTTAAAATCTTCCACGTACTTGCGAAACTCGCTCTCTATTTCATTCTTCTTGGCCTTCTTCCCGACGGCCTTTACTAGCTCCTCTATGTCTTTTTCGTAGTTTTTTACCATTGGATCACATCCTTAACAACTGGTGATCAGTTTGTTTTGGTGAATCTACATTGGGGCGAGAGTATAAAAGGGTTAGGAGGGGGTGGGCGAAAGTACTACTCTTCCTCAGGGCTCTCCTTTTCCTGGCTCACCTCATAAACGGCAGGCTTCTTTCGGAGGAACATGATGATTGCCAGAACGGCAAATATTACCGCTAGTGCAACAGCTCCCCATGCCCATACCGGCGTTCCTCCACCGCCCTCGTAGGAGTCTGGTATCCCGTTTTTATCGGCATCTATTGGCATGTCGGTTTCGTCGAGCGGGTCTGTTCCTGCGATAATCTCCCAGGCGTCGCTCCAGCCGTCCCCGTCGGTGTCAGTTACTTCGGGTTCGATAACTATGGTTATGTTCTTCGAGTCGCTGCCGCCGTGGCCATCCGAGACCGATGCTTGAGCAGTGAACGTCCCATTGGTCGTTGGTGTTCCATATATCGTGCCAGTGCTTGCTTCGATGTTCAACCACGTGGCTGATGTGGAAATCGACCAGGTGAGGTTGTCACCGTCCGGGTCCACCGCGTTCAATGGAAGCACATAAGCTTCACCAACAGCGCCGTTTGAAGGCGTCACGTCCTGTATCTCCGGCGGGTCGTTCACGTTCGCCACTTCAAGGAGGAAGGTCGACGAGTCATTGCCTCCATTGCCGTCTTCCACCATCACCGTGACCTGGGCGGTTCCCACATCATCGTTCGTGGGCGTGCCATTGAGGACTCCGGTGGTTCCATCTATGGACAGCCACGAGGGTCCTGTTGGCATTGACCAGGTGAGGGTGTCGCTTGTTGGGTCGACATCGGTGGCGTCGTAGTCCACTTGGTACAGGGTGTCCTCGGTAGCGGTTGTGTCGTCGGATGTTGTCATGGTCGGCGGGTCGTTTGTGTTGTTAACTGTAATAGTGTAATTGTGTTTCGCTCCCCAGTGCTCTATCGAGACCTCGACCCAGTACGAACCGACGTCGTCGTTGGTCGGGGTTCCGGAAAGCACCCCTGAATATGCGTTTATCGAGAGCCATCCAGCGTTAGTGTCGATCATCCATTTTTGCAGCAGGTCATCTTCCGCATCCGAGTCAAAGTCATACTGATAAAGCACATCCTCATCTGTCCACATTGGAGGGTCCGTGGTTGTAATTCGAATACCGATGCGGTGTGAATATATGTCACCGAAGCCAGTCCTGTAATCATTCCAGACAACTATTGCTCCGCCCTCACCGTCGTATACAATCTGGGAACTGGATTGACTACCGTCCGCTGTGGAGATAGCAACACCATCTACATCCCAATGAACGGTGCCGTCGAGGTCAATGTGTTGACCATACGTGTCACAGACACTGCCGTCTTCTCTTTTGTCTGTCCAGGTCATGTAAACACCCTCCTCAGCGTCCTCGGCCAACTGAACCTCAAATTGAGAATAAGGAGCCAAACAAATTTGAAGGCCATTTGAGTACCATTGAATTTCTCCAGCAGCATTTATTCGCTGTGCGTATATGTCACCATAAGTGCCACTCGCGTCCTGCCAGGCGATGTAACAACCGTTGTTGTTATCCGGTACCATCGATGCTCCCCATTGCTTGCCTTCCTTGTCGCACAGTTGAATTCCATTGTTGGCATATTGAGTGCCGCCGCCACCGTTAACTCTTTGTACATAAATATCGCATTCCGTCCAACCACCGGCATCGTCTCTCCAATCCACCCAGCCAATAAAGGCCCCACCTTGACCATCTGATGTGATTCTCGGCTTATTGCCACCATGCCCGAGTCCATGCGTGCTAATCCCCACTCCGTTGACCGTCCACAGCACGACACCATAACCGTTCACGCGTTGGGCATAAATATCTCCCTGATTCACTCTGTGATCCATCCAACAAATCATCGCTCCATTCTGGCCATCACTTATCAACTGAGGTGCTTCCTGTCCGTTGGAAGCATCACAAATCACTATTCCGTTCGCAGCCCATTGACAATCGCCGGTGCCATTCACCCTCTGGGCGTAGATATCCTTATCCGAGTCCCTGGGGTCCTCCCAAACCATGATTGCCCCCCCATCGTTGTCGTCTACAATTTGACAATCATCTTGCCAACCCGTCGCGTCGCAAATCAGGACTCCGTCGGCAGTCCACATCGGTGTACCATCAGAACCTATCCTTTGGGCATAAATATCATAGTCTGTTCCGCGACTATCTCTCCACACTATTATGGCTCCGCCTTGACCGTCACTGCAAATCTCACACAGATATTGGTTCTCAGGAGCTGTGCAAACAGCCACGCCTCCGGCTGTCCATTGCACCTCACCCTCGTTGTTCACCTTCTGAGCGTAGATATCGGAATTAGTGCCGTTCCTATAATCTGCCCACGTGATGATTGCACCGCCTGTGCCGTCAGCAACGATTTTTGGAGACAGTTGATTCTCCACTTCATCGCATATCATCGTATTCATGGTAACGGTTCCCCATCTCGAATCCAGCGGGTAAGCCGCTGCGTTCTCCGAAGAATGGGGTATAACTGTCAAAATCACCAACACCATAAGACCCAGTACGAGACATTTACCAATTCTCATTCAGATTCCTCCGTCAAATTAAGTTCGATTTAGTCTACTTGATTTCTTTCTAATATAAATAATAAATCATTAGCGAAACTTTAACATATCATTCAATCATCATGATATGGAAAAGGTGGAGTTAGAATGAAGTTGAGCGAGCATCTGGCAGATTATGATTCGGACGTCCGCGATACCATTTTGCAAATCGCCGACACGTGCGTTCGCATCAGCAAGGGCTTCGCGAGCAGGCAGAGCCAGTCCGACACGCAGAACGTGTATGGGGAGACGCAGATGGCGCTCGACAAGTGGGCTGACCAGGTTTTGATAGAAGACTTGCGGGAATCGGGTCTGGTCAAATATCTGGCCAGCGAGGAGCAGCCGGATATATTGGAGTTCGATTCACAAGGAGACCTGGGCATAACCCTCGACCCTCTGGACGGTTCCTCTCTCATCGGAGTAAATCTGGCTGTCGGAACTATCGTCGGAATATACAAGGGCGGAATTCTCATGCCAGGCCAGATGATGGTAGGGGCGCTCTACGTTCTCTACGGACCCCTGACAACGCTGACTTACACCCTGAAGAAAGGCGTCCACGAGTTCGTCCTGGACGATACTGGCCAGTTCGTTCTGCAGGAGGAGAGCATCCGCATCCCGGAGGGCAAGATCTTTGCTCCCGGGGCACTGCGAAAGAACTATCTGGCAGGGCATCTGAAATGGATAGAGGCCCTGGAGGCCGACGGCTACAAGATTAGGTTCAGCGGCTCGTTTGTCGCGGACGTGCACCAGATTTTGCACAAGGGCGGCGTTTTCACCTACCCCGGCCTCGTCGGAAATGAGCAGGGGAAGTTGAGGTTGTTGTTTGAAGGCAACCCGATGGGGTTCATCGTCACCGAGGCAGGAGGGGCGACGAGCGACGGCCGCCGGTCCTTGCTGGCTATCCAGCCGAATGCTGTATCGCACAGGGTGCCGATCTACATCGGCGGGAAGAGAGAAATAAATTTAATTGAAAATATAAATAAGGAGGGATATGAATGAGGTCGCTAGTGCTTCTCATTCATCAATCCGAAATGATAATGGAGGAATGAATTGTGTACGAGCCAATACCAGGGGACGTAATGTTCAGGAGCCTGAAGGACAGGGGAGCGATAATACTGGCTGCCAACGCGCGGATAACCGCCGGCGTGGCGGAAGGCATCTTCAGGGCCGCGAAGGACACGGATTCGGCGGTCATGTTCGAGATCGCAAGGTCAGAGTGTAACCAGGACGTCGGATACACCGGCTTCACGCCCGCCGACTACGCGAAGCACTGTCTCGAAGCCGCCCAGAAGGTCGGCTTCGACATGTGGGCGTTGCATGCAGACCACATCACCGTGAAGAAAGGCGATTCGGAGGATATAGCCAAAACGAAGGAGCTCATCGACCATCAGATCGATGCCAATTTCACGAGTTTCGCAATCGACGCTTCTCATCTTTTCAACTTCGAGGGCGGCGACCTCCGCGAGGAGCTGGCCCTGAATATAGATGTTACAACCGAGCTGGCGAAGTACATCGAATCCAGGATGTCCGGCAAGCCGTTCGGACTGGAGGTCGAGGTCGGTGAAATCGGCAAGGAGGACACTCACGGCAAGGTCGTGACGCGCCCGGAGGAGGCCGTGACATTCATCAAGGCACTGAACGAGAATGACATTCACCCGCAGGTGCTGGCCATCGCGAACGGGACTGCCCACGGCAATGTCTACGACGAGCACGGCAACATGATAGAGCAGGTTTCAATCGACATCGCGCAGACAAAGGCGGTCGCAAAGGCGCTCAGGGACATGGGCTCCGACGTCAGGATAGCCCAGCACGGGATCACCGGCACACCCCGCGATTTGATAAACACCTTCTTTCCGAAGGGCGACATCATCAAGGGCAATGTCGCGACCTTCTGGCAGAACATGGTCATGGACCTGTTCAAGGTCTACGACCCTCAGCTGTACCACGATATCTGGGACTGGACAATCGATAATTATAAACCTAAAAACCCCGGAAAGACCGACAACGAGATATGGGGCAAGAACGTCAAGCAGGTGCTCAAGCCGTTCTACGACCGCATTTACGGAATGAACGACGACACGCTGGCCACCCTGGAGGCGCTGGCATACGCCGAGGCCCGGGTGTTCTTCAAATGCTTCAGCTCCGGGGGCACGGCTTCGATAGTCAGGCAGGCGATGGGATGAGAACGCCTGCCATCATCATCAACATGAAGACGTATGCGGAAGCTTGCGGTGCCGAAGGGCAGAAGCTGGCCATACTCTCTGAGGGCATTTCAAAATCCAGCGGGGCAAGCATCGCGCTCGCGCCCCAGCAGATAGACCTGGGCCTGTATGCGGACAGGTTCGACATCCCGATCTTCAGCCAGCACGTTTACAATGCGAAGCAGGGGAGCACGACTGGACGCACGACCCCCGAGGCCATCAACTCGATAGGATGCGCCGGCACGCTCATTAATCATTCTGAATACCGCCTGCCTGCGGAGGATGTCGAAGCCCTTGTTTCGAGATGCAGGGACCTGGGGCTGACGACCATCGTTTGCACGAAGGATGCCGAGGAGAGCCGGCAGTACGCAAAATTCGGCCCGGACTTCATCGCGGTGGAGCCGCCGGAGCTCATCGGCGGCGACATCTCTGTGACGACGGCGAATCCGGAAGTCGTCGCGGATTCGGTGCGCCTGGTGAAGGATGCGGCTCCCGAAGTTAAGGTGCTTTGCGGGGCGGGAGTGAAGAACGGCCAGGATGTTCGAAAGGCGATAGAACTGGGCGCCGACGGGGTATTGCTGGCCTCCGGAGTTGTGAAGGCTGATGACCAACAGGCTGTCCTGCTGGACCTGGTCAGTGGTTTGTGACTTGCGAGCGAGCAGGCTCAAGCGAGTTTTTGGAATTTACCTCTCTAATCCTTTTTGGAGCTTGAGCCAGCACAGCGAGCAATAAAAAGGATTAATTAGAGGCTGACGACCAGAGGGGTGTTTTACTGGATTTGGTCGGCGGGCTGTAGCAATCGGGCTTACTAATCACTTGATTTTCTTGACCTTTTTTGCAATCAATTTCCTGATTTTCTCATATGATGGCGGCGGTCCGGTGGAGATCTGTTTGCCGTCTATGAACAATCCGTCCACGATTCCCCATTCGAGCAATACGTTTCTATCGAAAGTGTCATACTCCTGGAATACCGCCTTTTCGCCGAACTCGGACGCGGCCTTTTTCGCCCTTTCATATACGAGATTCTGTGCCTGGCACCAACCATTTACGAACGTCGTCACCGCAACCTTGCCTGGTACGGGTGTGGGGGTCTTGACCTGTTTAATCCATTTCGGCGGTCTGGCATCCTCTGTGAACGGCTTCCAAAGCAGCACTGCGACGCCGTCCTTGTCCACCTTTTTGTATCCCTGCTTTTTGAACCAAGAGGCCTTCATCCAGAACGGGAGGGACACGCCCCAGGCCGCCATTCCCTTCGCACCGAGCTGTCTGGCATCGTCCTCAGCCGCCTTCAACAGTGCCTTCCCCATGCCCTTCTTCTGGAAGTTGCCCCTGCCTTCTTTATACCCATGAACCCAGATGCAGTTTACGAAGTACAACCCCTCGCCCTGAATATACGAATGCTCTATGGGAGTGTATTGAATCATGCCCCCGATTACTCCATTATCATCCTTGGCCAGCTTCACCCTGAGGCCTTTGTCTTTCATCTTGCCGAACCATATCTCTTTTTTATTGCCTGCCCCTTTCATCTCGTCGGACCAGTCCTCTAAACAAACCATCCACAATTTTCTGTTATCATCTGCAAGGTCCACGATTTCCATGAGCGTGACAAAACAAACTGAACTTATATCGTTTGCGATGTCCAATCATGCCAGCGCACACACCCAAACATTTTATACCAGTCTCCCATATTAACATCCGAGACCATGACAGTTGTTGACGGGGCGAAGGTGGCAGTCGAGACTTGTCTGAACGTTAAGAAGGGTGAGCGCGTGCTCATCCTCACCGACCCTTCGAAGGAGGGCATCGCCGAGGAGCTCTTCAAGGCGGCGATGGACGTTAAGTCAGATGCCATTTTGGTTAAGATCCCCACCCCCGATGCGGACAACCAGGAGCCGTCTGCGCCGGTAGCCAGATTGATGAGGGACATGGACGTGATATTGATAACCACCGAAGTCAGCATGACCCATACGACCGCCAGGCGAAAGGCGACACGGGCCGGAGCCAGGATCGCAACCATGCCAGGCATCACTCACGAGATTCTGAACGAGGGCGGCATGACCGCCGACTTCCAGGAAATCCTGAGAACGGTTCGCCGGGTCGCCAGAAAGTTGCGGCGCAGCCAGACGTTACGGATCACCTCCGAGCTAGAAACGGACATCACCATAAGCATCAAGGGACGGAACTGGTTCATGGAGGATACCGGCATATGCCGCAAGCGCGGAGAGTTCACCAACCTTCCGGCAGGCGAGATATTCATTTCGCCTGTGGAGGGCACCGCGAACGGAGTGCTGATGATCGACGGCAGTTTCAAGGACCCCTTGCTTAATCCCGTAAAAGTCAACGTGAAGGACGGGTTCGCGACGCGCATCGTCGGAGCCCAAGATGTAGTGAAGGAGCTCAACAAGGGCGGCAAGAACGCCCGAAACCTTGCTAAATTCGGTTTGGGCCTCAATCCGGAAGCGAAAATTATCGGCAAGGAACTTGAGGACACGAAGGTCCTCGGCACAGTCAACATCGGCTTCGGGGACAACTCCATGTTCGGAGGCAATGTCAAGTGTCCGGTTCACTTGTTGGCTGTCATAAAGAATCCGACAGTCGTGGTCGACAACGTCGTCATCATGAAGGACGGCGAACTTAAAATTTAGGGCGTGGGGAAGATGGAGACAATCGGAGACAATCTGGGACTGGAAATCAATCGTATCGTCACCAAGGAGATGGGGCCAGACGGTCTGAGAATCCTGAACGAGCAGTGCGATGAGCTGGGTTTCAGACTGGAGAACATTCGTCCAGGGGATTTGGTCAGCTTGTCAACCTGTATGATTAGGGCTCTGCGTCCGGTTGTGGGAGACCAGAAGGCCCAAAAGGTCGGCATGGACATCCAGAAGATCAAATTACTGGCCGAACTGCAGGATTTGAGGGGCAGTTCCGACCCCGGCAGGGACAGGAAGGAGCTGAACGCATATGCCCTCCTGGCAAAACTCTGTTACAATGCCGAGGACTGGGACGACGCTTTTGATTATTATGAAAAAGCTCGGCGCCTGAGCAAGAGGCTGGGCGACGAGAGGACACTTTCCGAGGCTTACCGCGGGATGGGCCACGTCTTCACGAACCACAGCGAGTTCGACGAGGCCATCAAGTTCTACGAGCTGGCCTACGACCTCGCGGTTAAGATAAACCAGAGGGTCGGCATAGCAGATTCCCTTCGCGGCATGGGCTATGTGTACTGGAGGATGGCAAAATACGAAACCGCCTTCGAGAAACTGGAAGAGGCGATGGAAATAGCCAGCAAGGCCGAGGACAAGCTGACGATGGGCATCACCTCCATTGTGACCGGGCTGGTTTACAGCGAGATGGGTGACCTGGAAAAGGCAATTAAAAATTACGAGGCCAGTCTCGAAAATCTGAAGGATTCCAGGGACTACGGACAGATGGCTCGGGCCTACAACAACCTCGGAGACAGCTATCTGCAATTGGAGAACTGGCCGAAGGCTCTCGAGTGTTTCGATAAGTGCAAGGAGACTGCCGAGAAGGTAAACCACAAGCAGTTCCTCGGATGGAGCTATTTTAACTCGGGAGAAGTCTTGGCCAAATCAGGAGACCCGGACACGGCGATAAAGATGTGCAAGGAAGGCCTCGCCATATTGAAGTCACTGGACGACGTGGTAGGCATCGGCGCCACTTACCGCAATCTCGGGTTGTGCTACACGATAAAGAAAGACTGGGCGAAGGCTGAGAAGAACTTCAAGGAATCGAAAAAACTGCTGGACACACTGAATTCGCCGTTCAACGACGCGCACCTGCAACTCGAATGGGGCGCGATGTACAAGGCAAAGGGCGACAAGAAGAAGGCAAAGGAATATCTTAGCCAGGCCAGGGAGGTCTTCGAGCGTGTGGGCGCGGATAGATTTTTGAAAAACACAGAAGATTTGTTGAAAGGTTTGTAGAAAAATAGAAACACTGGCTCGGAGAGCAGATAATCAAAAACCTTTGAGCCGCTCTTTCAGTTTCGACAGTTCGTCCTGTCTCTTGTGCCAGGCCTCTTCCTTTTCTTTGAGAGCCAGTTCTCTCTCCTTCAGCTCCTTGACCTTCTCCTTCATCTCGGCCTCGACCTTCTCTCGGACCTCGTCTTCCTTCTTTTCCAACTGCCACTCGCGGGTTGTGAGCTTCTCTTCCTTGCCGGCCAGCAGTGCCTCGCGGTCCTTGAGGTCGCTGGCCGCCATCTCCAGCTCCTCGCGCTCCTCCATCACCTTGGCCAGCTCGAGCTTGACGCCCGCTACCTTCGCCTCCAGCTCGGCCTCGTTCTTTTGGACCGATTTCTTTTCCCTGTTGAACTCGGCGCGTGCCGCCTTCAGCTCTTCGTTCTTCCTGGCCAACGCCTTTTCGGCTTTGACCAGGTCCCGCTCTGCCTTTCGCTTCCCTGCTTCCAGACCCTTCTCGGCCTCGTCCATCGAGGAATGGAGCTCCTCCAGTTCCTGCTCTTTTTCGTCGAGCGCCGTTTCGCGTGAGTGCAGGGCGACCCCGAAGGTATTCAACTGCTCTTCCTTGGCGATGAGTGATGATTCCGATTCGTTGAGTGATTCGCTCCTTTCTGCAAGCTGGCTCTCCAGCTCGTTGAGCTCGGCTGCCCTTATTCCCATGGCTTTTGTATTTTTATCTAGGGCCGCCTTGTCCTTCCGCTCTTGAGCTGTCAATGCCTTTTGCCTGACAGCCAGTTCGGCCTCCTTATCTTCCAGCTTCTCCTCATACTTGGCGGCGGCGGCCTCGCGCTTGGCCATTGCCTCCGATTTTATCTCGATTTCCGAGCCGAGGGTTACCAGCTCAGTTACACGCTTGTCCAGCTTCATCATCTCACGCTTGAGGTCCCGGTCCCTCTTTCTGACATCGGCCTCCATTGCCTGAATTTCCTTCTCCATACTCTGCAGCATCAGGTGGTCCGACTTCAGGCGCTCCTCGTCCTCGGCAAGGCTCTTCTCCTTCTTGGCCAGCTCCCTGTCTATCGTGCGCAGGGACTTCTTATCCTCCTTCAGGCCTTCCTCGAGGGCCTTGAGCTGCTCGCTCATTGCCTCCGTCTTCTTGGAATCGCGCGAAAACTTCTGCTTCTCTTCCTTCAACAGCCGCTTCTCCTCTTTTTGAAGGGCCAGGTCTTTTTCCATGTTTGCCTTGAGAGCCTCGAGCTCTTCGCGGTCCTTAGTGATTTCCTGGCTTTCGGTCGTGAGACGAGCGATTTCGGCCTCGAAGGTCTTCCTGTCCTTGTCGAGTTTGCGCTGTTCCTTGGCCAGCTCCTTCTTATCGGCGCTCAGCTCGTCTTCCTGGGCGCGGACCTTCTCCTCGCGTTTTTCAAGGCTTCCCGTAACCTTCTTAATCCCGGTCAGCTCACCGGAAGCCGCCTTCTCCCTGGCAGCCAGGTCATTGTCGAGCTTCTGCAGTCTGTCCTCGGATTTTAGGAGGGTTGACTCCTTCTTCACGTACTCGGTTATCTTCGCCTCCAGCTGCTCGCTGGCCTCGTTCTGGCGCTTCGTCTCCTCCGAAAGGTCGCGCCAAAGCGATTCCAACTCCTTCCGCTCGTTGGCCAGTATGTCCGATGTCCGTCTAATCTCGGATTCGCGGTCGCCAATGCCGGCTTCTTTCTTCTCGAGAAGTGCCTCCTTGTCGCGCATCGCGCTCTCCTTCTCGTCCAGAAGCTTTTGCTTTCTCCCCAATTCCTCCTCCTTGGCATCGAGCTTCATCATCTCGACCCTTCGCTCGGCCAGCGCGACGACGTCCTCCTCTGTCAGGCCGGGGCGTTTCTTCGCGTCGCTGAAGTGCTTTAAAAGTGCGACGGAGCCCATCTTGACAGATTCCAGCTCGTCCTGAAGGCGCGAGACAGTAGCTGCCCGCACCCCGGATTCCTCCTGCTCGCGAGCCAGCGCCTGGTCCGTGAGGGTGAGTTCTCGCTCTGTCTTCTTCAGTTCGCGCTCCTGTTTGATCTCCTCCTGTCTGGCCTTCCGCTGCCCCTCGATGCGCTTCTTCTCGTCCGCCTTCACAGCCTCCATGATATCCTCAACAGAAACAAAATCGAAGTCGAAAACCGCGTCCGCGTAAGAATCCTTCAGATGATTCACGGAAACACTGGATGATTTGTATGAGTACGAGTGCATCTCAAGAATGCAGTCGTCGTCAATCGAATCGCGGGCAACCTCCACCAGAGCGTCGTCGCCCTTCACCGTGGTTCCGGATTCGTGGACAGCCAGCAGGGGCTTTCCCTTTCTAATCAAAATGTGGCCGACGGAGATTCGGCTGTCACGCATAAAGCTTGATTTAATGTAGCCGTCGATTGACTGGCTCGCGAAATCGTTGAGCATCTCCGCCAATGCATTCTCGCTTCCGAATGAGGTCTTGAGAACCCTCCCGCTCGGCAACTTCATAACCATACTGTCCACGTCTGATAATACAAGGTGTTAATAAAACGTTTCGCTGGCTCGTTTAGTGGGCTAGAGCTTGCCGGCGAAGTTGTCCAGCTTCTGCTCCCAGCCCTCCTGGAGCCCTTCACCCTTCTCGCATTCGGGCCCCATTGCGAAGTCTGTCCCCGCGACCTTCACCATCTTTTTCTTGTTCAGGAGCTTCTCCATCGCCTTTAGCCAGTTCTTATTCTTCAAGCTGTGTGTGTTGATGATTCCGTACTTCCTGCCGTTCATATTTTGAAGGTTCTTCATGAACTTTCTCATGTTCGCCTGGACCCTGAAGGCCTCGGCAGCCGCCGAGAACACATAGAAATCGGCCTCCGGAAGCGCCGCTGGGTCCGCTTCGTCTGTCTTAAAAACCTGCACCTCGCCCTTCACGCCCAGCTTGCCTGCCAGATAGTCCACGGCCTTCTTGTTGTTCCCGTACCTCGTCCAGTAAATGATAACATATTTCATCGAATCGCCATGTGAAAATGACATTGTTTAGAAAAGTCTTTTTATCATAAAGCAATAAGACAATGGTCCGATGACGACAAGAGGGTCAGCTGAGCCACCGCTGGCTGTGATGAGCCCTATGAGTTCCGAGGACATGTGAATATCCAGATTCCTGGAAATTCACATTCAATCAGCCATATGCTCACCTACTCGGCATGATTTTCGAGCAGGCGAGGGCGTGTTTCTTTTTTATGGATATTTTTAGATGGCTGACGAAGTCTGCCGTCCTTTTTAAATGGCCAGCGTAAGCTTGGCCATTTGAGTGTATGGGCTGTCAGCTGGCGCAGAAAATCCCAAAGAAAAATAGCCTGGTGGAGCATACGGCGGTATCACGTGGGAATTCCATGACAATCCAACCGCTCCGAGCCCAATTACTTCTTTTTGTGGACCTCGCTGCGCTGGATTGGCCTCGCAAAAAGAAGTATAGGGTTAAACAAGAAAAACTCGGCCAATCCTGCTCGCTCGGTCATCACCTAGGATGTCGTCGCTCCGAGAAGAATTGCAGGGGGATGGGTGCAATTCAGCGGAGGAGCGGGGTGGGGGGCCCACCGATTGGTTGGG
>DAOVGM010000078.1 GCA_030672365.1 Methanomassiliicoccales archaeon
CGACGCGCCCGTGGCATGGGGAGGAGACGGCGGAACGACCTGGGACATGATGTACTGGTACGACCCTACGGACACATCAGACCCATGGAAGTCATACAACAAGAACTGGGGCGGCACCCAAGACATGCCGAGTGTGAACAACCACATGGGCTTCTGGATAAACATTACGGCCAATGTCGGCGATGGTGTGCTGACCATCGGCGAGGGCTATAACCCCGCAGGCGAAACCGTTACCCTCCAAGTTGGCTGGAATCTGGTAGGCTACCCGTCACTTGTTGCGGGTACAGCCGCAGACCTGCCTGAATGGGGAACCACAGTGACGAAGATAGGCTACTACGATGAACCGTCGCCATACGACATAATCGAGACAACCAACGGTGCGACGCCGATGAGTTCTGGCAATGCGTACTGGGTATACTCAACCATCCAGCAGCCCTGGAACCTTCCGTAGTGCATAGAAAAAACTAAACAACCCGCTTGAACATCTTCTCCAGTTCTTTCTCCGTAATCTTGATTATAGTGGGCCTGCCGTGGGCGCAGGTGTAGGGATTGTCCAGCTCGTGCATTTCCGAGATTAACTTCACCATCTGCTTCTGGCTGAGGACCTCGCCTGCCCTGATTGCGGAGTGGCATGCGATCAGATGCTGGATGTCGTCCCTCCGTGACTCCAGGGACTTCGCCTTTCCGAGTTCGGCCAGCTCCCCGACAAGTTCCATCACGTTCTCGGCATTTTCCAACCGCCCCGAGAACACGGGCACAGCCCTTACCAGGAACGTGGACTTGCCGAACGGCTCTATCGTGAAGCCCATCTCCTCGAGCAGGGGGCGGTAATGGGCGATAAGCTCGAACTCCCTCTTCGAGACCTCCAAAGGCATGGGCGTTATCAACTTCTGGCCCGCCTTCTTGGCCGTGGCCTTGACCCTCTCTAGCATCACGCGCTCGTGCGCCGCGTGCTGGTCGATGATAACGAGGTCGCTCCCGCTCTGTGCGATGATGTAGGTTTGCAGTATCTGGCCGACGGGGCGCATGGCGGGAAGGACGTCGCTTTCCGCAATTGCCATTTCCTCTCCCATTTCTTCTACTTCATCGAACTTGGATTGAACAGTATCCAGCGTGGCCTTCGCCTGCACTCTTAAACCTTTTTTCTCTCTCCTCCTGAGTGCCGGTTTGTGCGTTACCTCGTGGATGTGCTCCACGTTTCCGAGGGCCTGCGAAACAGTCGACGTTATCAGGCTGGCCACCGGCTTGAGGTTCGCGAATTTTATCTCCTTCTTGGTGGGATGAACGTTGACGTCCACCTCGGACGGCGGGATTTCGAGAAAAATTACGCCAACAGGATGGCGCCCTCTCATCAGCATGCCGGCATATCCGTCCTCCACAGCGTCCCGAAGCTGTTTGCTGGACACGGGCCGTCGATTGACGAACAGAAACAAATCGTTGGAATTGGATTTTGTGATTGACGGCTTGGTTACCAAACCATTGATAGCCAGACCATCGCCTTTGCCGCGGACCTTCACCGCAGCCTTCGCCGCCTTTCTGCCGAAGACATCAAGAAATCGGTCGGCCATATCCATCGAGCCCGGGTAATTTAGAACCTCCACGTCGTCGTTCATAAGTTTGAACGCGACATCCGGGTTGGCCAGCGCCCGTTCGGTCACGACCTTCAGGATGTGAGAGAACTCCACCCTGTCGCTTTTCAGGTATTTCAGGCGCGCCGGAACCCTGTCGAAGAGGTCGAGGACTTCGATGGTCGTCCCAGTGTCCATGCCGACCTCCTCGGTCTTCACGACCTTGCCGTTCTTCAAAGTCTGGCTGATGCCGATTTTATTTTTATTATCTTTTGAAGATATAATTACATCGGCAACCGAGGCGATGCTCGATAAAGCCTCTCCCCTGAAACCCAATGAAGTGAGCGATTCCAAATCGTCGATTTCGCGAAGTTTGCTCGTAGCATGCCTTTCAAAAGACAGATTGAGATTTGCAGGGCTCATTCCGCAGCCGTTATCGACAATTTGGATGCTCTTCTTTCCCGCCTTTTCGACTCGAATGAAAATATCGGTTGCTCCGGCGTCCAGCGAGTTCTCTATGAGCTCTTTGACCACGGATGCGGGGCGCTCGATGACCTCGCCGGCGGCGATTTTATTGATCGTGGCATCGTCGAGAATCCGGATGTCACCTGATGTCCTGGCTTCGATTTCTGGCATTGGGGGACAATCGAGGAATCGCTTAATAAAATTTCTGCGGCCGTGGGGGGCAACTATTAAATCGTGAAATTTTGTTCCAGAGCCGATGCCGAATACATTGGGAGACACGGGAGAGAAGCAAGCTATCGAGGCCCTAATCCAGTTGTTCGACCCGGAGGGCAAGTTCCGCCTGGGGGACGACTGCGCCATCATCGACATGGGGACCGAATACCTGCTGGTGACCACCGACATGGTGAACCAGGAGACGCACGTTCCTGAGGGAACGGGCGGCCGGCTGCTGGGCTGGTACGCCGCGGCGATAAACCTCAGCGACATAGCCAGCATGGGCGGTTTTCCCTTGGGGATGCTCTTCGCGATGGGCCTGCCGAAAGCCCTTGATACGGAGTATCTGGCAGACATCTCGAAAGGCATGAAGGATTGCTGCGAGCAGAACGGTGCGAAGGTCCTCGGCGGCGACCTGAAGGAGAACCCCACCATTTCCATATCCGGCACCGCCATCGGCCTTGTCGGTAAGAACGAGATAATGCTGAGAAACGGAGCAAGACCCGGCGACAAGGTGTTCCTCACGGGCCGGCTCGGAAACCAGCTGGCATGGTACGAATCGCCTGATGCCCATAACCTTGAGCCACTGCTCAAAATCACGCCCAGGCTCAAGGAGGGGCAGTCACTCGCCCAAAGCGGTGTCGTAACCTCGTGCATCGACCTCTCGGACGGATTGAGCACCTCGTTGCACCATCTGGCCAAGGCCAGTAATGTGGGGTTCGAAGTCGAGACTGAATCGATTTCATTCATATCCGGCTTGAGCGATGCGGACAAGGAGAAATGTCTGCATTTGGGAGGTGAGTTCGAGCTGTTGTTCACGGCGGGCCCGAGGGCGGCCAGCGTTCTTGGAAACATGGTGTCGGGAACACAGATTTCCGTGATAGGCGAGGTGGTCGATGGTCCCGAGATCACGATAATAAAAAACGGCCAGCGTTCTGTATTGGAGGACAGGGGGTATGAGCATTTCCGCTGAAGTCAAAGCTCTAATGTGGGACGGTCTGGACGAGCAAAAGGTCGAGTGCCGGCTGTGTGCTCACAGGTGCAAGATTGCCGAGAGCTCGCAGGGTATCTGCAAGGTGCGGAAGAATCGGGGCGGCGAGTTGCTGGCCACGACTTATGGCAAGGTCTCGTCGATGGGGCCGGACCCTATCGAGAAGAAGCCGCTCTACCACTTCATGCCCGGCACCAGGGCATTTTCACTTGGGAGTGTGGGCTGCAACTTCAAATGCGACTTCTGCCAGAATTTTTCAATCTCCCAGGAGTACGGCCTACGCGGCCTCAAGGATGTCAAACCGGAGGAGGTTCCGGTGCTGGCCAAGAAATACGACTGCCAGAGCGTCTCGTGGACTTACAACGAGCCCACGATATGGTTCGAATACACCCTTGACGTGTCCAAGCTGGCTAAAAAAGAGGGGTTGGCGACGAGCTACGTCACCAACGGCTTCATGTCAGCCGAGGCTTTACGGGAACTGGCCCCCTATCTGGATGCGATGAACATCGACGTCAAGGCCTTTCACGACGATTTCTACAAAAATTATTCGAAATCACGACTTCAGCCGGTGCTGGACACCTGCATTCTGGCAAGGGAATTGGGCATTCACATCGAGCTGTCCTATCTCATAATCCCGAGCCGGAACGACGACCCTAAAGAACTAAGAGATTTCTGCAACTGGATTGCCCAAAACCTGGGGAACGACACGCCGACGCATTTCTCGGCTTTCCATCCGGATTTTAAAGTCCTGGACCTGCCGAGGACGCCGTTCAGAACTCTCGAGAAGGCATGGGAGATTGCCGG
>DAOVGM010000069.1 GCA_030672365.1 Methanomassiliicoccales archaeon
ATTGCTCATCGTCGCCTCGCTGTAAACCATGAGCGCATACGCGACGCCGCTCATCGCGCAGCCTCCGATGACCGGCTTCCAGATGTACTTTCCGATCTTGTAAACGTGGCGCTTGACACTCTGATAGTTGAGTGCGAAAAGCCCGATCTCCCCGATGATGAAACCGTATGCCGCGCCGATGTACCCCTCTCTCCAGATGAGTATGCCAGATACTACCCCCAGAAAAATTGCGCCGATGAACACGTTGCGCGCAGCGAGCTTCGGCTTGTCAGTGCTCCACAGCGTTGTTTTCATGATCAGGTTCAGCGTGAAGAAGGGCAGTGAAAAGGCCATCAACTGGAGTAACTGGCTCGAATTTACGAAATCGTCGCCGAAAAGCCCGGTAATCGGCTCCGAAAGAAACAGAAGGACGAACGCGCTCGGTATCGCGACGACCAGGCTGAACTTCATCGACTTCGCGTAAGCAAGTTTCATGATATCCGGCCTCTGGCTGTAGAGTTTTGCGAACACGGGGTATATCGCGGTCTCGAACGCGGTGGGAATGATGATGAGGAACATTAGAATACGATAGGAAGCGCCGTACCAGCCAACCTGGTCAGAGCTCATCACCAAGAGGAAGAGAAGCACGATAACGATGTTCGAGTAAATCGCGAAACCGATTTCGTAGGCCGCGAAAGGCAAAGCCTCTTTCGCGACAGCCAGCGTTCTTTGCTCACCCCTCTCCGGACGAATTCCGAGGCTACGGAGCCAGGTGAAGCCGATTATGCACCTGATAACCGACATCATGAGGAAGAGCAGGATGATCTCGTGCAGCGAGTAGCCGACGTGCATGGCTATGAGACCTATAGCGACCTGAACGCTGCGCCAGATTATCTGAGTTGCGGCTTCAAACTCCATCCTCTCGAAAGCCCGGAAGAGCGCGAAGAACAGGCCGTTCATTTTGTCGAACATGTAGGTCAGGCCGGCCAGGAGAATCAGAAGGATTGCGTCCCGCTCGAGCTCCAGAATAAATGCAGCAGCCAGCGCGACGACGATCATGATGACCGACAAGATGAATCGTAGGATGCCGACGATTTCAAGATACTGGCCAGCATTTTCCCTGGTTCTCGCTATGTTGCGGATGACGAGCGCGTCCAGTCCGAAGTCCGAGACGATAATGAACATCGCGGCGAACGAGAAGGCAAAGCTATATTCGCCGAAGCCCTCGTCGCCCAGATACCTGCCGAGCAGGATTATGAGCAGCGCTCCCAAAATCTTGACAAAAACATTGCTGGCTATGAGGACAGTCGTGTTCTTCAAAACCCGCGAGGCCGGATGCATCGGACGAGAAGCGGAGCGCCAGTATTTATTTTTTAGGGAAGGCACGATGGCACGCCGGGCAGTTCTTCGCATCGGCGATGCATTCCCGGTGATAGATCCTCCCGCACTTGCACCTGTGCGCCGGGATCGAGAGGGACAGCGGCGACTGGCATATCTCACAGTCGCCCCTGCCTTTCGCCTTTTCCTCTCCCTTTCGCCCACGTCTTTCGTCTTTTCCTTCTTCATTTTTGGATTCCTTACTCCCGGCGGCTGATTTCGCGCCGCCGGGGATGGACTTATCTCCGCCCAAGTCGTCCAGCACGCCCAGATACTTGAAGAGGATGAGCCAGAAGATGGCAATCCAGAGCATGAAGATTATCTCGCCGATGTTGTTGTGAGTCCACTCCATCGCGCTCCAGCCATGGTATCTGCCCACGGCGATGATTATCGCCATCCGGATGATGTTCGCCACCCATGCTAGGAAAATTCCGAGGGCCAGCAGTTTCACGACCTTCCTGTCGAACCTGTTGTATTCGACAGCCACGAACGCGATGAAGGCCGAGATGAAGATGGCGACCGAGTACAGGCCGGCGCAAGAAATTCCGATGGAGACCGGGATGATGTTGCCGTCAGGCCCCGGGACCTCGATGTAATTGTACGCGAAATCCCCGAGCCCCGGGTTGTAGCCTGGCGTCACCGCCGGAATGCCGAAAAGGTTGACCAGCATCACAGTCGGGACAGACAGCAGATAGTAGGTCAGCCTGCTGTTGGTGTCCACATCCCCGCCTGCAGCCAGCGCGTATATAGTGGTCGGCAGGACGAGGATCGCGAAGAGAAAAACGCTGAAAAGTAACGCAAAGTCGCGCTCGACACGATACTTCCTCGGCACGTAATTGTAGAGCAGGAGCACGCCGGCCAGCAGCATCACCACGAAATCGTTGCTGCCGAGATAGGTCGACCTCGAGACCAGCGCGTTGAACATGATCAGAACCGCAATGATGAGAATGCCGAAAATTGGAAGATATGGCTTCAAAATTCCGTCGAGGGTCAGCAGATTTATAAGATTGCTGGCAAGTGTTTTTTTCTTCGGTCTCGGCGCTCGCTTTCTGGCTGCCGGCGGTGTTGCCACCGACGGCGGCGCGGCTTCCAGCGGTCTTGCTGCCGATGGAAGCGCGGCTGCCGGTGTCTTCTCCTCTGTAGCCCACAGGACAACAGCCAGGCCCGCGATTATCATCAGGACGCCGATTGCCCTGCTGAGGTGGCTCAAAAGGATTGTCAGGTTCAATCCGCCGAAAAGGATTATGAGGCCTAATACAAACCAGATTCTCCTGTCTTTTCTCATTCAGTTTCCTCAATCAAATAATTCGGCCAGCCCATCGTTCAAACTCACTTTCGGCTCGTACCCGAGAACATCTTTGGCCTTCGAAATGTCCGCATGACTGTCCCTGATATCTCCCGGTCTGGCAGGCCTGGTAATCGGCTCCAGGTTCTTGCCCGACAACTCGATTATCAACTCAGCCAGTGCCTTGATAGTGGTCGGCTTGCCTGTTCCGCAGTTGAATCGCTGGCCATGCGCCTTTTCGTCCCCGAGGCAGAGCTCTATCATCTGATTTACATCGTGCACGCTCACGAAGTCCCGGGTTTGAAGACCATCCCCTTCAATCATAGGTTCCTTGCCGTCTTTTACAAGGTCGATGAACCTGGTGATGACACCCGAATACGGTGAGTCCGGGTCCTGACGCTGGCTGTATATGTTGAACGGCCTGATCGACGTAACGTTCATGCCGTAGCATTCCTGAAAGACGAACAGATAATTCTCGGCAGCCAGCTTGCTCACTCCGTAGGGTGATTTCGGGTTTGTCGGATGACTTTCGTCGATCGGGACCCGCACAGGCTCGCCGAATATCGCAGCCGACGAAATATAAACGACCTGCGGAACAAGGGTCTTCGCCGAGGTCTCGAGCACGTTCAAAGTGCCCATGATGTTCTCAGCGGCATCGAATATGGGGTCTGTCAGCGAGCGCTCGACACTCACCTGCGCCGCAACATGTACTACGGCATCGCATTCCCTGGTCTGGCTCATCATAAATTGGTACTCTTTTATGTCGCCGATTTCGATTGATTTATCAACATTGTCAATACCGGATTTACGCAGGTCGATGCCCCTGACCTCGTGTTTTTCAGAAAGCATCTCGACAAGGTAAGAACCTACCTGGCCAGCAGCACCGGTGACCAATATCTTCATGGGCGTTAATCCACTTGGCCGGATATAAGACTTTTGCCTGGTTCGATTTGACAATGACATATGGTAGAAGTTAAATAATAGAATTTACATTATCATAATATCTATTATAGGAGAGGATGGATTTGAGAGGACTTAGATATTCATTATATAGAGGTAAGAGCAAGAAAGTATTTTCAACGACAACGGTCATTTTTTTGGTGACAGCCAGTCTTCTGATTGTGTTTCCATTGGCGTCGGATAACGCATCGGCCTGGATGACACCGGACACAGGAGTCTTATGGACATTTGATGACCTGGTCATGTTTTCGGGTGGTGTGGTTACCGGACCTCTAGGAGGGCCTTACGACGTTTGGGATATCATAACAATTATGCCCAGTGATACAATCATGCTGATGGGTGGCGAACAAGTTACGATGCATCCTTTTACGGCGATTGAAGTTATGGGCCCTCCTATCTTTCCGGGACAGGGATTCGACGGAATGGCCGGCTTTGGCGCGACATTTCACGGCACCACGGGGACCCCGGGTGATTGGCAGGGATTCAATGTGTTGCCAGGGGGACTAATAAATCTTGACTCTGTAAGTATATTTGATGCTATGGATGGCGTGTATCTCGATAACGTACCATTCGCAAATTTCTTCCTTTGTGACTTCCAGAATTGCGCGAATGCAGGTTTAAACTTTTGGAATAGCGGTGGTATTGTTGATTGGTGCTCATTTTCTTCCTCTAGCTACGGAGTTTATGCAGACAGTTCCGGCCCGATCGATATCCAGAACTCACCGTTCATTGATAACTGCATGACCGCTGGAATCTATTTCAATAATGTCATGGGCGGCTCCACGATAGATAATAACTTCATTACAAATTGCGGAATCGGCATCGAAAACATGGATTCAACGGCACAAATTATGTACAACACCGTCAGCAACGGCATGATGGACGGGCTCAGGATATCTGCTCCGCTTTTCGGTGTTGGCCCGGCGGCGATAGACAACAATGAGATATTCGGGTTCTCGATGAGCGGCATATCATGCATGAATATTGATATTACAACTATTAACGATAATTACATCCACGATAACATGGGCGACGCCATCACAATGATGGGTTCTGCTGCCATGATTACAAATAATGAAATATACGGCTGGAACGCAACCCCCGCTTCCGGAATGCCGGGGTCCCATGGTTTAACCATCTGGGGCACAGCGAACTTCGACGGAATCAGCATCCTTGGCAATACCATCATGGGCGGTAACGGGGATGAGTACATGTTCATGCCCCCCCCCGACGGTGGGCACGCGATATGGGCCAACGGCTTCGAGGGAAATGCAGTCGGCTCGCCGCAGTTGAACATCAGCCTGAATCCGTTGATAAAAGGCGGTGACGGCGGATTCAACAATGTCGATGGCGAGACTGCCGGTACCGGCGGCTGCGGTATCTATGTCGAGGATTTGCCGAACAACGAGGACTGGGCCACCGACAACCAGGCACTTGTGATTACCGGCAACCTCGAGATAACAGGGGGCCGAGGCGGCGACAACACGGCCGGAATGGATGGATTCAGCGGCCACGGCGGAAATGCCATATGGGTTGACAACGAGGACAATTTCGGCAATGTCAGGGTCATGGACAACGGCCCGGTCACAGGCGGTGACAGCGGCGTGAACTTCGCGCCTGACATGGGGCTTGGCCAGTGGGGCGTCGGAGGCGGCGGCAGTGCCATGGAGTTCGAGGATGTGAGCGTGCCCGGAAACAGGGTCGGCGGAAACATCTGGGTCAATGGAGGTATTGACGGTGGCCCGATGAGCCCTCATTACATTTACGGAGGTTACGGCCTCAGATTCGAGAGCTGCACGAATTTCGAAGTATGGGATTTCCGCGGCAACACCCAGTGGTATATGGTCTACCTGAGGAACTGCACCGGCGACATCAGCATCCAGAACATCTCGATCCAGGATTCGGCAGCCAATACCGGAGGCCTGGTGAAGGCCGAGGACTCGGACAATTCAGGCAGCAACGATAACTGGAATTTCGAGGAGAAGGATACAACAAAGCCGGCAATCGAGGCCACAAATTCCGACGGTTTCGAGATAATCACCGGAGTGATCCGGCTGGAGCTCAACGACGGAATTGTTCTGGAGAACTGCAGTGACTGGGTGCTCACCGGTTTTGATGTGGATGTAGCGAACGCGACCGGAATCATGATTTCTAATAGCACTTCGGTGTTGTTGGACAATGTCAATGTTTCCGCTCTGAACGATACGGCAGTCATGGTCAATGCAACATCAAATGATACGGTTACAATCGACAACTGTAATGTAAACAATTCATTGGACGGCTTTGTCTTCGAGGTTGGCGGGGGCAGTCATGTGACGGTAAAGAACTCGACAATCGGTCCAGTCATCGCCGATGCCATCAAAATCGAGCTTCTGACATCTACCGAGGACCAATCAGGCTCGATCATCGATTTATTTGATAA
>DAOVGM010000019.1 GCA_030672365.1 Methanomassiliicoccales archaeon
GGCCTCAACCTGACCTACGAGGCGCGCGAGGGCATAATCCGGCACTGCGGGGAGACCGAGAAAAGCGACTTCAAACCCGGCAAGCCAGCCGATTCCCTTGACTTTAATGATTACTCGCCGGAAAACGACCCATCGACACTCGAAGGTTGCGTCGTGAAATTGTGTGACAGAATAGCCTACGTCGGGAAGGACATCGAGGACGCCGCTGCAACCGGCATCATCGACGAGCGCGACATTCCCACAAAGGTCTCGAGCGTGCTCGGCACGACCAACGGCCAGATTATAGACACTCTTGTGAAGGACCTGATAATGAACTTCCACAAGGACCGCGAGGAGTTCGCGAGCCAGCAGGGCGCGGAGCCGTCGAAGGACGACCTCTCGATTCGGCTGAGCGAGCCGATAAGCCAGGCGCTGAACGCTCTGATAACGGACTTCAACTATCCGAAGATTTATCTCAGCGAGGCGAACATGAGGTACGAGCGCCATACCGAGCATGTCGTCAACGCGATATTCGAGTATTTGCTGGCCGAAATCGAGGCCATGACCGCTTTTGAAAAATCGCAGGCCAGTCTTGTGGAGTTCGAGCCGGAGAACGGCAAGACACCGCTCTCCAAGAGCTCGCTGGGCGAGCTGGAGAAGAGCGCGAGCGGCCACACGAAGGAGGAGCTGGCCAATGCAAAGAAGTTTATAATCGAGGAGAAGTTGAAAAAATTCGACGGCTCGAAAGATTCGATTCTTTACCATCTGGCCCAGATGGACGAGGAATACTGGGGCGCGACGTTCAACGCTCAAATGGTCATCGATTACATCACGTTGATGACGGACGACATGGCGGTGCAAATTTACGATTCGCTTATGAAGCCGAAACCGATAGCCTAGTGGAGTGAGAATATGAAGAAGAACGAACTCGCCGGAATGATCGACCACACGCTTTTGAAATCGACGGCAACGTCGAGCCAGATAGATGAATTGTGCAAGGAAGCCATGAGATACGGCTTCTTCTCGGTCTGCGTGAACCCGACTTGGGTGGAGAGGTGCTTCTACAACCTGACCGGCACAAACGTAAGAATCTGCACTGTCATCGGATTTCCGTTGGGCCAGAATACTTCGGGGAGCAAGGCCGAGGAGGCCAGAATTGCCGTCGGTGAAGGCGCCGGAGAGCTGGACATGGTCATGAAGCTCGGCCGGTTTCTGGAGGGTGAGTACGAGAGCGTCTTGGACGACATCCGGGGCGTTGTCGAGGCTGCCGGCGGTATTGCAACCGTCGGAAGAGCGGCAGCCGGCGGAAAGCCGGTCAAGGTCATCATCGAGATTTGCTATCTTACGGACGAACAAATCGTATTGGCATGCCAGATAGCCGAGAAAGCGGGTGCGAAGTACGTGAAAACTTCGACAGGGTTCGGAACAGGCGGGGCGACTGTCGAGGCAGTCGAGCTCATGCGGAAAACCGTCGGCCCGATGTTCGGCGTGAAGGCGTCGGGCGGAATAAAGACCTACGAGGACGCGATGAAGATGATAATGGCAGGCGCGACACGCATCGGCGCCAGTGCCGGCATCGAGATTATCAGAGGTGCGGAAGAGTAATGAAAATTCGTTTCGGGACCGCGGGCGTGAGAGGCCTTACGAACACCGAGATTTCGCCTGAGGTCTGCTACAAGGTCTCGAAAGCGCTGGCCGAATATTTCGGAGAGGGTGCAGAGGTCGCAATTGGATACGACACGCGACCCGGCGCGGAGGACCTGGCTGCCGTCTGTTCGGGCACGATGATGGATTATGGTCTCACAGTTCTCAACTACGGAATCGTACCGTCGCCGACACTCTCGGGCATCATTTCCGAGAAAGGTCTGGCCGGCGGCCTCATGGTGACCGGCTCGCACCTGACCTACGACCGCATCGGGCTCATTCCGTTGGACACCGATGGCTCGATCCCGCCCGGTCGAGAGACCCGAAAAATCGCCGAAGTCGCTAATTCCATAACGCCGCCTGAGGAAATCCCGGGCAGTCTGGCCGAGCCCGACACGGAGGGCATTCTGACTTACTTCGTGCTTGCGAAGAAACTGGTTGATGCGAACCTTTCCGGAATTCGCATCGCGCTGGACCCGGCCGGAGGTACTGGCTCAGGCCTTATTTCCATGTTATTGCAGGAGATGGGAGCGGAGGTAGTCACCATCTGGGACAAGTTCTCGGATACGGCTCCGAGACGCATGGAGCCGCGAATCGACTCGGTGCCGGAGATGGTCGAGATGATCAAAGCCGAAGGTGCGGACTTCGGGGCCGCGTTCGATTCGGATTGTGACCGAGTGTTATTCGTGGACGAGAAAGGGAAGCCGTTGTCGGAGGACCTGGCTGCCGTGCTTTTCGCGATGCACATCTACAGCTCGGAAGGCGGTGTGGTCACGACTCCCATCAATTCATCCGGCTTGATTAAGAACGTGTGGAAGGGCGAGGTCGTTGATTGCATCATCGGGCCGCCGGAGATTTCCGAATCCATCCGTGTGCACAACGCGGTTTTTGCTTACGAGGAGTCTGGCAAATACTTCTTCCCGCCCAAAGTGATGTGGGCTGACGGCATTATTGCCACGGCGATGCTGGCCAAGGTCCTGAAGATGACCGGTAAGCCCCTCTCCGAACTGACGTGCGAGTTCCCGCCACACGTGCAGATCAAGAATAACGTGAAGGGCACGTGGGAAATCATGCCCGGTATTATCGAGAAGGTGAAGGCTGGCTTTCAGCCGGAGGGGGCCGTGCTGAACGACATCGACGGCCTGAAATATGTGTTCGATGACGGCAGCTGGCTGTTGATAAGGCCGTCAGGAACAGAACCGCTTTTAAGGGTGTATGTGGATGCACCTTCACGGGAGATGGCAGATGCCCTTTCCGAGTTAGGATTGGCAACTGTCAAAAAGATAATGGAGTACGAATAGTCCTTGGCAAAGGAGGGAAATGAATGAGAAGCGACAGCGACCTCATTCATAAGCCCGAAGTGAAACGGAGGGATTAAAATATGGTTGAGCAAAGTGCTGTGAGCATGGTTGACGAGGAAGGAAGACAGTATCATATCGCATTGAAAGAGGGAGAGCTGGCCCAAAAGATTATGTTCTGCGGCGACCCTGACAGAATCGAGGTCGGAAGGCCGCTTTTCGAAAGCATAGAATTGGAGACCCAGCGACGCGAGTTCAGGACCATAACCGGCACGTACAAGGGCGCCCGCATGTCCCTGATGTCCACCGGCATCGGCTGCGACAACACAGAGATAGCGGTCGTCGAGTGCTCGGAAATAGTCGACAGCCCGACCTTCATCCGCGTGGGAAGCTGCGGAAGCCTTCACGAGAGCATTCGCCCCGGCGACCTGATTATCTCGACCGGCTCAATCGCATACGAGAACACGAGCACCTTCTTCGTGCCCGAGTGCTTCCCGGCGATAGCCGATCACACCGTCGTCCGGAAGCTCATCGATTCCTGCAAAAACCTCCAATTACAGCATCACGTCGGCCTGACGGCGACGACGTCTGGCTTCTACGGCTCGCAGGGCAGAAGCCACGGGAAGTTTTCACCGTTTGAAAACTTCAATATTGAAAACTTGCAAAAGTGGGGAGTCCTGAACTTCGAGATGGAGGCCAGCACCCTTTTCAGGCTGGCCATGATATCAGGTGCCCGCGCAGGAACTATCTGCGCGGCGTTCAACAACCGGATAACAGATGAGATAATCAAGAAAGAGGACAAGAAGAGGGCCGAGTTGAACACTATCAAGGCTGCTATGGAAGCCCTCGTGAACCTTTAGCCAGCGTGGTAAAATGTTCGAGTATCTGGGAGCAATCGGCGGAATAATTCTCATAGCATCGTACTTACCCCAAATCGTCAAGCTGGTCCGCACGAAGTCCTCGGAGGACATCTCCATGCTCTTCATCGGCTGCATCATGCTGGCCGCCGCATGCTTGACACTCTACGCCTACCACATCGAGGACCTGCTTTTCACGGTCCTGAACACCATGTCGGCCCTGACCGCGGGAATCGTGCTGGCCCTCACATTTCATTATCGAAAAAAAGGCACGGAGGCAAACACATGACAGACTGCCTTTTCTGCTCCAAGGAAATCAGGGCCAGGGTCGATACAGAGACCGAACTCATCTTCGCGATTCCGGATGTGTTCCCGGTTACAGACGGGCACATGCTCATAATCCCGAAGAGACATGTCGAGACCTATTTCGACATGTCGGAAGCCGAACATCTGGACGCGCTGGCTGTCATGCGGAAATTGAAGAACGAGATATCGGAAAAGGACCCGTCTGTTTCGGGCTTCAACGTGGGGATGAACTGCGGCCAGGTCTCCGGCCAGACGGTCATGCACGCCCACCTCCACCTGATCCCGAGGCGGGTCGGAGATACGGACAACCCGAGGGGCGGGGTGCGGGGAGTGATTGCGGAGAAGCAGGGATATTGAGGGAGCTGGCTAGGTTCTTAAAAATGTGAACCTTTTCAGTTTTTTTGGTTTGCCATCTAAGTCAAACTCCATTCCCCACGTACTCATTTTACAGTCGGGATTATTGCATCGATACGACTTAAATACATAATCTTCATCATATTCAATTAACTTTTCTTCCATCCTTGCTTCTTCGCCGCAATAAGGACAATGTTCCTTATCTTCCTCTTCTATGTAGCCTTCAACATAAGACATAATTACACCAATGCCAGTCACTCCAAAATCACAACTTTCCCATCCACGACCTTCACCCTCAGAAGCGACTTCACCGTAACCCCGAACTCCTCCTCGATTTCCTTCTTACAATCCCCTTTGTCGAATATTATGACGATGTCCACGACCTCGGCCCCGATGTCGGCCAGCGTTCTCAGAAGGCCTTTGAGGGTTCCGCCTGTGCTCAGAACGTCGTCCACTATCGTGAGGCGGTCGCCCTTCCGGATGTTGTTCACGTACACCATCTTCGTGTGATAGCCAGTAGTCTGATTGAAGGCAATTTCATCCTCCAATCCGTAGGGGCGCTTCCTGGCGACAACGAACGGCAGGCCGGTCTTCAAGCACAGGCCTGCTCCGAGGTGCATGCCCATCGCCTCGACAACGAGGATTTTGTCGCAGTCGAAATTCCCGACAGCCAGTATTTCTTCGACTGTCTCCTCCATCAGCTCCCGGGTGACAAGCGGAATCCCGTCGCTGATGGGGTGGATGAAGTACTGGTATTCCCCGAACTCGACTATCGGCGCTTCCAACAATAATTTTTTCAGATGTTCCTTGGGCATTTTTATCCCCCTCTTCTCCGAAGTGTCGTTTGCATCTTATTCCCCCGTTTCCTCGTGGTACATGATCTGTTTTCCTGACTGGCTGGCATACTCGATCTCCCTGCTTGTCGAGGAGCCGATGTAGCCCCCGACGTTGACGACGTAAATCGCGTCGGCCATG
>DAOVGM010000068.1 GCA_030672365.1 Methanomassiliicoccales archaeon
CCTGCACTGTCTTCCGGCGCATCGTGGCGAGGAGGTCACGGACGATATAATGGACTCGAAGAACTCGGCGGTCTTCGACCAGGCGGAGAACAGGATGCACGCCCAAAAAGCGGTCATGGTCAAGTTAATGTCATAAAAATCAGACCCATGGGTCGGAATTTTACTCTTATAGGCCATATGCTCAACCACTCGAAGCTGAACTCATCACTTCGAGTCATTACTTGCAATTGGTGGAGCACACGGCGGTCTCCCACGCTTTTTCCGCTTGAACTTCACGTAAATCGGGCCGCCGGCGAGGTAGGCCAGATACGGAATCAATGCAAGTGTTACAAAAATTCTAAGGCATGTGGTGCAGGTGTTCGGGTCGATGAAAACGAAGAGGAACGGCAGGGCAATCATCGCCCCCGCCAGTATCGATAATACCAGAAATTTGCCCTTCATTTTCGGGAACGGCACATCGCTTAGCATCAGGAAGGCCAGCGCAATCATGACCAGACAGGTCTGATATGGATAGTAACCGTAGGAAAACGGATTGAGAGCGACATGACCGAAAAGTGCGCAGAAGATGACCGCGCCCAGCGCTATCGCCGGCGTCGGAAATCCCAGAAAATATTTTCTTTTGTATTCCTTGGCCGAGAATCTGGCCAGCCTGAGAATCCCGAAGGCGCCGATGAACATGGCCGTTATGACGGCCATCGCGTTCGGCATCGATACCCAGGCACTTCCCAGAGACACATCATAAAAGTTGCTGTAAACGAGAAGCGCGGGAGCGAAGCAAAACGAAATCGAATCGGAAATGGAATCCAGAAATCGACCGAAATGATGACCGCTTCCGAAACGCCTGGCCACGGCCCCGTCCAGACCGTCGAAAACGAGAGCCAGCACGATGAAGAGGGAGGCGGTGACGTGGTCGCCGTCCAGGATGTAGGTTATGGCCAGAAACCCTGAAAGCCCGTTCATGAGGGTCACGATGTCAGCCGCAGTAATCCTGCCCAGCCACCTCATTCGGCCGCACCCCCAAGCCTCGCAATTGCGGTGCTGCCGGCAAGAACCTTCTGGCCGGTTTTCACCCGGACCTCAACCTTGTCCCTCGGCAAGAACACGTCGACACGTGAGCCGAACCGGATTATACCGATACGGTCGCCCTTTTTCAACGTCTGGCCTTCCGCAATGTACGGCACGATCCGGTAGGCGAAAACTCCCGCGATCTGCACAACCTTAACCGCCCCAACCGAAGTCTCGACCTCGGTGATCACCCGCGAGTTTTCCGCGGCTTTGTCGGAAAACGCTGGCTTGAACCCGCCGCGCTTCCTTTGAATCGACACGATCCGGCCGTCGAGAGGCATGCGGTTGACGTGAACGTTGTGGACGTTCATGAATGTGGAAACCATGATGTGCTGGCCTACCTCCGAAACCTCCCGAATGCGGCCATCGGCAACGGCACAAACACCCTCGGCAATCGGACGCTCGGGGTCGCGGAAAAAGACGAGCAGCAGAACACCGAATACCAGCAACAGCAGACCCAGGACTTTAAGAATGATGCAGCCGCACTCCAGGCCGAGCCACAGCACCAGCACAGCCAGTATGAAAGGCAGAATGATTATGTGGGCACACTTCCTGGCAAACACAGGACTGGATTTGGGTCATGCGATAAGAACCTTATGGACGCCTAAACAAAATAGGCCAGACCGCACCGAGCAGGTGGAGGGGGGTCAGGCGTAGCCAGCGCAGGTGCGGTGGGTGGGGGGAACGATGACTGGCTGGGGCGGGAAAACCCACCGAATGGGACATACCCCTCCCCAACCACCGGGGCGGGTAAACTTTAATTGCAGATACAGATATTCCCACCCGATGCCAGCAAAGTTCATCACTTTCGAGGGAGTCGACGGCTGCGGCAAATCTACGATTTCAAAAGAGGTGTGCCAGGCCCTTATTGACATGGGCCATGAGGTCGAGTGGACGATGGAGCCCTCCGAGAACTGGCTCGGTGACCAGGTTCGACGCAGTTATAGCGAGGAGATAAGCCCCTTCACCGAGGCATTTCTGTTTCTTGCGGACAGAGCGACTCACACAGACCGCATCCGAAAACATCTGGCAGACGGGAAAATCGTGATTTCCGACCGCTATTCGGATTCCACAATCGCCTATCAGGGCGCCCTGTTGTCCGATGAATTGATAAAACAGGGCATCGATTCAGTCGACTGGCTCTGGGAGCTCAACAACAGGATAATAATCAAGCCAGATGTTACGTTTTTGCTCGATATCGCTCCAGAAATCTCGCTCGAGCGCTTGAACACCAGGGAGGAACTCTCCAAGTTCGAGAGGCAGGGCTACCTCGAGAAGGTCAGGGCCAACTACTTGCGGATAGCCAGCAGGGAAGACCGCTACGTCATAATCGACGCAACCCAAGCCAAACAAACCGTGCTCAACGAAGTCCTGCTCATCCTCAAGGAAAAGGTTTAGGGTAAGTGGTCAGTCTGATGCCGCCGCAGACCGCTATGCACATTGTTCTATGAACTCAAAGCCAGTAGCTTTGAGTGAACAGGTCTGCGGCTGCTTAAACGTGACCATAAATCAAAGCAATTGACAAAGATTTATTTAGAACGCTTTGATTATTGGTCACGGTGATGATTGAACTCTTACTGAGGGCTTCGCCCGATGATGACGATCTTGAGTGCTGACAACGAGAGCCGGACATCTGGCTCTCGTTTGATATTATCATTTTTTCATGTGTTTTGATGAGTTTAGAATGTGGATTGATAGGGATTAACGTTGATAATAAATTGTTAGTTTTGGCAATAATCCTTTATAGTCATTAATTCTTCCACGGTGATACACAATAAATACAGTATGTCATAAAGAAGGGGGTGTAGGTATGAGCAAGGAAAAGGGGTCTAAACTGGAGGACAAGCTGTCTATTAAGCATGAAAGCTCTTGGCTGGCTGTTGACGCCAAGGGCGAGAAGGCCATTCATAAGTTTTCTGAAGATTACAAGCGCTTTCTTAGCAAGTGCAAGACAGAGCGCGAGACAGTCGCGTTTCTGGTGGCGGAAGCGAAGAAAAAGGGCTACAAGGACATCAGCCAGTATAAAAAATTGAAGCCAGGCGACAAGGTTATTCAGGTAAATAAGAAAAAGAATATGGCTCTTGCGGTCGTCGGCAAGAAGGACTTGGAGACTGGCTTCAGGATTGTGGCATCCCACATCGACAGCCCGAGAATCGACCTCAAGCAGAAACCACTTTACGAGGATTTGGACGTTGAGCTGGCTCTCTTCAAAACGCATTATTACGGCGGCATCAAGAAATACCAGTGGGTCAACATCCCACTGGCTATTCACGGCGTGGTCGTCCGCGCGGACGGCAAGGCAGTTGACGTGGTCATCGGCGAAGACGAGAAGGACCCAGTCTTCGTCATCAGCGACCTGCTTCCGCATCTTTCCCACAAGGCCCAGGGCGACAGGAAGCTCTTCGAGGGCATTAAGGGCGAGGAACTGACTGTGCTGGCAGGCCACATTCCGCTGAAGGCCGAGAAGGATGCGAAGAAGAAGATCAAGCTGCACGTTCTCAAGCTTTTGAGCGACAAATACGGCTTTACGGAGGAGGATTTGATCAGCGCGGAGCTGACCCTTGTGCCGGCGATGATGCCCCGCGATGTGGGTCTGGACAGGAGCATGGTCGGCGGTTACGGCCACGACGACAGAATTTGCGGCTACACTTCATTCAGGGCGATTCTGGAGATGAATAATCCTGAATACACATCGATTGCCTATTTCTTCGATAAAGAAGAGATAGGAAGCGTCGGCAACACCAGCGCCCAATCCAGCTTCTTGGAGCTCTCGGTCGGAGCCCTGATGGAATTGCTCAAGCCGAAGTTCAGATATTCGCAATTGAAGACCGCGCTTTCCAACGGTCTGGTCCTGTCTGCGGATGTGGATGCCGGCATGCACCCTGTCTTCAAGGATGTGCACGAGACGCACAACGCGGCGAGAATCGGCCGCGGCATTGTCTTATGTAAATACGGAGGAGCCCGAGGAAAGTCGTCGGCGAACGATGCCAGTGCCGAATACATGGGTCGAATTCGTTCGCTATTCAATAAGAACAAGATACCGTGGCAGTACGCCGAGCTCGGAAAGGTCGACGAGGGCGGAGGCGGCACCGTCGCCAAGTTCCTCGCCATGCACAACATGGAAATCGTGGACTGCGGACCGGCGGTTCTCAGCATGCACTCGCCCTTCGAGATAGCCAGCAAGATAGATATTTACGATTCGTACAGGGCTTACACGGCTTTCTTCAAGGAGAAGAACATCTGAAATTAAGCTGAAAAACCTCCGACATTAACAATATAAAGACCTTCGGTTAAGGGATATTTAAGGCTTGTCATCAGTCATCATTTATACCCTTTTCTATGGAAACAAAGGTGGTTATTCATATACTTTTGCGAAACGCTTATATATAAGTTGCTCATAGTCTGCCGCCCAAAAGTACTTATAGTTGCGATTCGGGCAAATGAAATTTGCCGATTCGTAATCTATGAGCCGAATGGAAATCACAAAATGTGAGCATTCGGCAAAAGTCATGAGGTACGCATGAACTCCATCGGAATTGTTTCTGACATCAATCACAGAGGGGAATTGCTCGTTAAAGGTCACGTTCCTCGGAAAACTGGCACAGCGGTCTTTGATGTCCGGAAGCAGAAGGTCGGAAAGGTTTTGAGAACCTTCGGCCCCGTTAAAGCGCCGTACCTCCTGGTGAAAGTATCCGGCATCCCCGACAATGAGAAACTAAAACTTCTGAATACGGAGTTGTATGCGAAGGATGACGGGGGCAAAACAGAAAAGGGTGAGTAGGATGGCGAAAAAAAGGGAAAAGACAGATGATATAATGGAATGTCCTGAGTGTAACGGCTCTCATCTGGTGCGCGATTACAACAGGGGAGAGCTGGTCTGTGAGGATTGCGGACTGGTTCTCGACGAACAGTTGATAGACCAGGGCCCGGAATGGAGGGCCTTCGACGCAGACCAGGGTGAGAAGAGGGCTCGAACGGGAGCTCCGATGACCTACACGATACACGACAAGGGTCTGTCCACCGAAATCGGCTGGAAGAACAAGGATTCGTATGGAAAGAGCATTCCGACGAGGAACCGCGCCCAGCTTTATCGGTTGAGGAAGTGGCAGAGGAGGATTCGTGTCTCCAATGCGACAGAGCGGAACCTGGCCTTTGCCTTGAGCGAGCTGGACAGGATGGCTTCCGGAATGGGTTTGCCAAGAAACGTCCGTGAAACAGCAGCCATGATTTACAGGAAGGCCGTGAACAAGAACCTGATCCGCGGCAGGAGCATAGAGGGCGTTGTCGCGGCATCGCTGTACGGCGCATGCAGGCAGTGCAACGTTCCCCGAACACTTGATGAGATAGCCAGTGCCAGCAGGGTCGGCCGAAAAGAGATAGGCAGAACATACAGGTTCATGACCCGCGAGCTGAAACTGAAACTCATGCCGACGCGACCCGAGGATTACATATCCAGATTCTGCAGTGAATTGAAACTGAGCGGTGAGGTCCAGACAAAGGCCATGGAGATTTTGAAGGAAGCGGCAGAGAAGGAACTGACGTCCGGCCGAGGGCCGACAGGTGTTGCCGCAGCTGCCATATACATTTCGTCGATTCTCTGCAATGCCAGAAGGACGCAGAGGGAAGTGGCTGACGTCGCCGGCGTGACAGAGGTTACGATCAGAAACCGCTACAAGGAGCTGACTGACAAACTGGGAATCGAGATACAATTGTAGGGTCAATCAGACTCTACAATTCCTCTTTCTTTTTCCAATTTTTTCACTTTTTCCAGGTAAACCTCTTCGCTGATATCAGCTCTGGCCAGTTGGCGGTCCAGTTCCGATTGTTGCCTTTCAAATTCCTTCATGAGTTGTGTGTAATGTTGGCCAACCATGCTTTCGATGTTCTTTATCAGTTTCTCGCCGTCTTTCGTCAGTTTATAGATTACCCTGGGCCTGCCGCTGAGAGATGATACCGCCTCACGGTCGACTATGCCGAGAGCACTCAATTTAATGAGATGCCAGTCAACTGTCTGGCGCACTACATCCAGCTTTTTGGAAATATCATCCGGATGGTCCATCCCGTCCCTTAGACACCCGAGGACGTTGTTGCAGGCCGGAGATGCAAGATGTCTCAAAACGGCCGCGCTCTTTCCTTTCATCATAAATGATATATACTAGTTACTATTTTAAATTTTCTTTTAAATTTTTCTAACGAAAATTGGAAAATTTCTGTTTTATTTTTCTAAAATAATATAAATAGGCCGAGAACCATTATCTTTCGTAAGGTGTTTCACATGAAATTGAGCGGAAAGGGAATTATCGCATTATTCACTGTTGCTTTAGTCATAGGAATGTTGAGTATTCCGGTGGCTTCAGAAGAAAGCACACCCAACACTAACCAGACACAAGAATGGGTGCGGCAAGGAATGGTACTGGACTACGGCGGTTTCGGCAGCGGAACCGAGTATCCGTTCGTGCTCTACGACGGCTCGTACAAGATGTGGTATTCCGGATTATCCGGCAGTAGCGGCAACATTTATTACGCCACCTCTTCAGACGGCTATAACTGGCTCGAGCAAGGTCTGGCTCATTCCACAGGCAGGACCTATACTGTTGCTCCCAGCGTTCTGAAGGAGGACGACGGCACATACAAGATGTGGTATTGCTGCAAAACGGGAAGTTATGTGGACATCTATCTGGCAGAGTCGAACGACGGTTTGAGCTGGACTGAATACGGACTCGTGGTTCCACATGGATCTCCGGGAAGTCCGGATTCTGAATATGCCTCGCAACCATTCGTTTACAAGGATGCTGGCTTGTATAAAATGTATTACCAATCTTACGCTGCGGGTGCAGTCTCTTACATCAACTACGCTATTTCGCCGGATGGCTACACCTGGACGAAACACGGCGTCGTGAAGGAGCGTGTGAACGGCCAAACTAAGCTTCAATCCCCGTCTGTCATCAAAAGAGACGACGGAACCTTTGAAATGTGGTATCAGGCCAATTACCCCGGCACCATCGTGATCGACCACGCATATTCTTTGGACGGCATTAATTGGATAGAGACTGGCACAGACCTGGATGTTGGGCCGCCCGGAGCACTTGATGATTTCCACGTCGTTACCCCGTTCGTGATGAAGAACGAGGTTACGGGAGAAGACTGGATGTACTATTCCGGCCGCGACGGCTTGAGGTCGAGAGTATTTCTGGCAATCAAGGAGGTTGAGGTTCCGAATCAACCGCCGGTCGCAGACGCTGGTCCAGACCGAAACGTGACCGTTGGGGAAGATGTTTTCTTTGACGGCTCTGGAAGTTATGACCCCGACGGAACTATCGTGAGTTATGATTGGGATTTCGGTGATGGAGGTACTGGTAGTGGTATTTCCCCAGTCCATTCGTATTCAGACGATGGCCAGTATAATGTCATGCTCATGGTCACCGACAATGGTGGCGCGACCGCCACAGACACCTGCATAATAACGGTCATCGCTGAAAACAAACCGCCTGTTGCGGATGCCGGCCCCGACCAGACGGTCATGGTCG
>DAOVGM010000077.1 GCA_030672365.1 Methanomassiliicoccales archaeon
ATCTCGATCTGCATTCGTTCACCGTATTGTTGCCCTGTTAAAGCCTTAACATCGGTGATCGTACTCGGCTGCTGTACGTCTATCCCGAGCGTCTGTTTTAATTCAAACGCCGCTTGAGAACGCATCCGCATACTAAATTCAGTGGCTTGAGTATAAGCGGTTGATCCATAGAAATCTAGTGTTACAGGACCACGCCAAAGAACCCCCAGGGATAGCACCTCGGCATCCCCATCGTAGGCCTCGGAACTAGCGGCGCGTTGCATCGCACCAAGCCCGTCGACCACGACATAGGCTTTGTCGAATTCTTCGCGCGTCAGGTGGCCGTCCATTTGCAAAAGCACGATTTCGTCGGTCTTGGGCAGATAACCGACTGGCAGGTCCGCCTCTCCGATGTTGTCCTCTTCCTTTCCGAGGTCGAGGAGAACGTGACCGTCAGCCTTGCCTGATGCGCAGGCCGGGACCAATCCCATCATTGGTATGCCGGCATCTGCAACTGCGACAGATGCCGCCGTCAATCCGGCGCAGCGAGTTCCCGCGCTGGCTTCCAGAATCTCGATGAAGACATCGATTGAAGTTCTAGGGTATTTGTTTGTGAAAATTACTCGCTCCAGTGCCTCGCTTATAATCTTAGAAATCTCGGTCGAGCGTCTTGCTGGCCCGGGGCGGATTCTCTCGTCGACGGAAAATGCGGCCATATTGTACTGAACCTGGACGACGGCCTTGGTCGGGTTCTGGATGAACTTAGGGAATATCTCACGCGGCCCGTATACTGCAGCCAGCACCTTGTTTTTGCCCCACTCGATGTATGCCGAGCCATCAGCATTGTGCAGCACCCCGGCCTCGATTTTTATGTTCCTTAGTTCGTCTGCCTTTCGACCGTCAAGGCGGATTCCGCTCTCGTCAACCAATTTCTGACTCATTTGCTCACCTCAATTGAATTCTCATCAACATCTGGCTCATCTTCACCAGGTTCTTCGAGACCGGGCGTGTCTTTCATCGGTTTCCCACCGATGGAAGTATTTTCAGTTGATTTCACAGTGCCAGTCTTCACATTTTCGCTCAAGAACACTCGGATTTCGTCCGTCAAACCGCTCACATGAGTTTTGTTATCTATAATCTCGATGGCTCTTCTCACTAAGTTAATGTTCTCAATCTCGCCATCTATCCAGATGTTTCCGTTCTGGCCGACGAACATGCGGCTGTCCGTGCTCTGCTTCAGCATGGAAATCATTGAACCGTTCTTTCCGATTACCCGCGGCACCTTGGAGTGCGAAATTCGGACGAGCTGGCCACCGTTGAGTATCCGCAATCCGTGCTCCTTCATAGAAAGCTGGACCCGCTTCGTCTCGTCGACGTGAATGATTTTCACGAGCACGACATTACCCACCGTCAGATAGCTGGCTGTATCCCCAAAATCCACCTTCCACGGCACCTCGTTGATGTGCAGAAGCGCCGGATAGGGAGAGTTGATGTCGACAATCCAGCTGGACGGCCCTACATCCTTAACGATACCTATGACCGAATCGCCGCTTCTCGGCAAATATTTGCTCGAAATCGGGTTCACGTTGATGTAGCCAGCTCTCTCGTTTACTAGCCCGAGCTGCGATGCGAAAATTTTACCATCCTTCATGTACGTGCCCATGCCGGGCCTGAAAGAATCGTCACCTATTTCCTCGCCAGGCACTACCAGGATTCTTTTTCTAGCATCATTAGAATTATCTTTGTCAAACACAATAAAGCCTCCATCTTTTCTCACTTCGAGAGACCAAAAAACGACATCTTATTTGATAATTTTGGTTTCCGCGGTGCCCTTCGTCTTCTCGCCGAGCTTGGACATGAAGTCCGTCTGAACCCCGCCCGGTATCTCGACGATGCCGACCCACGAACCGTCTGGCTGCCATTCCTCGCGGGTGATTTTTCCGAAGCTCTTGATGTCACCGTAGCACCTTCCGTAATCGGTTGCCGCGACCTTCACTGCCATCTTTATCTTCTCGAAGCTGATCGGAAGCAGAGGTCGTAACAATTCCACGACCTCCACGACCTGCACGTTCACAGGCTTGAATGGGTCTATGTGGACGTTCGCCTCCTTCATGGCCAGCTCGATTCTTTGTGGGGGATGGGGCGTCTTAGTCTGCGGGTTCATGGCGTCGCGGGCGATCTGTGCGATGACTTGCTTACGTTTATCTTCCATCATCTGACGTCTCTGCTCGGTGGTGAGCTGGACCTGGCCGGTGGTCACGATCTTCCGGACGATGCTGGCCATGTCCTCGTTCTCGAAAACCTCCTTGACGGTCTCGTCCGACGCCCTCTCGCCCTTTCTGGCATCCTTGAAAATCGTCTCCTCGGGCAGCCTGTCCAGTATGTTCTTTTCCTTGCCCTCGCGGATGTCTTCCACGGCATCGGCTTCCACAATAACCTCAAAACCGTGCCCGTGGCTTTCCAGGCGCGCGATGACCATACCGTCCATTACGCTATCGGTATATTCCTTTTGATACATCCTGTCCTTGACCATGATATCCCCGTCAGAGATTCTCGAGAAACTTCGTGACCTTTTCCGGCCCGAGCTTCTCGAACTTCTTCCCCTTTCTCACACATGCTATTTCGACTGTGTTCTCGGTCAGCGGGTCCTCGCTTGACTTCTTCAACCCCTCCAAGCCGAGGATAGCGGCATCGTCGAAGCTCATGTTGTCCTTGTACTTTTCCTCGAAAAGCTCCATGACTCCCTGACGGCCAGACCCTATGCTTCCGGCCTTGTAGGAGACAAGCGCGCCGCTCGGGTCGGTTTCATAGAGGTGCGTGCCCTGGCTGTCCACCCCGCCGACCAAAAGCGCGGTTCCGAACGGGCGAACTCCGCCGTACTGGGTGTAGTTCTGCTTGAAGTCACATATCTTCTTGACAAGTGTGTCGACGCTGATCTTTTCTTCATAGGTAACCTTGTTGATCTGGCCGACGATTCTCGCGTAGTCCACCAGAACCCTGGCATCAGCCACCAGGCCGGATGTAGTGCAGCCGATGTGCTCATCGATTGCGAATATCTTCTCGATGGAATGCGATTCCACAAGGGCGCTTCCGACCTTCTTGTCGGCCATCAGAACCACGCCATCTTTAAACTTCAGCCCGGCGGTTGTGGTTCCCCTTCCAACAGCCACCCTGGCATACTCTACCTGAAACAATCTCCCGTCCGGTGAAAATACCGTTATCGCCCTGTCATAAGCCATCTGTCCTGCCTGCATGCTCATACCTCAGGCATGGTTAATCGCACTGGAGATATAAACTTAACTCCAGTTTTTGTGTTTCCGGCCCACCCGATGTGTTCTCCTGCCCCATTCGGTCTCTCTTCACCCCATCCGGCGTGTTCTTCCCACCCCAATCTGTCTGGCCTCCCCCCGCCCTTGCACCTGCGCTGGCGTCATGTTGGATTGCCTTGCATTCCAACATGATCTGTCGAGCCAGTGGTCCCGACAGATGCCCGTCCCCCCACAGCCTGCTCGGTGCACTGGCTTCGTGTTCAAAAAGGCAGGGAAAAGGTTCAAAAAGGGGAATGCTTTTGGGGGGTTGATGGAGGATATATTTGCAGCGAGGACGAAGCGCCTCGAGGTCTCGGGAATCCGCAAGATGTTCGAGCTGGCTTCAGAAGATTCTATAAACTTGGGCTTGGGGGAGCTGGACTTCGAGCCGATAGACGAGGCCAAGGCAGCACTGACTCAGGCGGTCAATGACGGCCACAATGGTTACGGACCGACTCGGGGGCTTTCCGCTCTCAGGAAAGCCATCGCCGAGAGCCTCTGCAAATATCGGACCGACGTCGATATGGAGAACGTGATGGTCACCGCCGGGGCTACACAGGGGCTTCTCGTGTCCGCAATGACCATTTTCGACCATGGCGACGAGGTGCTGGTTCCTGACCCCGGCTTCGTACTTTACAAGCCGCACGCGATAATGTGCGGCGCGTTTCCTATAAGTTATCACCTTAGGCAGGAGAACGACTTCATCCCGCAGACAGACGAGATCATGGAGCTTGTGACGCCCCAGACGAAGGCGATCATTGTAAATTCGCCGAACAATCCGACTGCCGGCATGATGGGAAAGGATGACGTGAAAGCCCTTAGGGACATCGCCATTGACCACGATTTGATTATTATTTCTGACGAGGTGTACGACAACATAATTCTGGAAGGCGAACACGCCACGATGCTGAACGGCGACTACGACCACGTGATTTACATCAATTCATTTTCAAAAACATTCGCGATGACAGGCTGGCGCGTCGGCTACCTCGCGACCTCCAAGGCGATGATAGAGCAGCTGTCGAAGATACAGTATTACAATATCGCCTGCCCGCCCACACCCCTCCAGCACGCGACCCTTGCGGCCTTGGGAGCGCCCGACACCGAGTTGAAAAGACGACTGGCCCTACTTAAAGAGAGACGGGACATTATCGTGAAAAGGCTGAATGACATCGATGGCTTTAACTGCATGAAGCCCAGGGGTGCGTTCTACGCGTTCCCGAAGTTCGACCACGATATTGATAGTCAAGATTTTGCGATGAAGATCCTTGAGGCAGGGGTGATTTGCGCCCCAGGCTCCGCTTTCGGAAAGGCTGGCGAAGGTCATCTGCGTTTCTCCTTCGCCAACTCCAAGGAGAACATCGAGAAGGGCATGGAGATTGTCGAGAAGGTCGCGGGCCAGATATCGATTGATTGATGTTCGGCGGTACATTCAAATACTCGTAAATTCATATATTCAACTATGAGAGACAGCGACAAGGCTTTTCTGGCATTCGGGACGATGTTTTCAGGCATCGCCATGTTTCTATTTTTTTGCTATCCGTATTGGAAGCTGCAGGCTTACGTTACGACAGTCGAGGGCGTCGTCGGCATTCTGCTGTGTATGGCCGGTGTGTTCATGACCATCGTCGGCTACATTCTCGTGATGGAAGTGATGATCGAGAGCAAGTTCAAAAGGCGGGACAAGAGCCAGTATCCTTACACACCGCGGGAAAGTTATTTCGATGAAGATTAGTTTTTCTTCAACTGCTGTATCATCTCCGCCAGATATCTGGCATCGTCCCTTTCCGGGTTTTTTAACGTGACCTTTTCGAGAAACCGCAGTGATTCTTCATAATCCTCGGCAAAATACAGAAGCTTGGCCTTGTTGAAGAGCGCGTCGTCATCATTGGGATTTCGCTGCACCGCGGCGTCTATCAACTGCATGGCCGGCTCATTGTTTCCGAGGCAAAACAGGGCGTTGGAAAGCTTCATCAAGGTAGCGGTCCGGATGTTCTGAATATAATTCGGCTGACCGGGGTCGAGAATCGGTTGTGTCATCGCCTTGATAACAGCCCTTTCCCTCCCGCTCAGGTTCAACTCGTCACCGATGCCGATGACCACCGGCAGGTGCATGTGAGCCACTGCCTCGTCGACGTAACCGGAAAACTCGGTCTCGGTTATGCCAGGCCTCAAATTCTCGAAGAACGACATGTATCTTGAAAAGCGCTCGTCCAAGGACTTTTTGATTTCGTCCGCGGGCTTACCGTCATGCTTTGTGAGTATTGCGGAATCACGGGTATCGGAGTGAACACTGGCCGGAAACCTGAAACCGCATCTCGGACATGAATCCTGCCCGTCCTGAACTGCCTCCCCGCAGAGTTCGCACAACATTTGACCACACGTACATTGTTTTCTGGACATAAAATATTTAGTCCTTCTAACATATCGCTCTGCAATGGACGTCAGAACGGGCCCCGGCCAAATCAGGGACTACCTCAGTGATGAGAGCCAGCTTTTCAAGGCAGAGGAGGAAAAAGTCGAGGCAATATACTTTCCCGAGACGGAAGAAGATGTCATTTCGATTCTCAAAAAAGCCAACGAGGAAAAAAAGCCAGTAAGTGTATCCGGCGCCGGAACAGGCATCACCGGCTCCCGCGTTCCCATGCAGGGCGGGCTCGTCGTCAGCATGGAGAAGTTTCTCAAAATCAGACCGAGGGAAAACACGGAAACCTTTCAAGGACTGGCCGGTGAGATTTTATTTACCGTGAACTGCGATGAAATGTCGGCCACGGTTCCCCCCGGGATGACCCTCTCCGACCTCGCCAGAGCCTTGACTCACGACCTCTTTTACCCGCCGGACCCGACGGAGCAATCGGCACAGCTCGGCGGGACGCTGGCCACCAACGCCTCGGGCGCGAAAAGCTACAATTACGGCCCCACCCGCGATTGGGTCAAGGCCATCAGAATGGTGCTTGCGGACGGCGAAGTTCTGACACTTCGCCGGAACCGGATATTCGCCGACGAAAACGGCATCATAAACCTCGAATCCGGTAACGGCCAGCAGTATTCAATATCCATTCCAAAATATCAGATGCCGGCCCTCAAGAACGCGGCCGGGCTGTATTCCAAACCTGGCATGGATGCCGTCGACCTGTTCATCGGTAGCGAGGGCATTTTCGGGGTCATAACCGAGGTCGAGATAAGACTGGCTAGCAAGCCCCGGAGCCCCATCTCGGACATCGCGTTCTTCGACTCGGAGGAGAAGGCAATCGCGTTTGTCAACGAGCTCAGGCAGTTGCGGGAGGGCGTGTTGTCAATCGAATTTTTTAACAAAACCTCGCTTGATTTTATTAGAGCGGAATTCAAGGCAATCAAGGAGCTGGCTGCCGCGGCGGTGTTCCTCGAATTGGAGGACTCAGGCGAACTCATGGGACAGCTCGCCGATATGCTGGATAAATATGAGTATATCGAGGACTGGTGTGCGCTGAATCGACTGGACATGCAGGATTTAAAAGAATTCCGTCATGCCTTGCCGGACAATGTTAATTCGTACCTCAAACAGCATAGGAGCTACAAGCTGGGCACGGATTTCGTTGTCCCGCCGGACAGATTTCCGGAGATGATGCGAATCTATCGCGAGACCGGTGAAAAATTCAGGGCCAGTCATCCGCGGGATGGTGTTCATTACGTCATCTTCGGGCACATCGGCGACTCACACGTGCATTTTAATTTCCTCTCGCAGAGCGAGGCGGAGCAGGCGACGGCGAAGGCACTCTACGCCGAGCTGGCCAAGAAGGCAATCGAATTCGGAGGCACGATTTCGGGTGAGCACGGTGTCGGCAAAAAACGGCTGACTGTTGATGGTCGCGAGATTCCATACCTCGAACTGATGTACGGAAAGGCAGGCCTCCAAGACATAGCCGGCATCAAAAAAGTGTTCGACCCGAATTTAATCTTGAACGTCGGGAACATGTTGCCCGTGGAGTATCTTGATTAGACCTCCATATAAGAGGTAAAAATGGTGCTCCCATCGGGATTTGAACCCGAGTCGTGAGCTTTCCCCGGCCACGATATTCGGGGCTCGAGAGGCTCACATGATTGGCCACTACACTATGGGAGCGAATGGAATGAGCTGCCATGGTGTAGTGAAGCTCGGCCGAAGGACGAGATTACTACACTATGGGAGCGCGGATTAAAGCGTAAAAAAAGGTGGATACTTATAACTTACTAATCTCGTTGTAAAGAATCCCGTCCGCTTCTTTCGTGTCGAGGCCGTCAACATCCAGAATATCGCCTGCTGGCTCGTCGATTTTCCCGGCGCCGAGGAACATCGCCTCGCTGATTACCCCGCCGACCTGGGCCGGGGGCAAAAGCGCGGCAGCCAGACCGTCACCCGAGTCCAGCCCCGGAATGTTCGTGACGATGGTCAGGTCAGTCCTGCCGGCACTCGATTTAGTCACCCACAGCTCACCGCTCTTCGATATGTTCCGAATCTGGATTGCGATAACGTCTATGCCGTGAGTTGGCTTCGCGCCGGTGTTCGAGAACCGGCGCGGCATGTTTCCCAGCACATTTATCGCCCAGATGCAGTTTGCACGGGGAAGGCCCAGCATTCCCTCTCGGATTGCCTTGCCGTATCCCTCGAAAAGGGTCTTTATGTCATTCAGAATCGACATTGCCATTTCGCTCTTAGCCAGACCTGCCTGCTCCATGTAACTGTATTTCATGGATTTGAGTTGTGATTCGATGTTCGAGAGGATGGTATTCACCTTGTCCTTCGAGAGGTCTGGCCTTACCGTGGACTTGGCGAAGATGCTGTCCATCAGTTTGCCATGAGCCAGCTCGGCGGCGAGAATTCGGGGGTCCTTGTCGGTTTCGGCCATCAAGTCAACTCCAGATGCTCTAAAGCACTTCTTGCCAGCTCACCGATAGTCGTTCGCATGATTTCATTGGTTTGCGGATGGCATATTTCTACAATGGTATTGTCATCAGCCAGCTTTTCCAAAATCGGCTGAATGTTTGCGTCCAGGATTTCCTTCGTCTGCCCCTTCTTTGCCAGAACCCCGATAGCCCAAACCGCCCGATGAAGGACAATGGTTTCTTTGTCCTCGAGAAGTTTGACAAGCTCAGGCACCGCACCGGCATCGACAATATCTTTTGCTTTACCTTTTTCCGCAAGTCTGGCCAGCATCCATGCAGCGTGTTTTCTCTCGTATACGTCTTCGTGTGATAGAGCCCTAACGAATTTCAATATAGACTTGTCTGTGTCTGCCATCACTTCACCCTGTCCAGTCCCAGAACATCCTCAATCAAGTCCTTGACCTTCTTCTGTATCTTGTCCCTCGTGTCTCTGTACTTCTCGATTGACTGGCCGTAGGGGTCCTCGATCTCCCAGTCCTCGAAATCCTTCAGAAGCGGGGCGGGGCACGTATCCTCAACACCGCATCCCATCGATATGAGAATGTCATTGGAATCAACCATCTCCGGCGTCAGCTTTTTCGGCACCTGGCCGGATATGTCGAACCCGAGCTCTTCCATGGCCTTGACAGCCAGCGGGTTTACTTCCTTGGCCGGTTTTGTTCCGACGCTGGAGCACTCGACGAGTCCGCCGCAGTATCTTCTGCAAAAGCCCTCGGCCATCTGGCTCCTGCAGGAATTGCCGACGCAAATGAACAGCACGGTTTTTATCTTCTCCTTCATTGTCATATATAATACCATTAATCTATTCTAAACTTGCCATACCTTTATATATAGATGGCCATATGCCGACGAACTACCCGTGATAGGGTGTTGCGTCCAGAGGGACGCCATGAATTCGACCACACGATACGGGTTCCTGAATACCCGGTGCGTCGCCAATGACGTTTTTGGCCGACGATTGAATCGTTACGGTCGACCCGAAAGCCAGATCACGAAATCCCCTAACATTTAAGGAGGAGTACGCATGGCATATCCACATAGGCCGAGAAAGGGGCGTATACTTCCTGGCCAATGTGTCACCGTGCATGGCCGCCGAGAACTTCCGGGGGTGATTTTCCTGCCGCCAGCGGCATGCTTGCCTATCGCGAAAAAAGATAAACCGATTGCCCTGGAACACCTGCTCGTTGACCTCGGGCTCTCACCAAGCCGGGTGGCGCGCCTGGTCAGGCCGGGTGATCCGATTTCATTTGCCCAGCCACCGATTATGTTGGGCGGAAATAAATTAGCCGGACATTCACTTGATAACCGGGCTTCGGTGGCAGCATTAACTATTTGCCTAATGGAACTCCAAGCTCGGAAACATCTCTGGGATATCATGGCCGTCGCCACTACTCAAGAGGAAGAAACCTTCGCTGGGGCAAAGACCTCTGCGTTCGACATTCGACCCAATCTTGCACTGGCGGTAGACGTCACATTTGGACGTGCTCCTGGACTTC
>DAOVGM010000003.1 GCA_030672365.1 Methanomassiliicoccales archaeon
CCGACCAGTATCTATTTTGCTGCCCGCCCCATCCGGTGGGTTGGCCCCCCACCCTTTCGCTCCTGCGCTGGGCATACCCTGCCCCCTATGCCCTGCTCGGAGCGACTGGCTTGGATTTTACAGGAAGAACACAAACAACAACACATTGATGACAGCCATGCTGATGACCATCGCCGGGAATGCAGACTTGCAATATTGCTTCCACGTGATGTGCTCGCCGTGCTTGTTCGCCACAGCCAGACCCACGACGTTTGCCGAGGCACCTATCGGCGTCGCATTTCCTCCTATGTCCGCACCCAGAGCCAGTGTGTAAGCCATCGGGTTGAGCGGCATGTTTGTTTGAGCCGATACCTCGGGAATCACGCTGACCATCGCCGCGGCGAACGGCACGTTATCCAGGAACGCAGATGCAATCGCGCTCACCCACAAGATGATAGTAAGCATCACAGCCAGGCTTCCGCCGCCGACGGAGACGATGCCGTCGGCGACTGCCTCCAACACTCCGGCTTCCTTCAATCCGCCGACCATCACGAACAGGCCGGCTAAGAAAAGGATGGTATGCCAGTCGATTTTTTCGACGAGGTCGGGCATGTCCTTGCCGCCGAACATCAGGACGAGGCAGGCACCCGTTATTCCGACGAACGCGACGACCAGGCCAAGGCTGTGATGTAGAATGAGGAGGGTCACGGTGAAGGCGAATATGGCCAGCGCGACGTTCATCAGGTGGTGGTCCTTGACCGCGGTGTACGGATCGAGGTCCTTGTGCTCCTCGTAGATCTTCTCGATGTCGTCCGGAGGTGCGTGGAAAACCTTTCGGAACCACAAGTAGAAGAAAGCGATGTTCACGAAAAATATGATAACTGCAATTGGGCCGGTGTTTGTGACGAAGTCCATGAAGCTGTAATCCAGTGCAGTTCCGATTATGATGTTCGGGGGGTCGCCGACCATGGTGGCAGCCCCTCCTATATTAGCAGATGTGATGCAACCCAAGAGGAACGGAAGCACCGGCACTTTAAGAATTCTGCAAACTTCGATTATCAGGGACGCCATGAAAATCAGCACGGTTATCGAATCCATGAAGGCGGCCAGTATCGCGGAAAGAGCCGAGAAGATTATGAAAATCTTCAGGGGATTGAATTTCGTCCATTGGAGGGCGTGGAGGCCGATCCATCTGAAGAAACCGCTCTGGCTCAGCGCGGCCACCAGAATGAACATCCCGAAGATGAGACCTAAAGCCTCGAATTCGATGTGCTCGAACATCGAATGCTGGTCCAGAATTCCGAAGCCGAGCATTAGAACTGCGCCGAAGATGACCGCGATGGTGCGGTGCACCTTCTCCGAAATCATGAGTATGAAAACGGTAACGAAGATACCGATTGCTAAATACATCTCGAAAGCCACTGCATCCCATCCAATAGCCATGCTGGATAGGAACATAAATATATAAGTGTTGCGCGATAAAAAGTAGGCAACATGCCCCGTCTGGTACGATATTGTTCAATCCTTTTGAGCCCGCCTTCCGCCCCCCCGGCCATGCTGGCAGGTTGCCGAGACCCACCCCGTCTGTACAGCGACAGCGGGTAATTTCGCGTAAAATGCGCGAAATTTTATAGTTGTGTATTTTGACTTCAGATGTACACGACTATAAAATCAAATACGTTTTCAAGCATATCAAAAGCTAAGTGTTTGATTATATTTCAAGATGCGAAGCGATTCGAAATACGGATGTTCAAACCTATCTATGCGACCTCAACGCCCGAGCTTGGTTTCGCCTCGGGTCCCTTTCCGACCTTCACCTGCGGCATGGGTATCGGCGGAGGCAATCGGATGTCACGGGCCAGCATCACAGCCTCTGGTAAACAATTCTGCATTATCGTCTGGTGGATCTGGTTTGCGACATCGTCCTCCATCTTGTGCTCGGTATTCCACTTGCTGGCTATCGCACTTGCATCGCCCTCGATAATTAGTCTTCCTTCAATCTTGATGATTCCCATGCTGGCATAGTTGGCTGTGAAACGGAAATCGACTGCCGCTTCTTTATCGTTCATTTCTGTTATGACAGTAACCGAAGAATTATGGTCTATCCTGACGTTCTTTATCTTCTCGCCGGGCTTGGTAAAACGTCTGGCTTCTATGTTTGACATCTCGAAGTATTTTACGGGTATAAAATCACCGTGCCTTCACTGTCTTCTTGACGTTCGGCCTTTCCTTGTAGAATATCTTGGAGCCGCAGTTGGTGCACTGGATGCCGACGATGTTCGTGTCGCCTCTTATGCTTCCCTTGCATTTCCCACATCTGTACATTTTTCATCCTCCTACTTCGTAGTAGGCTTTCCTAACGGCTGTTGCCATTAGGATTCCTCCTTTTCTTCTGCCTGTTCATCACTGGCAGGAGACTCCTCCGGAGCATCATCCTCCGGTTCTTCTACCGGCTCTTCTTCCTCTTCTGCATCTTCCCCGGCCTCTTCGACAAGTTCGGTTTCTTCATCTGGCTCATCAACCATGACAGGATCATCCACAACGGGCTCTTCCTCGGGCTCATCTATAGTATCTGGCTCAGACGCATTTTCCATCGCCGCGATTTCATCCTCGCCAGCGCGGTAAGCCCTGTCCGAGATAGATACTGACTCGTCCTTCTTGAAGCTTCGGGTCCGTGTCGAGTATGCGGCAGCGGCAAACTTCAGGTTGCAATGTTTGCAAACCCATATGCCAGTGCTTTCACGCTTGACTGCATGATGCTGGCACTCGGGGCACTGTTGTGGACTCTGTCTGGCCCTGCTGGCGTCCCTTATTCTCTTGCGAATCGTGACGCCGTATCTGGGACCGAATTTTCCCGCTATTCCTACCTTCTTCGTTCCTCGGGCCATGTTATCAACCTAAGCCATCTTTTGTCTCAAAATCTTGCCGATTTCAACAGACCTGTCGATAGCCGAGCTAATCTGGTCGTAATCGAATGCCCCACTTAAACCTTTCTGCATTGCGCGAATGTCTCCATTGTTATCGGTGGTGATAGTCAAACGGGCGTCGGCCACGGCTTCCTCGATGTGTGTCGGGTCAACCAACAAAAAGTCGTCCACTTTCACGAAGGTCGTGGAGACCGGCATCTCCCGCACAGTCATCGGAAAATCGTCGCCCAAATCGAATTTGCTGGCCGGTACAATCGTCCCCCTGAGAGCCACGTTCGCGCCGATTGTAGAGGCATCGATTACGTTTCCGTCGAAATCGATGGCATGCACGTCGATGTTCAGGAGCCAGACCTTCTCACCTGGCTCGATGCACAACCCCTCTAAATCGATCATCTTGCTCTCGCGGATGCCCCTGTCGATAACTCTGGCCATCTCGATTGTGCTCGGTCTTGGGGCCCCCGTGTCGAAACTCGGGTGGGACATCGGTTTCATCTCGACGTTCGTCACCAGAACTCCCTCGTCCGGATGGTCTAGGTACGGCGTGCCGACACTCATCTTGACGCCGACTATGAGGTCGGTTTTGCCCAGTTTCACGCGCGCCGAGCCCTCTGCGGAGCTAACTGGGCTCGGTTCGACAGCCAGCTCCCTGAAATCCATAAGACCGCGACCGTCCTCGCGCTGTCCGTGGGCAGCCAACTTCCTGATCTGGTCGCCCTTGATTTCCGCGATGACCTCCTTCATTCGCTCACCTCCGGCTCACCGTCGCTTGTGGCGTCTTCTGGTGGTTCCCCACCATCAGAAGTCTCTTCTGGCGGTTTCCCACCGTTGCATCTTTTTTGGCCCACCCCATCCAATGGGTTGGCCCCCCGCCCTTCCGCGTCCGAATCTTCTGGCCGCTTCGCATCCAGAAGCTTAATTGAGCCGCTGGCGCGCTCAATTCGCTGGCCATCCCCCCCCAAGTCCTGCTCGACGCGGGAGCCAGAGTCATCATTTATGGCATCTGCCCCTCCGGAATAACGTGTTCTCAGAGCCTCCTGTTGCATTTCATGAAT
>DAOVGM010000071.1 GCA_030672365.1 Methanomassiliicoccales archaeon
TTTTTTCATAAATCCCGGGCCCCGGGGCCGTGCGGCCCGTGGGGGGGGGGTTTGGCCCCGCCCCCCCGCGCAAGGGTGGGGGGAAGCAACGATTGATTGGGGTGGGTAGTAAAAACTAAGCTGCCAGCTGCTCGCCGACCACCTTGTCCATTTCCTTCAGGAACTTATCTTCGTTGTCAATCGGAACCTTCGCGCCGGCGGCGATGTCGTGGCCGCCGCCTGTTCCCCCCGCTTTTTCGGATGCAGTTCTGCAAGCAAGGCCGAGGTCCAGACCCTGTTCCACTAGAGCTCTCGGAGCCCTTGCAGAGATGCCGGTGCTCCCATCCTCCTGGCTAAGGCCGAATGTCGGCTTCGATTTGTCGAATATGTAGAGTGTGCAGAGACCGCCTATCACGCCCGTGTAATTGCTCTCCTTGATGTGAAAGTACTGGATATTTTTCTTCTTCTCGATTTTTTCATCCTCCATCTCCTGCATCTTCTTGAGGATCCAGGCCCTATGCTTGTCCCTGATCTCGACGGCCAGCTCCAGCGATTCCTTTGAACCCAGAGCAGCAGACAGCCCGATGCCGTATTCTTTCCTGCGGCCGCAAGAGTTCAGAATCGACACAAGTTCATCGGCGTACATTCCCCAATCGTAGAGCCAGTACCTTTCCGGAACCACCTGGTCTATTGCCTCCGACGTCGCCCCCTGCTTGAGAAGACGGAGTGCCAAGGCCGAATTGAGGCGGCGGCTCTGCTCCTCCCTCAAATCCTTTAATTTTGATTCTTTGTCAATTCCCAAATCCTTGAGGAACTTATTGATTTCCCGCTTCCGGCCAGACAGTCCGGCGAAGTAGGGTTCGGGATGCAGGGCGAGACTGTCGGAAATCGTCTCGCCGCGGAGGTCTATTACTCTCTCTATTTTTACGAGCTGGCGTTCCTGTGCCACGGCCGCGAAAACGTCATTGAAGCCCCTGAAGCCGCCGATGTTCTGCCTGTCACCTACCGCACCTGTCAGGGCGAGTGTGGCCAGGTCCCAGTTTTCCTCGTCGACGGTTATCGCTAAAGCGAAGGTTGTGGTCGAGCCGGATATCTCTCTGGCCCCGTCTATTCCGAAGAGGTGGGGGTTTATGTGAATAACGGGTTCACCGCCTTCGGCCTGGGGAGTGTGGTGGTCGAGCACGATGACCGGCTTCTCCGATGTCATCAGCTTTTCAACTTTGCCGCTTCCCATGTCGGCCAGTATGAGCAGATCGAAATCTTCTTCCATAATCGATTCTATGAAATCGTCGTCGAGCTTTGAAACGAGAGTCGCTTGGTACTGGCGGCCGAGCCTCGACAGGGTTTTACATAAGATGGCGGCTGAGGTCATGCCGTCGGGATCGTAATGCGTGATGACCCGCACCAGGCAATCGGTATCTTTCAAAACATTGGCTGCCTCTTCCAGCCTCTCTGAAAAACTCTTGCTGAAAATTAGGTCGGTGAGGGGTGAATCCTTGGCCATATTATCTGCTCAATTCCAATTCTGCGGTCTTGATTGAGTACTTCCAGTCCTGCGGGATGACGTTTCTCGATTTGTAATACTTCTCCAGGCGTCGGATCTTGGCTTCGATGAGCTGCAAACTCCTTCGATTATGAATGTCCTTGCGATTGTCCTTCATGTGGGAGGTCAGGTTCACCGCCTTTCTGATAAGGTTGCTGAAATCCTCCGGCAGCTTTATCTCGACTCCGTTCTCCTTCATTATCTGGGTGATGCTCTTCTTGGTGGCCAGCTTCACGTCGGGAACGCCGTACTGGTCTCTGAGAATCAGCCCGATTTCTGCGCTGGGCACCCCCTCCTGGGCCTTCTTGACAATAATCTCTTCGATCTCCTTCGGGCTCTGCTGGACCCATTCCGGGTTCTCGTATTTCAGAGGGCGGTTCGAGGACGACTTCCCCTTCCTTCGCGCATGCATCCTGGCCATTGTCTCACTCCATGCCTTACGGCATAGCCAAAGTAAGCGGTCTTACTAAGGTAAGCGCCAATACAATAACTGGTATATAACGGTAATGCAAAATATAGAATGGACAAGGCGAGATTTGAACTCGCGCCCTCCTCCATGCCAAGGAGGCGATCTTCCGAGCTGATCTACTTGCCCATTGATGAAATTGCTCGGATGTCAGGCGAATAGTTGCATGAATAAAAGTTTTTGCCAGCGTCCCGTGCAGGCTCGCGGGGGATGGGGCGAGCCAGCACAGGGACGCAAGGGCGGGGGGATAATCAAAAGTATGGGGCGGGCCAGAATGGTGAAGTGGATGGGGAGCAAGAAACGTACTCCTCCAAAGTTCTATATCTTCAATCTCATTCCCTTTTGGATGAGAATCGACCACGCTCTCGATGATTTATTCACGCCCGAGTCAGTCGCAGTTGTCGGCGCCTCCGCAAAGGAGGGCAGCATCGGCTATAATCTGGTCAGGAACATCGTCGAAGGCGGATATGCTGGCAAGGTATTTCCCGTCAACCCGAAATACGATGAAGTTCACGGCCTCAAATGCTTCAAATCGACGGCGGACTTGCCCCATCCGGCAGACCTGACTATTATGGCTGTGCATGCCGATATCTCGAACTCGATGATAGAGGAAGCCTGCAAGAACGGTGCCAGAACCTTCATTAATATTGCCTCGGGATTCGGAGAGGTTGGTCGGCGTGACCTCGAAATCAAGATGAGGGAAATCGTCAGGAAGTACGGCGCCAGGGTTTTGGGACCGAATGTCTTCGGCGTGTATTCGGCCCGAGCCAGTCTCAACGCGACCTTCGGACTCCGGAACGTCGTGCCGGGCAATGTCGGCCTCATTTCACAATCCGGGGCGCTGGGCATCGCCCTGATGGGCATGACACAGAACCAGGGCATCGGGCTGTCTGCGGTCATCAGCATCGGCAACAAAGCTGACATCTCGGAATGCGAGGCACTGGAATATCTGGGTGCCGACGACAGGACGAAGGCGATATTCCTCTACATAGAGGGCACCAAGGACGGTCGCAGGCTGATGGAAGTGGCGTCTGAAGTTTCAAAAATCAAGCCGATTGTGGCCATCAAGTCAGGCAGTTCTGTCCGGGGAGCGCTGGCTGCCGCGTCCCACACCGGCTCGCTGGCAGGCTCGGACAAGATCTTCACGACCGCGTTGGAGCAGGCGGGAGTTCTCCGCGCCTTAAATCTAAACGACGGGTTCAACTGGCTCAGGGCGCTTTCCCAGCTGCCGATTCCTGGGGCGGAGGGCGTCGTCGTCGTCACCAACGGCGGCGGCATCGGGGTCATGTCCACTGATTCGGCAGAGCGGTATCGCGTCAAGATGCTGGACAACCGCGATTTGTTCGAAAAAATGTTCAGAAAAACGATGCCGGATTACGGTAACGCCAGCAATCCCATCGACATCACCGGCCAGGGGAAAAATAAGGAGTACGGAATGGCGTTTGACATCGCGCTCGACGAGCCAAAGATACCCGCGATTGTGGGATTATACTGCCAGACAGCCGACGGGAAACCCATGGAAATCGCAAAGGCCGCGATAGACAGCGCGGCCCGCAGCCAGCACCGGAAACCTATCACGTTCTCGATGGTAGGGGGCAAGGGAATCCGCGACGCGATGGACGAGCTGAACCAGGCCGGAATTCCGTGCTACGGCTCGCCCGACGAGGCGATGTCGGCGATGGGAGCGCTCTACAAGCGGCATCGCCGTCTGCTCGAGGAAAAGGAAGAACCAGTCGTTTTTAATGATATTAATTTGAATGCGATTCAGAGCATAATCGACAGGGCGAAGGAGGTGGGTGCGACAAATCTCATCGAGAGCGATTGCAACGAGATTTTGCGACTTACGGGTCTCCAATTTCCGAAAAGCGGGGTAGCCGGCAATCTGGACGAGGCCGTCGCCCTCGCCCAAAAGATCGGATTTCCGGTTGCCATGAAGGTACTGTCTCCGGACATAATTCACAAGACCGAATTCGGGGCGGTGCGCCTTGATCTGGAGGACGAGCATGAGGTCCGGGTGGCCTACGAATCGATAATGGCCAGCGTTCGCAGTAAAATGCGGAATGCCCGAATTGAGGGCGTCATCGTGACCGAAATGATTTGCGAAGCCACCGAGACCATTCTGGGCTTTTCAGAGGACCCGTCTTTCGGACCTGTGCTGATGTTCGGGATGGGCGGCATCTACGTCGAGGTGCTGAAGGATGTGGCTTTCAGGGTCGCGCCGATTTCCGGAAGGGAGGTGATGAAGATGATTCGCGATATCACATCATATCCCATACTGGCAGGTGCGCGGGGGAAGGACTTTCGTGATATAGACGGAATCTCGGATGCGATATCGCGGATTTCCTATCTGGCCACACAGGTCGATGACCTGGTCGAACTGGACATCAACCCCTTCATGGCGCTCGACAAGGGAATGGGATGCAAAGTTGTAGATTCGAGAATGACAATCAGACCAAAGGAGATGAAATCATGAAGAAATTAATCGTGACATCCACGAGGACTTACGGCGGTAAAACGGCAATCGGCATGGGCATTGCCCTGAACTCCGGCAGGAAGGTAGGATACCTGAAACCGGTCGGCGACCGCCCTGTGTATGAGAAGAAGAAGTTGATAGATCTTGATGTCAAGTTATTCGTTGACTGGCTCGATATCGGACATGAGCTTGAGGAGTGCTGTCTCGGATTTGAGGACGAAGGGTTGACCTCGACCATTGAAAAGCAAGGTCTGGCACCGGCACTTTGCCAGCGAATGGAGATGGTCTCCAAGGACAGCGAGTTGGCCATTATCGAGACCGGTCGGAATTATTCTTTCGGCGGGTCTTTCTCACTTGATTCCGGCTCGCTGGCTAAAGAACTGGACAGCGAAATCATTTTGGTGGCGGAGGGAGACCCCAACCTCATCATCGACAAGGTGCTGGCCGCCTCCCGAACATTCAAAACACAGGGAGCCGGGTTAGCAGGAGTCGTCGTCAATAAAATCAAAGAAGATGAGATGGATGACCTGAAAAGCCAAATCAAACCCGCTTTCGATAAAGAGGGAATCAAGTTACTGGGCATGGTGCCGTACATACCTCAACTGGATGTCATGACCGCATCCCTTGTTTTGGAGAAGTTGCATGCGAAACTGGTTGCCGGCTCGAAGGGAATCGACAAGAAGATAGACAGCGTTTTGGTGGGCGCGCTGAGCGCCGACGCCGCCATGAAGATGGCAGCGTTCCAGACCCAGAACAAGATGTTGATTACTGGGGGGGACAGAGTTGACCTGATTATCGTTTCGCTGACAGCCGAGACGTCTGGTCTTGTGCTGACCAACAACATCCTGCCGCATCCGAGGGTACTGGCAAAGGCCGAGCAGCTGGATATACCGGTCCTTTCGGTCCCCATGGACACCTTCACGACCGCCAAGATGGTCGAGCACATGGTCGCGGAGATCAGGCCGGAAGATGAAGAAAAGCGTGCTCTGATCGCGGAGAAAGTGAAGAATTCTATCGATATTGATGCGCTTATTTAGTGCAATATGTCGAGAACCCTCTGGTCTTTAGACCTATCGGACTATCGGACTGCTTCGCAGCCAGTCTATGTCAGAGACATATAGTTTTCGAATGTCATCAAGACCGAACAATGCCATGGCCAGTCTTTCGAGGCCGAGTCCCCAGGCGAGAACCGGGTGCTTGACGCCGAAGGGTGAGACCACCTCCGGCCTGAATATGCCCGAACCGCCCAATTCCATCCACTGGTCGTTGAAGTATATCTCGGGTTCCATGCTCGGCTCGGTGTAGGGGAAGTAGCCCGGCCTGAACCTTATCTCATCTATTCCCATCTTGCTGTAGAATTCCTTCAGAAGACCGACCAGCATCCTCATGTTCGCGCCTTCCTCCATCACTATTCCCTCGACGTGATGGAACTCGGCCAGATGGGTCGAGTCAACCGCTTCATTTCTGAACACCCTGCCGATGCAGAATACCTTTACCGGAGGGTCCGGGTGCTCTGAGAGGTACTTGATCGTGTTGACCGTGGTGTGAGTTCTTAGTAGAGCTTTCTCAGCCTCTGCTGGCTCCCACTTGTAACCCCAGCCGTCGGAGTCCTCGTCACCGGATTCGTGCATCGCCTTTACCCTGTCGACTATTTGGGCATCCGGCAGGTCGATCTTGGCGGGGTTTTTCATGTAAAGTGTGTCGTGAATTTCGCGAACCGGATGGTCCTGGGCCGTGAATAGAGCGTCCATGTTCCAGAAAGCCGACTGGACGAAGTCACCCTCTATCTCCTCGAACCCCATTTCCAGGAAGATCATGCGAATCTTGTCGATGAGCTGCTGGAGCGGATGAACCCTGCCTCCGATTCTGTCCGGCGCGAAGGCATCGAGGTCATAAGGTCGAATTGTCTGGCTCTTCCAGCTTCCGCTCCTGATAATGTCCGGCGTGAGCTGCGATATTTCCTCGTCCAGAGACAGGCCGGCGTCGACAATCGCAGTGCCCTTGTCGGTGAGTGAGATTGTGCGGATTATCGTTTCCTTCTCGGTAAGAATGTCCTGCCTTTTCTTGAGCTGGCTCACGACGTCCGGCTCCACCTCGTCTTCCGCCATGTCCCGGCTTCCGAGCTGCTCGATTAGCATCTCGTCCTTGCCCTTTTTCATGAGGTGCTCCTTGCCGGAGGCGGTGATTTCCAGGACGGTATCGCCGCTTCTCTTAGTGATCGTGGCCCAGCCTTTTTTCTTGAGCCAGCCGAGCGCAATAGGAATCTCGTCCTTTCGCAATTTTCTGGACTCTCCGAGCTCGTCGACGGCAATGACCCCGTGGTTCTTGTCGAGAAGTTTTAACGCACGTCTTTCGGGAAGGTCGGTGGTAGCCAGTCTTTTGGATGATAGGGAATAAGAGCATTTGATTTTCTCTGACATTGTAACAAGGCCCTTTGATTTCAGCCAGGAGCTGGCATTCATCACCTCCACCATTCTGAGGTAACCACCGTCTCCCTTTATTTCGGACGAATTATCATGGATGACCTTAAGAACAGCGGGCATGACCTCGCCCAGTATTCGCCCAATGATTTTTCTCTGAATCGGAACCTCCTGGGTCAATATTTTCGATGATGAATTAGTAATTAATACGTTGAATATATCGGCTTTCAGGGCATCTTCGTTTTCTCCGCTTATACCGGTCAGCTCGATAACCATGTCATTCAGCGGCTTTGGGCCGAATTCGAGGTCGTACTCTCCGAGGATTTCCTTCAACGTATCCAGGACTACTACGATATCTCTGACATGCGCTGGCATCGCCTCTTTCACTATGTCATCGGGCGTTGATTCGTCCTTTGAGGCCAGTATCATCAAAACCCGTTTTTCGTTCAAACTCAGTTCCGACTTTTTATCGCTACTCATCAAACAGTGATTGCGGTATCAGATAAAACCCTTATTATCGTGATTTATTTTTCGTGACTGTTTAGATGCCGATTTTTATTCCATGAAAAACAGAAACATTTTTGATATGATTCATCCTTATGAAAATGGTAATTTTGAGGCTAAAATATGGTCTCCGCAATGATAGAAAATCATGGAATTAAACAATGTTAATAAATAACCAAAATAGGAAAAATATTTATATATAAAGGGACATTTAGTGTATACAAAACGTATGCAAAAGGTATGAGGAAGGATGAGCATGCTATACAGGGAAGAAAACCAATATGTAAAAATCAATAAAAATGCGGAAACACACCCGCCGAACTGCGAAGAGTTCGTAGAGTGTCTCAGAAACGCGTTGAAGATCATGGAGGAAAAATACCCTGCTATGGCTGACAAGGAGTGATTAAATGGCTGCAATAAAGTTCAATAAAAATGAAGATAGCGACACCATAAGGATGCAGTCCAACCTCGGATTGATAAACGAGATATACTCCGGAAAAAACAAATGGCTCATATCCAGAATGGACGGCACGAAGGCGATGAAATGGCGCCCGAAAAAGGAAAAACTCGAGGAGGGGCTCTGACGCACGACGGTAAATCCAACGATGAAATGTGCCAGTGCATCAACTGCCGTCTGGCAAGAATGGAAAAACAGCTCGCCCAAATGAGGACAGACTTCGAGATCTTTAAAAACGACGGGTAGAAAAATCACAACTCAGGATTACTCTTCCCCCACGGTCGGTTTCACTGACCGACCTTTTTTTTCAAATGGCTACCGAAGGTTGCCGTTTGCTTTGAATGACCGGCGTTAGCCAGGTCATTTGACTTAATGGCTATCGAAGGTTGCCGTTTGCTTTGAATAGCTGGCGGAGCCAAGCTATTCGATATAATGGATAGCGAAGCTTTCCATTTAAAAAATGATATGCCAGACGTTAACAAATCGTCTTTTCGATTATCGGAAACTCATCATAGACAGACGGTTGCTCGAGCGCAGCGCCCTGCATCGTCTTATAACAATTGTCGCACGCCAAAATTCTGTTACGAAATATTTTACAATCTTCATCAGAGCACATGCATCCCATCTCCGAGGGTATATATAATCTACTGTATAAAAATATATTGCAGATATATAATTTCAGAAAAATGATGCCGCCGTATGCGTCACCAACTGCATGTTAATTACTCAAAGCATTTGATGGCTTTGAGAAAGTTACGCATATGGCTGCTTGAATGATAACTTCCAGTTGCACAAATATCAACGAGACTGGTAGTTATCACTCGCTTCCGAAGAAGCCGCGGAGTACTGGGTGCATTTCCATCATCTGCTCTCTGCCTATAGCTTCGTAAGTTTGAATCATGATGCCTACGGCCAGCAAAACTCCTGTGCCGCTGCTGTTCCCGACCGTGCCCAAGAGGTCTGCGAACGCAGCTAAAGCTCCCACTATCGCACCGCTGAGGACAGTTACCACTGGTATGTACCGTTCGAGCACCTTCTTCAAAATACGCGGGTCACGCCGGAAGCCGGGTATCTGCATGCCGCTTCCCTGAATTTGCTCTGCGACTGATTCCGCGCCCATGTTGGTTGTTTCAATCCAGAACTTGGCGAACAGTATGGAGCCGAATATCATGACGCTGATGTACACGATAACGTGAATCAACACCTGGAATAGAGATTTTGCAGCAGGTGTGCCATGGAACGGAAGATACCGCGAATCGAAGATTGGCAGCAGCCAGTCCGGCAGACCGTTGACTGTGGAAACGTACCAGGCCAGACCGCCGGACGGAGCTGAAGCTCCCGGCTCGAAATAACCGAGGGCGGGATTCTGTCCCAAAACCGGCAAGCTCGAGAAGAAGTCGTTCGACCAGAACAGCATCGCGAACATGCTGACGTTGGCCAGCACCGCTGCTATGAGAATGACGGGAATGTTTGATGCGTAAATCAACTTTATTGGATATCGACCCCTGGCGCCCCGGGCGCTTTCGTGAGCCAGCGGAAGTTCTATACGACAGGATTCAGCGTACGCTACGAACATGAAAATCACGATAGTTCCCACTAGCGCGATTATAGGATTGGGAGGTGAAATGATCAGTTGCTCGAACCGCCCTTGCACCATGCCAGACGATGGGATGTGCGTCAGGAAATATATCGTCTTCGGAAGCGTCCCGGCAGGAGGGTTGGCCAAGCTCGGGGCTGCCGAAGTATCGACCGGCAGCCAGTTCAGTGTTCCGGTGAACATTTGCTGTGCCACTCCCGCCGCGATAAAAAGACTGATACCGCTGCCGATCCCCCACTTGGACACGACCTCGTCCATAAGGAAAACGAGATAGCTTCCGAAACAGAGCTGCAGGACAATAACAAAAGCAGCCAGACCGCTGCCGTGTCCTGACCACAAACCGTCCAGATTTGAAATGAAAATGTCGGACGGCTGCAGATAACCGTAAACCTGAGGTACGGACTCGACCACTATCATGATGATGACCAGGAACTTCTGTGTTCCCTGGTAGACTGCCTTGTCCTCCTCGTTCGTCAGGTCCAGCTTGATGATCTTGGCTCCGACGAAGAGCTGCATTATGATCGAACCTGTAACTATCGGCCCGATACCGAGGTGCATAAGCGATCCCTGGGCACCGGCCATTATAGTCCGGTAACTGGCAAACAAATCGATCGTTTCGGCCTGGTCCAGACCGTAAATCATTATGTTTGTCAAAACGAAGTAGAGAATGAGGATCAGAACAAGCCACATCATCTTCGTCCTGAAGTGGACGTGACCGTCCGGCCTGCTCACTGCCGGCAGCCTGTCCGTGATAGGCTTCAACAGGTAAAGCTTGCTTTTTCCTTCCTCTGCCATTTTTTATCTCCTTCTTCTACGAAGTGTCGTTTGTTTATGATTCATTCTCCGAATCTTCCGGTGATCCTGCTTCGACTGGCTCTTCCTCATCTTCGGGGTCGGCTTGGACTGTTTCCAACTCTTCACCATCCTCTAAAATGACAACCTCGCCGCCTGCCTTCTCGACCTTCTCGATGGCGCGCGGGGTGGCTTCGTCGACAGTTACCTTGACGGGAGATTTGATAGAGCCAGCTCCTAAAAGCTTGTCAACACCCTGGTCAGTGAGATTGACCTCGAACTTATCTCCCTTCTTCTCTGCCTTGCCTTCCTCGACAAACTTGGGCAGAAACTCGTCCAGCTGCCCGATGTTGATTATGACCTTGTGCGTAACCAAAGAAGGATGCCGTTTCAGCGGAGGCCTTCCGAAATAGTCAGGGTGGAATTTTACAGTTGTGATGTATTTGTGCTTGTGAAGGCCAGCATTGCCCCTTCCGCCGCGTTTTCCTGCTCCGCGGCCGGCTTTTTTGCCCCGGCCGTGAGTTCTGCTGCCCCTCATCTTCTCGGTTCGCTTTCTCATTCGTCTGCCTCCTTCTTATTTTCCTTCTCCGAAGCTTGTTCTTTCGGAGAAGACTCCTCCGGAGTGTCGATTGTCTTGGCGACCTTCTTTTTATTCATTGGCTTCGGTTTTTCTTCTTTTTCATCCTTCTCCTTCGGAGCATCGGTTGCTTTTGGCTCCTTCTTCTCCGAAGCCTGTGCTTTTGGAGAAGACTTCTCCGAGGCCTTGGTTGCTTTGGGTTTCTTCACTGCTATAGGTTTCTTGGCTGCCGGCGGTCTTTCTACCGTCGGCGGCGCGGCTGCCGATGGTGATTCTACCAGCGGCGGCGCGGCTGCTGGCTCGTCCTTTTTCGCCTTCTTTGCGACCTTCTTCACGGCCTTCTTTTTGGCAGGTTTTTGCTTCTCTTTTTCCTTCTTTTTGGGACCCAGCATCTTGACGATGAGGTCGTTTATCGCCTCGCCCCTGTAACCCAATGCGCCGCCTGCTTTGTAAGAACGTTTGATTCCTTCGTAGCCCCTCAAAGGCGGGTGGAGACGGAACACTGGCTTGGCGTCCTTCATATCTGCGAACTTCTCCTTTCCCTCGTAAATCGCCTTTGCCAGTTTCACGACCGAATCATGGGCCGAGTTTTCTTTAATGTGCTTGAGTGTTATCGGGTGGTTGCCGACAAGTTTTCCGCGCATCATGATGAGCTTGGCCAGCGTTTCCTCGTTGACCTCGCCCCAGGTCACGTAATCCTTGCACTTTTGAAGCATACCCTTTGTCACAGCATCATCGGGAATGATAACGCAGTGGTTGACCTTGTTCAGCCGGAGGAGTTTCATGGTGTCGCTGATGTCGCCGCGGACTTTTATGTCACTCCTGACTCTTATCACGGCGTGGGTCATTTCGCTCCCTCCTTGACTTTGTCAGAACCTGCCTTTGCCTGCTCTTGCAACTCGGTCTCTTTCTGCTTGATAGATTCCTCTTCCTTCGCCTTCTTTTCCTCCAGATTCCTCTTTATATCCTGGGGTGAAGTTTCAAGGAAAACCGCTTCGACTGGCCCCGAAATAATATTCAATCTCTTGGCCTGCTCGTCGGTGACCTTGACGAGTGTCGTCTGCCTCAGCGCATTGATGGTAGCAAAACTGTAATTCACCGTCGTCTTGGTGTGGCCCTTCGACGTCCCCCAGGCATCCGATATACCCGCTAGTTTCAGAATCTTCTTCGGTATATCGGCAACGGCCAGACCGACTCCCTGCGGCGAAGGACTGAAGGTCGCCTTCACCGAGCCGGACTTTCCGGTAACCTTGAATGGCAGGGTGTGTGGGTTCATGCAACCGCACTCCCAGGAGCCGCAGCCGCGTTTAATCTCGATTATGTTGGTCTTGGCTACATCGATTGCTTTTCGAATTGACGGTCCGACTTCTTTTCCCTTAATCCTTCCCATTCCGACGAATCCGTCTCCGTTACCGACAACTGCGGTGATGGCGAATCGAACTCTGCGACCGGAGTCTGTCATCCTCTGGACCATGTTGACGTCCAGCACCTCGTCCTCCATTTCCGGAAGCAAAATGTCTACAATTTCCGGTTCCTTCAGAACGTAATTGGACTTCAGGGCTTCTGACAGGGTGGTAATCGTGCCCTCGTAGACAAGACGGCCGAGCTTCGTTCTCGGTATCCAGTCAACTGGCGAGAACTCGTCTTTCTTTCTCTCCCTCCGGGGGGGTCTCTTTTGAAATGCCATTATGCATCACCTTCCTTCGCTCGGTGCTGTTGAATGTGCTCCTTACAGTCGCTCATTCAAAATCACCTCCGATGCTCGCAACTACCTTTTCGAAAATGGCGGGTACATCGTCTCCGATGTGCTCGCCTTTGATTCTGCTCTCGTCGGGTATGATCTCCGGGTCGTGCGGAATGTCCAGGCCGGCATCGACCATGCCTTTCAAAGCGGCGAAGACTTTCGTTCCCTTCGTCGGTGCGTGAAGGCCGATGTCCAGAATGGCCTTCTTGACTTTGTTGTCGACTGCCCTTTTGCCGGCCAAAAATCCGGCCAGATATGCGGCGGAGGTGTTCGAAGTGCCCTTTGTCCATCCCATTTTGGCAAGCTCCTTGGAACTGGCTGAAGCGAGGACTTTATCGCCCTTGAGGTCAAAATCGATCAACTGGACGTAGATGTATCTAGACGAACAGCGGACCACCCCTCTCGGCAAATTGGAGGCCACGGCTGCGCGCCGGTGTCTGTAGTCTGTCTTGCCCTCGCGTCGCCTTCTGAAATGAACCCTGTATCTCGGACCTTTTGCCATGCTCATTCCTCCTCCTTGATTATGCCGTGAATCCTCAGCTGGGTATCTAAATGCGCTCGGTTTTTAAACATGCCGCCCTTCGCCTGGAGGTAGTACTTCCTGTAAGTGCGGGTGTCGATTGTGCCGTTGCCCCTGAGCTCCTTCAATCTGGCTCTCAGTGCCCGGATGCGTTTCATCCACTCCTTCTTGCGCGGGGTGCGGGCGTATTTCGCGCCCTTTCGACTGCCGGGGCCGCGCTGGCGTCCCTTTGCCTTCTGGCCTTTCTGGTGCTTTCTCCGGCCGGACGATATGCCCTTCTTCGGCATCGCCCTTATCGCACCGGCGTTGATTAACACCCGTACGTTATTACGAGTTATCGCACTAACGACATCCTCCATTCTATTAGGGTCTATCCAGACTCTGTTGTAACCGCACCCGAGAAGTTCGGATGCCATTCTCCTTTGATTCTTCAAGTCCATATCATGTCCCCCTGTTCAAAATTCGGATGTCCAGCTCTTTGGCCTTCTTTTCGATCGCGACGCGCTTCCTCGTTCCCACGGTGTGGGCTATTCTGGCTGCCTGTGTTTTCGGGTCCAAAGCATCCAGCTCTTTCGGATTGTGAACGATGACGTCCTTGAATCCGGAGGAATGTCTGCCCCTCATGGATTTGGGGCCGCGGTAGCCAGTGCTTACGACGTTAACTCTGTACTTGTAATTCCGGCGTGCCTTGGAATGCATGCCTTGGGGTTTCCTCCAGGAATCTCCGATTCTCTTGTACCTGAACCATTCCTGCCTTCGAAACTTCGGCCTGGCCTTGTTCTTCAGGTCACGGAGGTAGAGTGCCTTTTTCTGGTCATCAGAGAGATCTGGCTTCATCTTGGTGCGGTAGCCTTCATCTTCCTCCTCTTCCTCGTCTTCTATTTCAGCCTCTTCGTCCTCAACGATTTCGACTTCTTCTTCGGCTTCATCCTCTTCCAGCTCGGACTCGTCGACGATTTCAACCTCCGGCTCTTCTTCTACCGGTTCTTCGCCAGTAGAAGTATCGACCTGTTCTTCTTCAGTGGTATCCTCGACCGGCTTTTCTTTCGGTGCCTTTTCTTTTTCTTCTTCGAGGACTACCGTATCTTCAATCTTCTCCTCTTGGCTCATCCTGGCACCACCCCCTTGCTGACTATGTAAATTCCGTCCTGGAAAACCCTCGGGTCGTAACCTTTAATCTTGGTGGCGCGCTCGATGTTCGCGGCTGACTGGCCAACGTCTTCCTTGCACGAACCGGTGAGTGTAACTTCATCTCCTTTGGAGACGATTTTCGTGTCTCCGACGATCTTTGCGGTCCTCGGATATTTCTCTCCGAGGAAGTTGTCTATCACGAAATCCTGGTCTTTCACGGTGACCTTGAGAGGAAAGTGAGAATACACTATTTTCATCTTGTACTCGAAACCTTTGGTCACACCCAGTATCATGTTATTGATGTGGGAGCGGTAGGTTCCTATCAGTGCGTTCTCTTTCTTCCTGGGTAACTCGCAGTAGACCTCGACCTCGTTTCCCTGAACCTGAATTTTGACCTTTGCGTGATGAAGGTTTCTGGTAAGCTGGCCGTTGGGACCGTTGACAGTAACGACACCGTCATCGACGGTGACAGTAACTCCCTCCGGTATCGGGATGCTCTGTTTGCTCTTTCCTGCTATCGCCATTCATCCACCTCCTCAATACACGTAGGCCAGCAACCGACCGCCGACACCCAGGTCTCTCGCCTGGGTGTGGGTGATTACACCCTCGGTGGTCGTCAGAATCAGCACTCCGAAATCCTGGGCCGGCAAATATCTGGATTCGAATTTTTCCAGCTCGGCCTTCTTCACGCTGAATCTTGGCTTGATCACACCACAACCGTTGATGTGTCCGTTCAACGTCACCAGGAACATCCCAGCCCTGCCGTCGTCGACATACTCGAACTGCTTGATGTAACCGTTGTCCTGCAATACCTTGAGCACACGGCCAGTGAGCTTGGAAGATGGCTTGATCTCACACTCTTTCTTACCGATGTTCTCGGCGTTCTTTATCATCGACATCGCATCATTCAAAGGATCATGTTGCATATTTCCATCCTCCTACGAGTATTTCTTGAATCCCAGGTCTGGTGCCAGTTCCCTGAAGCACTGCCTGCACAACCTAATGTTGTATCTGCGGATGATTCCGCGCTTTCGTCCGCATCTCAGGCATCCGACCTTGTGTCCAAAGTGCTTTTTGGGCTTCAGTCCGACGTTCTTCAACTCAACACCTCCACTTTGAACCTGTTCTTCACGAAGTTTATGCCTTCTTCCCGAGATATCCTCTGTTTCTTCGGCAGCTTTCTGGCCTGTCTCTTTCTCAGCGCGATTCTCTTGCCCATCCTGGTCAGGGTGACGCTGATGTCCATGCCGAAAATGCCGATTTCGGGGTCGTATCTCATACCCTCGAAATCCGTATAATCCGAAATTCCGAACGTGAAGTTTCCCTCACGGTCAAACGAATAGCTGGCAACCCTGTTTTCCTTCACCCATAACGCCCGCTTGATGAAATCCTCGGCTTCTGCGCCGCGGAGTGTCACTTTGCATCCTATGGGCATTCCTTCACGGATGGCCAGGTCTTTATTGGTGGTTCGGGAAATCGTCCTGACCGGTGTGCGGCCGGTGAGCATGTTGAGCACCTTCTCACCCTTTATCAACTTCTCGCCGCCGTCTCCGACGCCCATGTTGATTACCGTCTTTTCAACCTTTATCATTCTCGTCTTTCCGCTGGCCATCTTACACCACCACCGCTTCCGGCACTGAAATCTCCGGCTTCTTTGAGCCGACCACGAAAACGTACGGTATGATTGTCGAAAAGCCCTCTTTCAGTTTGACCAGGTTGTCCTTTGGATTGCTCGTAACCTCTATTCCCTCGATGGTGGCCAGCTGACCTATGTGGCTGCCGCCGATAAGATATGAAATATTGCCCTGCTTCAACTCGAACTTGTCCAGTATCTTTTGGGACGGGAGCTCGAGCTTCAAAACCGTGCCGGTCTTGTACTCGTCCTTGTCGAGGATGATGTTACGGCCGTCGTGGAGGTTGAGTTGGGTTTTGCCGTCCTTGACAGTCGTCTTGTCCTCGATTCTGGCCAGCTTCCATTTTGCCTCGTCTTCCGTGATCCTCGTCAGGCGGAACTTGCCATTCGTGTCGATGAGGAACCTGAAGTATTCCTTGGTATCCGGAATGGTAATGACGTCCATCAGACCCACCGGCCTCTTGTAATTCGTCGCCGGCTTGCCGTCAATCAGGATCTTGCGCTGGCCGATGATCCTTCGGGCTTCCCGGGCGGTATCGCAGCATTTTATCATGTCCCTCAGAATCACGACAAGTGCCGCACTCTGTTGAATGGAGTGCGGGCCTGCCGACGGTCTGGCAATCCAAACATGCTTCTTCCTCGATACAGGAACGGACGTTGGCGTGGTCAATCTCTTCATGTGTTTACTCATCATAATCCCTCCGTTTCACGTAGGGGTTTTGAATGTAAGTCGGAAGGAAAATTTCCATAAATGTGGAAATTATGAGTTGAATGGGGAGCGATAGCGACCTCATTCTGCATCCCTCCATTTCATGTCGGGCTGTTGAATGCAAGTCGCAAGGGAAATTTCCATAGGTGTGGAAATTATGAGTTGAATGGGGAGCGATAGCGACCTCATTCAACTACACCTCCCGACAGTTTCTCTAATTTATCTTTCCTTTTCTGGTCTGTGAGGTTCAATTTGACAATGATTAAATTTGACGGGTGGATCTTCCTGGCCACCTCGGATGCGTCGGCCTTGGCAATGTTGACGCCCTCAAGAGCGACCTTCATGGATTTGGTGTAAACTTTGACGACTTCCGCTTCCTTCCCCTTGATTCCGATGTCGCCCCGGTTCACTTTCACGATGTCCCCCTTGATGACTGGCATGCTTCTCACGTTGTACTTCTTGATGAGCTCGTCCGACAGGTGGGAGGAAATCATCTTTCGTTTCCTGTGAAGCGGTGCGTTGAACATCGCCTTTCTCTGTGTCCTGGGTAATTTAGATTTCGTCATGTTATCCCTCACACTATCATCGACGCGGTTGCGGCGATTCTCGGCCAGCGTTCCGCGGCCTCCCTCGCAACCGGCCCCTTTATGTCCGAGCCCTTTGTCTCGCCTGTTTCAGTCGTGATTACTACTGCATTATCTTCAAATTGAACCATCGTGCCGTCCGGCCTTCTGAAAGGCCTCTTCTGCCTTATGATGACCGCGGTCACGAGCTGCCTGCGCATTTCGGGTGTGCCTTTCTTCACGCTCACGACAAGAATGTCGCCTATGCCGGCGCTCGGATATCGCCTGTGCGTCCCGTGGTATTTCGGCACCGCGATGACCTCGACGATTTTCGCTCCCGTGTTGTCAACGCAGTTAAGTCTGGCTCCTGTGGGTATGCCTCTTGTCTGCTTTCCTGCCAATCCCTTCATTAACCTTCCTCCTACTTGCTCACGTTCTCAATCACGACATACGCGATCTTCTTGCTCAGCGGCCTGCATTCCATGATCCTTACCCGATTCCCGGCTTCAACCTCCAAACACGGCGGGTTGTGAGCCAGATATTTGCCCGAGCGCTTCTCCATTCTCTCGTACTTGGGTATGTTCTTCATGTACTCCCTGCGCACGACGACCGAATTCTGCATACGGTCGGAAACGACGATGCCCTCGAGTATCTGGCCTCTGACGCTCAGCGTGCCGTGGAACGGACAAAACTGGTCGTCGCATTCCTGCTTCGGCGCCTTCACGTCGATACCGATGTTCGCGGCAGATTTGCCGCCCGTCTTGGGGGGATTCTTCGCCCCTTTCTTTCTCGTGGTGGTCTTCTTGGCTCCTTTCTTCTCAGCCATTACTTCACTCTCCTGACTCTCTTGGTCCGGTCCTCGGGTCTGAACCTGATCCTGTCTCCGTTAATCTTGACAATAGTATCATCCAGCATGAAATGGAATTCGTGTCCGTGCTTGGGAATTCGTATCTCCCTGCTGCCGCTCTCGAGAACGAAGGTGTTCATGGTCTCGTCTACGACAAGACCATCGTATACACTATGGCCCGTCGTGTCTTTAAACACCTGGACGTTGAGCCCGATAAGCTCGTGATTCCCGAGATTTTGGGGGGTTCTCATTTCGATTCCTCATCAATTCATGCTTCGTCAACTGTGAAACCCATGCCTTCCAACGTGGCCTTCACCTTTTTCTTGTGGTCGCCCTGAAGTTCTATCCTGCCGTCCTTTATCGTTCCGCCGGCAGCGCACTTGGTTTTCAGGGCTCTGGCCAGATCGTCTATGTCGATGTCGCTGCTGTCTATTCCTTCAATGATCGTCACGACCTTGCCGTACCTTCTCCTGTCGGTGAGCAGCCTGATTTGCTGCTGCTCCCTTGCGATCTCTTCACACATGCACAGTTCTTGTGGCAGTCCGCAGACTGAGCAAACTCCTACCATTATTCCTTAGCCTCCCTTTGGATTGTCTTGATTCTTGCGATATTCTTACGTATTTGCCGGATTTTTCCGGGACTGGCCGGTGCGCCGCCCATTGCGGCCTGACCCCTCTCGTGCATGAGGTCGTCCCTCAACTGTTTCAGGCGCTCCCCGAGTTCTTCCAGGTTCAATTCCCTCAACTCACTCATCGTCATCAGGGCCATCTTTATTCCTCCTTCTTCTCTTCGGCTGGCTCAGCGGATTTCTCCTCCGCTGGCTCCTCTGTTTTTTCCTCCTTCTCCAAATCTTGCTCTTTCGGAGAAGGCACCTTCGGAGGTTCTTCCTCGGCCTTTTCTTCAACTTTCTCGGTTACGGGCTTGGGTTCTTTGGCTGGTGCCTCGGTCTTCTTTTCCTCTTTAGGCTCCGGCTCCTTCTTCTCTTCTTTCTTTACTTTCTTCTCTTCTTGTTTCTTCTTATCCTTCTTCTTTTCCTTTGGAGCCTTTTGGGGTTTTTCTTCGACTGACTCATCAGCCTTCTCGGGTTTTTCCTCGAATGGCGCTTCTTCTACGACAGGTTCAGGAGCTGCTTCTGCATCCGGCTCGCCCTTGTAAATGATGTCAACCTCGTCCGGAAGTCTGGCATTCGGATTCATTATCTGGACCTTGACGCCGATAACGCCCGCCTTCAGCTTGGCGATGGCGAAGCCCTCCTCCATCCACTGGAGCTTCGGCTCGCCGCAGAACTTGATGTGGCCTTCCTTGAACTTTTCCATCCTGTGACGCTGACCGGTCAACTTGCCCGAAATGATTATCTGGCATCCGCGGGCACCGGAGCCCATGATCCTGCGGACTGTTGAGTGACCTGCCCTTCTGAAGTGCCAGCCCCTTTCAAGAGCGGAAGCCAGCTTCTCGGCCATTATCTGGGCATTGAGGTTCGGATTCTCGACCTCGACCACCTCTATCTGCGGTTTGTCGAACTTGAACCTGTTTTCGACGGCCTCGGTGAGCATCTTGATCGTGGCGCCTCGCCTTCCGATGACCAGGCCCGGTCTCTCGGTCATGAGCGTAACCCTTGTGCCCATCGGCGTTCTCTGGATGTCCAGACCGCCGAATCCGGCCCTTTGGGTCTCCTTCATGAAGAATTCTTTAACAAGAACACGTCTTATGTTCTCAGTCACGAATTTTCTCTCTCCAGCCAAGTTCAGTCCTCCGTCATTTCCAGTATTATTTCAATGTTAGTCGTCTCTTCGTTCCAGGGTGTCGCCCTGCCTTGTGCCCGTGGCATCCAGCCCTCAATGACGCGGCCGCGGGATGCTGCCGCAGTTTTTATTCTCATCTCGTCGGGGTCCATCTCCTTGAATTGTGCGTTGGCCATCGCACTTTCGATGACCTTCATTATCCCCTTGGAGGCTTTGACAGGATAACGGCCGGCTGCACCGCCTTTTCTGTGAGGTACGAGCTTGTTATATCTCCTGAACGCGATGTGTTTTTTCTTCTCGGTCACGGCATCCAGCAAGTCCAGGGCTTCGTTCGCGTCCATGCCGCGAATCGTCCTGCATATCTCGACCGAATGCTTCGGGGACATTTTCAAATCCTTTCCGTAAGCCCGTGCCATCGTCTCGTCGTCAAATTCACCGCTGTATCCCATTATTAATCTCCTCCTTTCACTCGGAGCTTTTGAATGTGTTCTCTTCGTTCACTCATTCAACCACCTCACTTCAACGGCATGAACTTGGACGAACGCGTCGCACCGACTCCCGGTCCGGAGTGTGTTACCGAGCTCCTGGTAAGCGAAAACTCTCCCAGGTAATGTCCGATCATTTCCGGCTTTATCTCGACCTCGCGATATTCTTTGCCGTTGTAGATTCCGACTTTTCTACCGACAAATTTCGGTAAAATCACGATTTCACGGCGATGTGTTCTCAGAACCGGTTTGTCACCCCTCAACAGCCTATCCACGAACACCTGCTCCTGAGCATTGAGTCCCCTCGAATAAGAGCGTCTGGCCCTTGCCGGTAGAAGGGGCAGTAACTCCTCCATCGAGAGCTTCTGTAACTCGTCCAGTGTCAACCCGCGGTACGTGAACTCACGCTTTCGGCGTGCCGAAATGGCTCCCTTCCTCTTCCTCGCCTTCCTTCTGGCGGCTTTCGCGGACGTCGCTCCCTTGCTGGTTCTACGCGCCATGTCTACTTCCTCCTGCTCTTCTTCTTGGGTGCAAGCCTTCCGACCTTCCTACCCGGCGGCGCATGTCTGGACACTGAACTTTGAGTTCCGACGTGGGGGTGATTTCCGCCTCCGTGGGGGTGGTTCACGGGGTTCATTGCTATTCCCTTTACCTTGAAATGTCGCTTGGCCTTGCTTCGATAACCGTGAAATTTCTTGCCTGCCTTGGCAAAGGGTTTCTCCGCCCTGCCGGTGGCTGCGATTATGCCGACCGTGGCCCGGCATCTGGGGTTGAAGGGCTTGAATGTGCCGGACGGCATCTCGATCATGACCTCCTTTCCCCTGCTGATGATTGTGCCGGCTGTACCTGCAGCTTTAATGAACTTGCCGCCGTCACCGGGGTTGGCCTCAACGTTGTGGATGAGCGTACCTTCCGGGATTTCTCCGACTGGCATGATGTTCCCGAGGTCGACCGGCGAGCCGGAGCCGGCTTGAACGCTCTGGCCTACTCTCAGGCCTTCTACCGCGATGATCAGGAACGCTTCCTCTTCGTATCTCACCTTGGCCATTGGCACGCTTCGTCCGGGTGCGTGGAACAAGTCCACTACCTTACCCTCGCCCTTCAATCCTCGGGGATACTTCGGAACGCCCTTGTGTCTGTGACTGGGTGACTTGTAAGTGCTGCTTCCGCGACCCCTTCTCTGTGGAATAATTCTCTTTCCCATTTTTACACCCCTCAGAATATGCCGATCCTCATCGCGACGTCTTCGGCAGAGTAATCTTTCGTCAACTTGATGATCGCGTGCTTTCCGTCCTTCAGTATCCGCGTGTTAACTTTTTCCACTTTAACCTCGAACATCTTTTCAAACGCGTCTTTAATCTCCTTCTTGGTCGCTTTCCTTCTCACGATGAACTCGATCCTGTTGCCGTCCTTGTTTTTCTGCAGGGGGGTGCCCAGCAATGCGTTCATCGTTTTCTCGCTCACATAGGGGTGCAGTAATACATAGTCGGCCATAATCACACCTCTAATTCCTTAAGGGCGGCCTCGGTGAAGATGGTCAGGCGACCCGCGTCTCCGCCCGGAGCCAGCAGTTCAATGTTCAATGCCTTCGGAGTTGAAACTTCAACCCCGGGGATGTTGGTCAGGCACTTTCTCATGCCTTCTTTGTTCGAAACCACGAAAAGGATTCCTTTCGGCTTCCTGTATTTGCGGCCCCTCATCTTTCCGCGACCGGCACGAATGTGTTTGCCGTCAACGACCCTCTGGATCTCTCCGTCCAGACCGAGATTGTTGAGTATTTCAAGTGCCTCTTTCGTGTACCGTCTTTCGGTCTCGTCAGGATACTTATCCACTACGATGTCGGATAAATCCTCAAAATCATTCTCGAGCACAATGGGAAGTGTCATCTCATCGTTTATTTTGTGACCGCGCTTGCTCACGAGCTCCGGGTCTCTCAGTGCGGCCAGTGCCGAAGCCAGCGCCTTTCTCTTCTCCTTCTTGTTTATCTTCTGGGACCAGTCCTTTTCAGGTCTCGGCGGGTGGGCGCGTCTCCCTCCGACGTTCGGCGGAGATTCTACCGCAGTCCGACCCTGGGTCATCCTCTGGACACGAGCAACTCCTCTGCCCTTTCCCCACTGGGAAGCCGCATGCTGCATGCCGGCCATCTTCATCGGGCCATATGGCTGTCTTCGGTTTGCCCGTGACGCCTTTACAGCCCTTCGAATCAGATCCGGTCTGTACTCGGATTTGAAGACCGGGGGAAGGTCCGTCTGATGTTTCACCTCGCCTTCGATCGAATAAACGTTGACCTTGAAGCCAGATATGGGTTTTTTCTTCGCAACCTTCTTCTTTTTGGTCGCGGTTTTCTTCGCAGGGGTCTTCTTAGACTGGGGTTTCTTTGCCGGTGCTTTCTTTTCTTCTGGCATTTACTTCACGCTCCCTGCTTCGGCTCTCTGGACAAGTAGGTCAGCTGCGGTTCTTCCACTGCGATCCCTCTCTCGTATCTCGTGGCGTCCCTGAACCTTATCAATCGCTTTATCGGCCCCGGTATCGAGCCGTGCACAATGAGGTAGGGGTTGTCTATCTCCCCATAATGAAGGAATCCACCGCTCGGGTTGATGTCTTCACCACTCTCACCGATTTTCAGAATCCTCTTGTTGTACTCGGTCCTCTGATGATAACCTATCTGGCCAGCCTGCGGAACCGTCGGTCTGACGTATCCCGGGCTCTTCGGGCCCAGCGTTCCGATCATACGTCGGTGTTTGCTGTTCTTGCGCGGCTGGAGCTTGACACCCCATCTTTTAGTGTGACCGCCGAATCCCTTTCCCTTCGTAACGGCCGCAACGTCGACCATCTGGCCGGGTTGTATGAAATCGTTGACTGTGATTTCTTTACCAAGGAGACTTTTGGCAAAATCCATTCTTTCCGGAATCATGCCGCCGCCGATTCTGACCTCCATGAGCTCCGGCTTTTTCTTCGGCACGCTCTTGACGAGTTTCGGAATCGTATGGACCAGCAACCTGACGTCCTCCACCTCCGCCTCGTCCATCTTCTTGGTCCCGCCTCCCTTCGACGGAATCGGCAGTCGTCTCTTGAGCTCCTTGTCCAGCTTCTTCGCCCAGACCTCTCCGTAAGTCTTGAGACCGTAAGCGTCAAGCCTGTAATACCGGACGCCGACAACCTTCATCGGCGGCGTTTCTATCACGGTCACAGGTATCTGGACTTCCTGTCCGGACGTGGTGCTGTGCGGTCTGTAGTCTACTACAAAAGCGTGGGTCATGCCTGCCTTATAGCCAGCGAATCCCTGTATCCTGGGACCATCCAGGCTTTCGGGCCACGAGCTGAACTTGGGCACTTCGCTTTTCGCCCTTTTTCGGGGACTGTACCCCAACGAACCCTTTCTCGGCCTATGTGGATATGCCATGCGTACTCCTCCTTAAATGTTAGGGGATTTCGTGATCTGGCTTTCGGGTCGACCGTAACGATTCAATCGTCGGCCAAAAAC
>DAOVGM010000087.1 GCA_030672365.1 Methanomassiliicoccales archaeon
ACCTTTGATTGAAGAGACTGCTATTGGTGAGGAACCAATAGAAGAAACTGCTATGGGTGAGGAACCCATAGAAGAAACTCCTGCATATGAGCCAGAGCCCATTGTCGAAGAACCCATTGCCGAGCCCGAGCCTATTCCTGAACCGATGGCGGAAGAGCCGGCAATTGAGCTGGTGAGTGAGCCAGCGGTTGAGGAGGAGGTTGCCCCGGGGCCAGCGTTCGGGGAAACATCAATGGATGAGCCCGAAGCAGAGCCAGTAGTCGAAGAGATGCCTCCTGCCGAACCTATCGACATTCCTGTTGAAGAACCGGCCACATTCGGAGAGCCAGTTGCTGAGGAAGTCCCAGCAGAAGAACCGACAGAAGCTCCTGCGGAAGAACCGAGTGCTGAACAGTCTCTCGAAGAACTGGCCGAAAGGGGTGACGAGCTTTTCGGCGAGGAGAAATACGAGGATGCGCTGGAGTGCTTCCAGAAGATAGTCAACCAGATTTCGAACGACCAGGACGCATTGCACAACATGGCGGCTGTTCTTTACAAACTGGAGAGGTTCGACGAGGCCATCCAGACATTCGACAAGCTTATCGAGATAGAGCCCAACGACGTTACCGCGTACCTGACGAAAGGCGCTGCGCTTTACTGGAGCGAAAAATATGACGAGGCCATCGACAGCCTGAATAATGTTGTCAAAAGGGACTCGAACGACGGGGCGGCTTGGTACTACAAGGCATGCGCGGAGGCGAAGAAAGGCAACAATCAATTGGTCATTCCGTTTTTGAAGAGAGCGATGGACATCGAGCCAGACTTCAAGGAAAGGGCTCGCGAGGACGACGCTTTCGAGGCTGTGAAAGACGACGAGGAATTCAAAGGCATCGTCGGCTGAGGGGGAATAATGAACGACGTGTGGGTTGAAAAATACCGTCCAAAGAAATTGGATGAGGTCGTAGGCCAGGAGGGCGTCATCGAGCGTCTGAAGAGTTATGTCGGGAGCCGCAACATGCCGCACCTGATGTTCGCAGGCCCCGCGGGCACGGGCAAAACGACCTCCGCGATAGCGCTGGTCAAGGAGATGTTCGGCGAGGACTGGAAGTTAAATTTTCATGAATTGAACGCCTCGGACGAGCGCGGGATCGACGTCGTCAGAAAGAACATCAAGGACTTTGCCAGGACAGCCCCCATCGCCGACACCCCGTTCAAGGTCATCTTTCTGGATGAAGCTGATGCTCTAACTTCCGATGCCCAGGCCGCACTCAGGCGAACAATGGAAAAATACACCAACACCTGCCGCTTCATTCTCTCTTGCAATTACTCATCGAAGATCATCGACCCCATCCAGTCCAGATGCGCGGTCTTCCGTTTCCGGCCTCTCAATGAAGACGATGTGAAAAAGTATCTGGGCCGCATTATCAAGGAAGAAAAATTAAAGGTCACGGACGACGGCATGGACGCCCTCATCTACGTTGCCGAGGGCGACCTGAGAAAAGCCACCAATATTCTGCAGGTATCGGCATCCCTTGGCGGTGAAATCGACCAGGAGGTCGTGTACAAGACATCGGCCACGGGCAAGCCAGCCCAGGTCAAAGAAATGCTGGAGGTCGCCCTGGGCGGCGAGTTCATGCCTGCCAGGAACCTGCTGGACACCCTGCTGATAAACTACGGGCTGAGCGGCGAGGACATAATCCGCCAGGTACACAGGACGGCCTTCGACATCGACATCGACGAATTGCTGCGTGTCCGCCTCCTGGAAAAGATAGGGGAGACTGAATTCCGGCTCATCGAGGGCAGCAATGTCAGGATACAGATCGAGGCACTACTGGCCTACATGGCGATGGTGGGACAGCAGGGGCGGAGGTAATTATCCCAAAACCCTTTAATAGCCCTTCCTTTATCCGAGGCTGAACCTATTATTTAGGAGATAGAAAATGGCTAGATTTCCCGAGGCTGAAGCAAGAACTCTGGACAAGAAGGTATGCATGAGCTGCAACGCCACCAATCCGAAGAAGGCGACAAGATGCAGGAAGTGCAAGTCCAAGCAGCTGAGGATGAAAGCCAAGGAAAGTCGGAAAAGATAGGGATTCATATTTTTACGTGCTGGCTCTGGCCCAGATGGTATGACAGATATGTTTGAACATCCCCGCCCTACCAGGCGGGGCTTTCACGAATCTTTGCTGTTTTCTGCTTGTCACAGAAAATGCTGGCAATACATTACCCCGCCCTTGAAATGAACAGTTTTCGTACCAGACGGGGCATGACGCAGTTGGCCGTATCGTTGCTCCGAGCAGGGCATAGGGGGTTGGGTATGCCCAGCGGAGGAGCAGGGTGGGGGGATTGAAAACTGGCTGGGGCGGGAATGATATTAAAAATTATTTGCCTTTGAACTTCGGCTTTCTCTTCTCGACGAAGGCATCGACTCCTTCTCGAAAGTCCTCTGTCTCGCCGGAAATCGACATCATGTGCCTTTCCGCTTCGAAATGGTCCATGAGGGACGGTTTGTCCGCGATTCGGATCAGGGTCTTGGCCCTGCCTATGGCCAGCGTCGGTCCCTTTTCTATCTTTTCCGCCATCTTCATGACCTTTTTCATGAGCTTGTCGTCGTCGACGACCTTGTTGATGAGCCCGATGCGCTCGGCTTCTTTCGCGCCGATGGTCTCGCTGAGGTAGATAAGTTCGCCGGCCTTCGCCCTGCCCACCAGACGCGGCAGGAAGAACGTTCCGCAGCCGGGGGCCAGACCTATTTTCATGAAACCCATGTTGAATTTGGCCTTCTTGCTGGCAATTCGAATGTCGCAGGCCATCGCGAGGCCGCAGCCTGCTCCAACAGCGTGGCCGTTTATCGCCGCGATGATGATCTTCTCCATGTTCCAAATTCGGATGATGGGCCTGTGGATGCCGGTAACCAGGTTTCCCAGGAACTCGGTCGGTTTTTTGGACTCGGCCATTCCCTTGACGTCCCCGCCGGCACAGAACGCCTTGCCCGTGCCTGTCAGGATTATGACCTTGATGGAATCGTCGTCCTCGCAAATTCCAAAAATGTCGTCCAGTTCGGCTGAAAGCTCGTCGTCGAAGGCGTTCATGCGGTCCGGGCGGTCGAGCGTGATGATTGCCTTCCCGCCGTCCATATCCACTTTCAGGGTTTTATATGTCATTGACTCCCATCCTCAGGGTGTTAAAAATCATTCGCTCGCTTCCTCTGCCGGCACTTTCGGCCAGTCGCCCTTGTTCGTCAAATATTCGTGAATCGATTTCGCCGCTGTTTTACCGGCGCCCGCGGCCTGGATGACAGTGGCCGCGCCTGTCACTATGTCGCCGCCTGCCCAGATGCCCTCGACACTTGTCTTGCCGTCCTCGAGTGCCTCGATGTAACCCCACTTGTTGAGCTTCAGGTCCGGTATTGTTCCGGTGAGGAGGGGGTTGGCGTCCGCGCCGATACCGATTATGACGGTGTCGACCTCTATCTCATATTCGGAGCCCGGGATTGGCACCGGTCTTCTGCGACCCGAATCGTCCGGCTCGCCCAGTTCCATCTTCAAGATCTCCATGCCGCGCACCCAGCCGTTGTCGTCCCTGAGGATTTTCACCGGGTTCCTGAGGAGGTGGAACTCTATGCCCTCTTCCTCGGCATGATGGATCTCCTCGTTCCTGGCCGGCATCTGCTCCATCGCTCTCCGGTAGACACTGTAAACCCGCTCCGCGCCCAGGCGCATCGCGGTCCTGAGGCAGTCCATAGCCACATTGCCGCCGCCGACAACAGCCACCTTCCTGCCGCGCATTATCGGGGTGTCGTAGTTCGGGTGGTCGTAGGCCTTCATCAGGTTGGCGCGTGTGAGGTACTCGTTGGCAGAATACACACCGCACAAATTCTCGCCTTCCATGTTCATGAATTTCGGCAGGCCGGCTCCCACGCCGATGTAAATCGCATCGTACTTGTACTTGTTGAACAAATCGTCAATCGTAATGGCGGTCCCGATGACCGCGTTGAGCTCCAGCTTCACGCCCATGTCGATGAGGTACCTGACTTCGGATTCCACTATGAACTTCGGAAGGCGGAACTCGGGAATTCCGTAGACCAACACGCCGCCGGCCTTGTGAAGTGCCTCGTAAATCGTGACCTCGTGCCCGAGCAGGGCCAGGTCTCCCGCAAGGCAGAGCCCGGATGGTCCAGAGCCGATGACGGCGATTTTCTTTCCTGTCGATGGTGCCAGTTTTGGAATTTCAACCTTGCACTCGCCGCGCTCGCAGTCCGCGGCGTACCTTTCGAGGCGGCCGATGGCGACCGGTTCTCCCTTTTTCCCGAGGACGCACTTTCCCTCGCACTGGACTTCCTGGGGGCAGACCCTTCCGCAGACCGCCGGCAACGCGTTCGTTTCTTTAATTTTCTTGGCCGCTGCGGGGGCGTCGCCCTCTCTGATGAGCTTGATGAATTCCGGTATTTGTACGTTAACCGGGCAGCCGGTGACGCACTGCGGGTTCTTGCACTGGATGCAGCGCTCGGCTTCCATCTTGGCTGTTTCTGCGTCGTAGCCGAGCGGGACTTCGTTGAAATTCCTCGCTCTCGCTGCGGGAGGTTGCTCGGGCATCTTGTGCCTGGGTATCTTCATTCTTTCTTTGATGTCGATTTCTCAACCCTCCCTTGCTCTTCGTCCTGCCTGCAGCCTATGCTGAAATGATGAAATGCCATCGCCTCGTCCATGACATACTGGCTGTTCCTCTTGAACAGCTCGTCCCAGTCCACCTCGTGGCCGTTGAACCACGGGCCGTCGACGCACGCGTACTTCGTCTCGCCCCCAACCGTCACGCGGCAGCAACCGCACATGCCTGTGCCGTCGACCATCAGGGCGTTCAGCGAGACCTCGGTGTCGATATTGTGCTCCCGGGTCGCCTGGGAGCACATCATGAGCATGAAGTTGCAGCCCATGAAGAACGCCTTGTCGACTTTCTCGCCCAGCTCCTCAAGAATCGAATGAACTTTACCCGTGTTGCCGGAACTTCCGTCCGACGTGGCCAGCATCAGCGCGTCCGAGACTTTCTCCAAATTCTCGACGTTGTAAAACAGGTAATTGCTTCTGGCCTCGATAACTGTGATGACCCTGTTGCCGGCCTCCTTGAGAGCATGGGCCAGCGGGTAGACCGCGCCGATTCCGTAACAGCCGCCTCCGACGAAAACTGTGCCGTAGTTTTTAATTTCCGGCACGATACCCAGCGGTCCGACCACGCCTTCGAGGTGGTCGCCCATCTTCATCTGGGCCAGCTTCATCGTCGAAACCCCCAATTCCTGAATGAAGGCAGTTATCGTACCCTCGTCCCGGTCCCAGTCCGAAATTGTGAACGGCACGCGCTCGCCCTCCTCGTCCGGTATAAAAATGACGAACTGGCCTGGTTTGGATTTCTCGGCAATTTCGGGTGCGTGAACTACGAATTTGTAGATGTTGGGCACGACCATTTCTTTCTCCAGAATCTTGAACTTGCTCATTGGAAAACCTCCATAAACCTGGAGGTTTTGAGGTGAATGGTGAGCGGTAGTGAACTCATTCTGCATCTCTCACCATTCGGTTCGAGCTGTTGAATGTGTTCACTTCGTTCACTCATTCAAACCGCCTCCCATACGGTTTTCAGGTCGTCCATTAACCTGGTGAGGTCAACTCCGCGATATGAAAAACTCGGGTTCCGCTCTTTCAGCATCTTGGGCAGCCAGTTTTTTTCCGAAAGCAGGTCTTGCAATTCCGGCTGCGGGAGTTCCTTCAGTCCGTTTTCAAACGCCGAGCGCACATCTTCGTGCGTTTCGAAAATCGCCTCCTTTCCGAGGCCTTTGAGAATATCATTTGTTATTTTCCAATCCGGTCTGGCTCTCGCATAGGGCTCGGGCGCAGCCCTCAAAATCCTCAGCGTTCCGTCGAAGGAGACCGTGGTGCCGTCGGTCTCTATGAACGACAGGGCCGGAAGAACGATGGACGCAGCCTTCGAGGTTCCGGATTCGAATACGTCCTGGACGATGAGGAACTCCGGTTTTTCCGAAGTAGCCACGCCGCCGCCAGTAGCAATACCGTCGGCAGCCGCGCTTCCGTCGGTATCCACACCACCGGCAGCCGCGCCGCTGTCGGTAGCAATACCGCCAGCAGCCAGGTGTTGGGTCGTGTAAACTGCCTTCAGCCCGGCGATTTCCTCGGGCTTCATGAGCTTTTCCTCGTCAAAGCCAGATAGTTGGCAGAGTGCTGAAACTCCGGATTCGTTTCCTCCCCCGAATCCGGAGGAAGCATCTGATGCGATTGCTATGTTTTCGGTCCCGAGGGCGCGGGCCAGCTCCAAGAGCGTGAAGGCCGCCTCGTTGCTGAGGTCGCTGGACAGAATAAAGCCGACATCCTGGGGTTGGTAATTTTTAAGCCCTTCGACAGCGGATTCAACTGCCTCATCCCAATCTACAGGGATGAGCCAGTCATCTTTCCTGACCAGAGGATACTTCAGCCTTTCAAAGTGATTTGTGATGGTGGCTATGCAAAATCGACCGAGAACGCAAAGCTGGCCGTTCGTGTAAGAGTCTGAATCGGGAGTGGTCTCGACCAATTTCCCCCATTTGACGCCGGCCACGATACCGCAATTGATGTTGCATAACCCGCAGACAGTGCTGACCGTGGCGTCGGGCTCCCCGTGCCATTTCGTCGCCCTTGCCGAAAGGGCGCCTGTCGGGCACACGTCCACACATGCCCCGCAGAATTTGCAGCCCAGCTCAAGGTGACTCTTTCCGAAAGATGTGTCGATGCGGGTTTCGTGGCCTCGGTTTGTGAAGGCCAGCACTCCCATTCCGCGTATGTCCTCACAGACGCGGACGCACCTTCCGCAGAGGATGCAGAGGTTGTAGTCGCGGTCGAAGAACGGGTCAGATCGCTCGACGTCCATGTCCTTGTACTCGAAGTCATAGTCCACCTTCTCGATGCCCAGGTACTCGATGACGTCCTTGAGCTCGCAGTGCTCCTTGTTCGGGCACAGCTGGCATCCGGTTATCTGGCCTACCTTCATCGGGCAGGTCCTGTACTTCGCGCATGTCTCCGCGTCCTCGCAAAGGATGCACGAGTTCGGGTGCTCGGAAAGCAATAATTCCAAGATCTTGCGGCGGAGGTCGTTGAGTTCTTCATCATTCGTAGTGATGACCATTCCGTCACTGGCCGGCGTCGTGCAGGCAGGCGGATAACCGCGCATGCCCTCGATTTTCACAAGGCAAAGGCGGCATGCCCCGAAGGCGGGAAGCTCCTTTAGAGTGCAGAGCGTCGGAATGTAGATGTCGGCATCTCTGGCTACCTCTAAGATCGTTCCCGATTTTTTGATTTCAACTTCTTTGCCATCTATCTTCAACATTGTTTACCTCAATTGGTTTTCTTCTCCACCGCCTTCACCTTCGGCGGGCACGACTGGAAGCATATTCCGCACTTGATGCACTTCTCGTGGTCTATCACGTGAACTTCCTTCTTCTCACCCGAAATCGCGCCCACCGGGCACTTCCTGGCGCATATCCCGCAGCCGATGCACTTCTCGGGGTTGATGGTGTACCAGATAAGGTCCTTGCAGACCAGCGCCGGGCACCGCTTGTTGTTGATGTGCTCCTCGTACTCCTCCCGGAAGTATCGAAGCGTGGTGAGAACAGGATTGGGTGCAGTGCCGCCCAGCGCACACAGCGAGCCGTTCTTAATGGTATAGGCCAACTCCTCCAGTTTTTGAAGGTCGGAGGGCTCTCCCCTGCCGGCCTTTATCTTGCCCAGTATCTCGTGCATTCGCTTCGTCCCGATTCTGCACGGAGGACATTTTCCGCAGGATTCCTCCATCGTGAAACTGAGGAAGTAATGAGATAAATCAACCATGCAGGTGTCCTCGTCCAGCACGATGAGGCCGCCCGAGCCCATGATTGAGCCGGCGGCAGCCAGTGATTCGAAATCGACGTTTATCTCGCCGTCCTTGGCAGGTATGCAGCCTCCGGACGGGCCGCCGGTCTGGGCTGCCTTGAACGTCTTGCCGTCGGGCACCCCTCCGCCGATGTCGAAAATAATTTTATTGAGCGGCGTTCCCATCGGAACCTCCACAAGTCCGCTGTTCGCCACCTTGCCAGTTAGGGCGAATACAGCCGTTCCCGAGCATCCCTCCAAGCCGATTGACGCGAACCAATCGGCTCCCTTCGACAATATAACGGGAATGCTGGCCAGCGTCTTGACATTGTTGATGTTCGTCGGCTTACCCCATACGCCGGACATTGCCGGATACGGAGGTCTGGGTGTCGGCATTCCGCGCTTGCCCATGATGGAAGCCATGAGGGCCGTTTCCTCGCCGCAGACGAAAGCCCCGGCGCCCTTCTTTATCTCGATGTCGAAGCTAAAGTCCTGGCCCATGATGTCCCGGCCGAGGTATCCGCGTTCCCTCGCCGTTTCGAGGGCGTATGCGAATCTCTCGATGGCCAGTGGGTATTCCGCGCGGACGTAGATGTAGCCGTGCGAAGCGCCGATTGCGTATCCTGCAATCACCAGCCCTTCGAGAACTGCGTGCGGGTCCGCCTCCAATATACTTCGGTCCATGAACGCACCGGGGTCTCCCTCGTCGGCGTTGCATATGACGTATTTCGGCTCCCCTTCGGCATTACGGCAGAACTGCCACTTCTTTCCCGTCGGGAATCCGGCACCGCCCCTTCCTCTCAGACCTGACTTCGAAACCACATCTATGACCTCTTCCGGTGTCATGGCCAGTGTCTTTTCGAGGGCGACGTATCCTCCCGCGGAAATGTAGTCGTCTATTTTCTCGGGGTCAATGTGACCGCAGTTTTGAAGAATGACCCTCTGCTGGTTCTTGTAGAACATGATGTCCTTGTAATTCGGAACGTGCTGGCCAGTCTGCGGGTCTGTGTAAAGCAGGCGGTCGATGACCTCGCCCTTCTCCAGGTGCGTCTCGATGATTTCCTGAACGTCCTCGACCTTCACCTCGCAGTAGAAAATGTCGTCCGGCTCGATGATTAGTATCGGACCGCGCTGGCAGAAACCGTGACAGCCAGTCTGTTTAACTTCTACCTTCTCGGCGAGTCCGTGGACCTCGAGGAGGTTCTCCAACTCCTCCATGATTTCCGGCGATTTTGAAGAAACGCAGCCCGTCCCTCTGCAAATCAGGATCGTGCGTTCGGGCATCACTCATCACCCCCGTTTCTGAGAGTGTCCAGCAATTCTCCGATCTTCTCCTGGGTCATCTTGCCGTAGACCTCATTGTCCACGACCATGACCGGAGCCAGTGCACAGCATCCGAGGCACGCTACCCTCTCGAGGCTGAACTTGCCGTCCTCGGTAGTCTCTTCCGGTTTAATGGCCAGATAGCTTTCCAGGACATCGAGGAGCGGGGTCGAGCCCTTGACGTGGCATGCCGTCCCCTGGCAGATCTTTATCATGTGCTCCCCCGGCTCAATGAACTTGAACTGCTTGTAGAACGTGGCGACGCCGTAAATCCTGCTTTCAGGAATGGCCATCGCCTCGGAGACACTGGCTATGGAATCCACGGAGAGGTAGCTGTCCTCCGCCTGGATGTCCTGAAGAATCTGAATAAGATTGCCCGGCCCGCGACCGTGAATGTTGATGATGTCCTCGATATTACTGCTCATCCGACCCCCAAAATGACAACATCTATTTATGATTTAACCCAGTGAAGTTGTTATGCATGTTTTTAAATCTATTATTATTTAGCAGCGAAATCATATAATTCACTCATTCCGGGATTCTGTTTTCCTTCTGCTACTACGATGTAATTCACATCCACCATTACTGGCTTCTCGAGCAGGTACTCCTCATATACAACCCGTAGAGTATCGTAATATCTTCTTGCTGTGGCATGATTTTTTGCCGAGAACCTCATTATCCAGTCATATTCTCCATTGACGTAAAAGAGATCAATAAGACGTGCACCAATTGAACGCGGCACATCTTTCTCTATTCTGTCTATAACCAAGTCAGCAAACCCTCGACTCATCGGTTTGGTTTTAAGTAGGACGAGGTACATCTGATGACCTATTTTTTTTTGGTCAATGACAGCAGTGTAACCCCAGATAACCCTCTCATCTTCAAGTTTCTTTTTTCTTCGCCAAACACCTTGTCGATAACTGTTTATTTCTTTGGCTATCTCACCGACACTTTTTGTGGGGTCATCCAGTAATGCTTCTAATATCTCATCCTTATGCACGCTGTTATTACTTCCTTTCTTTTTTTTCCCCATATTATCACCACGGGTATCATGCATTGTTACTTTTGTGTATTTTTCCTTAATTTTTTTATGTGAAAGCCCTTGTTTCAGGGTTGATTCACACGATTATTGTTCTGTACTGTTACATTTTTAACATTTTTGTTGTTTTATTGTTACAAGTGTAACAGTTATCTGCTTTTAATCAACACCCACATGTGTCTCAAGTAGATAAATATTTCTATAAATAATCAACAATTCCGAATTAAAAATGAAATTTCATTTTGAACGATTAAAATACTACACCCATCATCCTGATTGTTTACACGACAAAAGAGTAAAGATGGTGAAAAAATTAATTCATGATGTTGCAAAATGTTACTCTAAATATTCACATTATTTACAATTTCCATCATTTTATTGATAAAAACGTCTCAAATTGTGTCAACACACCTCTAAATATGTCCTTTTACAATTAACAATCGCCATAACATGGCGAAAGAAAAGGTGGTGTAGATGAAAGTCCTAATAACGTCATCTGGAGCAGATTTGGAATCTCAAGTGTTTCCACAATTTGACAGAAGCCCATATTATTTGATTGTCGAAACAGTAACAATGGGTTTTGAGACAAAATGTATCGAGGATTCTGAGAGTTCAAACGCTGGAATTGACATTGCTTTGACGGCAATCGAAAGAGGGGTGGAAGTAGTATTAACTGGAGACATCAGCGACGAGGTTCATGAAATGCTGACGAACGCCGGAGTTACCGTGATATTGAATTGTAACGGAACTTTGCACAAACACCTGGACAGTCTTATCGCACACGGATTTGATGAGGCACAATTTGCTTGCGTGTAAATGAGTAGAGAGTGATTGTATGGCTGAAGAATTGAATCCGTTTAAGATAGCACAGCAGCAACTGGATAAAGTCGCTGGTTTGCTGAATTTGAAGAAAGGCATTCATGAATATCTGAGATACCCGCACAGGGAGCTGACAGTAAACTTTCCGGTGAAGATGGACAACGGGGACATCAAAGAATTCACAGGCTACAGAGTTCAATACAACAATGCCCGGGGTCCCTGCAAAGGCGGTATACGTTATCACTGGAACGTATCGCTGGACGAGGTCAGAGCGCTGGCTGCCTGGATGACCTGGAAAACAGCGGTCGTCGGCATACCTTATGGCGGTGCCAAAGGCGGCGTTATCTGCAACCCCAAAGAAATGTCGATGGGCGAACTCGAAAGGCTGACAAGGCGTTTCACAGCCGAGATTTCGCCGATAATCGGACCGGAGAGGGACATTCCGGCACCAGATGTCTATACCGATGCTCAAACGATGGCCTGGATAATGGACACTTACAGCATGATCAAAGGCTACAGCGTTCCCGGTGTGGTAACGGGAAAACCACTTCACATCGGCGGCTCCTTGGGAAGGAACGAAGCCACTGCCAGAGGTTGTATGTTCACAATCCGGGAGGCTCTAAAAAAGATGGACTACAAAGTTATATCTCCTGAGGTCTGGAACAATAAGTGTGAGACAAATGAGAATGATAATTGCGACGGTGATGAGGGAAACGGATTTATGATAGATGAAGCCACTGTGGCTGTCCAGGGATTTGGGAATGCCGGCTCAATTGCTGCTACACTTCTCAGCGAAAAAGGAGCAAAGGTGATTGCTGTAAGTGATAGCAAAGGTGGAATAATTAACAAAGATGGGCTGGATGTCAATGATGTAATAGGCCATAAAGCGAAGACTGGCTCGGTCACGGGTTTTGATGGCACTGAAAAACTTGAGCCAAAACAAGTTCTTGAAGTCGAATGTGACGTTCTGGTCCCAGCCGCATTAGAGAACCAGATAACCGGAGAAAACGTAGATAATCTCAAAACGAAGATTGTGGCAGAGGCCGCAAACGGTCCGACAACCCCTGAAGCAGACCGGATACTCTTTGACAAAAAAATAATGGTACTGCCAGACATATTGGCGAACGCCGGTGGTGTAACTGTCTCCTATTTCGAATGGGTCCAGGGTCTACAATCATTCTTCTGGTCTGAAAGGGATGTCAATTGTCGATTAAAGGAAATCATGGTCAGGTCTTTCGATGATGTCTACAAAATGAGCCAGAAAAACAATGTGGACATGAGAACCGGAGCATATATGTTAGCCGTTGACAGAGTTGCAGAAGCGATAAAATATCGGGGAATATTCCCATAATCATCAATCCAAAATCACACTCACCAGCCTATTGGGGATATCAAGCCTCCATATGGATAAACTTACTGGTGGGATGCAGGGGTGGGTGGTCGTCCACCCCTGCAATATACCGCATATCAGAATGATTTGGTTAGGATGAGAGCTTTATTTCAGAATTGAATCTATGAACATCTTGTGTATTCGCAGGTCGTCCGTCAACTCGGGGTGGAAAGCGACAGCCAGCAGGTTTTCCTTACGCGCCAAGACCACACCCTCGGCGACACTGGCCAGAGGCACGACAGCCCCGCGAACATCGGTTATCGCGGGTGCCCTGATGAAAACCGCGTTGTACGGCTCGTCAAACCCGTCGATAGCCAGCATCTGCTCGAACGATTCCCTTTGCCTGCCAAACGCGTTCCTCTCGACAGTCATCTCCATCAGGCCGAGAACCTCGACGTCGCCGGTTTCGGAATGACCGTCGACTTCATCTGCCAGGATCAGACAGCCGGCGCAGGTCCCCATAATAGGCAGGTCCTCCTTGGCCAGCTCGATTATCTTGCCGGCAATTCCGAGGCGCTTCATGTGCCGTGAAATCGTACTGCTCTCTCCTCCGGGAATGATTATGCCGTCCGAGTTCGACAGGTCAGAGGCGCTCCGAACCGAAAAGACCTCGCCTTCAATGCCCATTTCCTCGAAGCACCGGACAACAACAGCCAGATGTTCAGAGACCGCGCCCTGCAGACCGATGACCCCAATCCTCATCATGACAGGGAAAAGGTATGCCGGATATAATCATTATGTGCCGACAATGCCAGCCGCTCCGAGCAGGACTTGGGGGGTCGGGCAAGCAATGTTGCGTTAAATGCGCAACATTATCCTTCGGGATGCGAAGCGAACCGAAGGATGGCTAGCGCAGGAGCGGGGTGGGGGGTGCATGAAATGTGTGGGGTGGGCCAAAAAGGCGTAAGGGTGGGGGGAGAAGAGATTGGTTGGGGAGGGTCATAAACAGACTTGGCCAGCTACTCATATTGGTTAGTCGAGCATGCCACCGCAGCCCCTATCGGGAAGAACGATATCATGTTGAAGAATGAAAGAAGAACATACCACCACATCTGGCGCGAGTAATTCACGCCGAAATCCAAGAAAATGTCCATCCTGTACGGCGTGTAGAAAAGGTAAAGCATGAGGGCGATGGCCAGCATCCCTATGAAGATGGATAAAGCCATCGTTCTCCTGATATGCTGGAACGAAAGCCCGTACACGTAGCCGGTGAAGAACGGGCCTCCCGCAAATACGGCCAGTCCAAAAATCGAGCCGAAAAGGGTGAACGGCAGTTCGAGAAGCGAGTACAGGAGGTAGATGGTCGTGAGAATGAGAACCGCCAGTATGCTTTTAACGATTACCCACGGCCATGTGTGGAATCTCATTTTCGGCAGTGGCGAATCTTCCTGGTGCTCGTAGAGCTCGATCAGGCCCTGGATTGCCTCGTCGGTGACCTCGCTGGCCATATCAGGCACCTCCCTGGACGTAGGTCAGGGGCACGAGCGCATCCCTCGATATCACATAAATCGTGAAATCGACCCGTATCCGGGATGCGGGGTCGATGATTATCTGGTAGTCCGGCAAGGTCGACGGAAACACGATTTCGACGTCGGTCGTCGAGTCCCGCCAGAGTATCGGGCCTGTCGAGTTCAGGGCGATTGTAACATTATTGAAATTCGGGTTGCCGGGAACGGTCAATGTCGCATTCCAGATGCCCAGCTCGAACTCGCCCGGATTTGTGAACGAAAAATTCAGCAACACTGTGCCCAGGCCGGTCGATATGTCGTTCAGCTCGACGTCGACCCCGTAGCCCTCTTCCGCATAAGCCAGATAGGTGCTCATCGTGATGGGCAGCATTATTATCGACACTATTCCCACGATGAAGAATATCAGGTGAAGCCAGACGTTGAGAGGCAGGGCCCGGAACTTCATGGGTAAGGTGCACCTCCATTCCATTCCCCGTCATCCGTACATCGGGCCGTCATATTCCTCCACCTCCCTGGCCTTCATGCCTTTCTTGTGCTTCAACCGCTTTTTCTGGGTCGGATTGCGGCCTGTGAACCGGAAATTCCGGCTGATAAGGTCCACATAAGTCTTGTCGGGCAGGGGCCGAACCTCCACCAATCCCTTGTGAGCCAGGCCTTTCAGGGCACGCTGTAAACGGACGATAGACACATGCAGTTTCCTCTCCATCTCGTCCAGTGTAATCGGATAGGCCTCCTGAAGCAGTCTGAGAATTCTCGCCTCCAGACTGCTGCTGTTAAACTCATGGGCCATTAATATCTCCTTCTTCTCCGAAGCGTTGATTGTGCTTCTTCTCCATCTTCTACGGAGTAGAGAGTATAAAAATTTAACCGAACATATTGCTGGCCGGTTTCTCTTTCTTGTCCTCTTTATCCACGGCTCTGATTATGTCAATCGAGATTATCATGTGAGAGGGGATCACCCGAATGCGGCCGGCCATTTCCTTGTGGGACTCGTCCAGCTCGATGCAGAAGCCGTCGTCCGGCCCTATCGGCGTGTAGCCCATGAACTTGCCGTGCGTTATCTGGGGGGCGTCCTTCGACTCTATGGACTTGACCCTGTACTTGGAGCCAACAGTCAAAACTATGTTATTTTCATCGTCCTTTTTCTTCACCATCTCATTTCCTCCTTTCACCTGTCCAATATCATCAAATATCCGGTTTATTTTCCTTCCTTATCAAAGGATTATTTCTTCTGCTCCTTCTCGACCAGCTTCTGGATGTGGTCAACCGACTTTCTGTAGTTCTCCATCGCCACGCCCACGTGCGCCTCCACGAAGTTCCAGGCCTTGGCCAGATTGTCGTATCGAATCCTGTATCCTTTCTTTGTGGAATCGGGCGAGACCTCCACAGGCGCGAAGTCCAGTATGTCCAAGGATTTGAGTTTGTTAATGTGCCTGTATATTGTCGGCTTGGAGGTGTCCAGCTCCTGCGCCAGCTCCTCCACGAGCCAGACCTTGTCAGCACGGAGAAGGAAGCAATCGACGAACAGGCGGAACGGAACGCTGTCCCTCAACTCGCTGGCCCCGGTCCGCGGCTCGTAGCCTTTCGGTAAATATCCAATATTAGCCAGAAAGATGGCGCATGCCTCTTCCAGCTCATCGTAGGGGGTCAGGGGCGTGTTCGTGACAACAGAAAGTTCGAAGCTCATACAAATCGAGATGGCATGTTGAATAGTTAAGACTTACGGTTAACAAGTCCAACACATCGCGTTGGGGTGGGTGGTCGGGGGAATAACGACGGGCCAGGTGGCGGGCAAAAGGGTGGTCGGGCGGGGGTGCGGGGGAATGATGGGGAAGCGGGAAACGGATAGTTAATGCCGCAAAATGTGAGTGCCAGCATTTCCGGCGACTGCTTCCTCGGCAAGGCTTATGTCTGTGATGATGACCTCCTCGCCTCCGTTCTCCAGAAAATCGATGGCCGCCTCCATCTTCGGGCCCATTGAGCCGGGAGGGAACTGCCCCTCCTCGAGGAAGAATTTTGCGTCGTCCAGTGTGATGTTGTCCATAGGTTGCTCGTCCGGCTTGCCGAAGTTTATCGACACCCTGTCGACGTTCGTCAGGATGATGAATTTCTTCATCTCCAACTGGTTGGCCAGCTTTGCCGAGGCATAGTCTTTATCGATAACTGCCTCGACGCCGTCCAGCTGACCGTCCTCCAGCTCGATAACCGGGAGTCCTCCGCCACCGCAGGCGATGACTATCTGGCCTCGCCTGAGAAGGTAGCGTATGGTGTCCTTCTCGACTATGCGGATGGGTTTCGGTGAGGGGACTATTCTCCGCCATCCGCGGCCGCTGTCCTCAACGACGTCCCAGTTCTCCTTTTCGGCTATTTGGTCGATCTCCTCTTTCGTGTAGAACTGGCCTATGGGTTTTGTAGGGGTCCCGAAGGACGGGTCGTTCCTGTCGACGACCACCTGCGTGATGACAGTCACCGTGTCCTTGCCTAATGATTCGCGCTTTGCCGTGTTCTGCATCGTCTGTTGGAGCATGTAGCCCATGGAGCCGACTGTCTCCGCAACGCAGACGCCCAGCGGGTATGGGGGGATGAAGGACTTTGCGCTCTCGTGTCTGCGCAGGGCATTGCCGACCTGGGGGCCGTTTCCGTGGGTGAGGACGATGTCATAACCAGTCTTCATCAGTTTGACCAGCGAGTCGCATGTTTCCCTCGCATTCGCGAACTGCTGATAAATCGTGCCCTCATCGCCGCTCTTGATAAGTGCGTTTCCGCCGATGGCCACAACTACGTTTTCCATTTTCACTCCCCATACTCCATTTGGAGTTATACTCCCCCTCGGAGTTATCCCGCTGCCACGGGAATCTGGTTAATGCCCAAACGGATATATTAAACTTGGTGTACACAATGTTTATATCGCTCTGTTCGATACTGTCGAAAAGCAGGAGGGGTAACTTGGTTACGGCAGGAGACACAATAGGGCACGACAAGACACTCCAGGACCACTGGATTAAGCGATTGGTGGCATTAATTATCGATGCGGTGATCTTTTATGCAATCGCATGGGTCATTCTATTTTTCATTCCGTGGGGCTGGGGTGGATGGTACTGGCTCGGATGGAGTTTCATCTCAGGAGTCCTGTTCTTCCTGTATGCCACGATCATGGAGATGACCTCCGGCGCAACAATAGGAAAAGGCATCCTCAACCTGAAAGTCACGTCTCTCAACGGCCCGGTGAACGCCGAAAAGGCCCTTATAAGAAACATCTCGAAGATTCACGGCCTCTTTCTCTTACTCGACTGGCTCCTCGGATTTTTAACGGAGGGCGACCCGAAGCAGAAGTACATGGACAGGGTCGCGGGAACGACTGTGATCAGCACCGAATACCAGACAATGCAGCAACAGCACATATACCAATCACCGCCGTATCAGGACACACAGCCAGCACATCAGGAATACCCGAATCAGCAACAGCCGGTCTACGAATATAGAGGACAGCCGGAACAGTATCAGGCGCCGCCGCAGCAATACCCACAGCAACAGGCTGCAGTTGAGCCTGCGCAACAACAAGCCCCACAACAAGTGGAGCACAAGTGCGATGCCTGCGGAGCCAGCCAGATATTAACGGGAGATGGCAGGTATCAGTGCATTCGATGTGGCAAGATAACTTAACAATAGTTAAATTTATATGAGTTTATGGAATGGGGAGTGATATGACGGAGATCGATGATGTCCTGGTGACTAGAAAAATCGTGGAGCGCTACTCGAGAGAATTCCAGGAGCTGGCCGATGTAGACGTGATTATAGCCGGCGCCGGGCCTGCCGGACTGACTACGGCGAGATTGCTGGCCGAGGCAGGCAAGAAGGTCCTCATTTTGGAAAAGAAGCTAGCTCCCGGAGGAGGCATGTGGGGCGGGGGAATGACCTTCCCCATTGTAGTCATCCAACCTGCATCGAAACACCTTCTGGATGCTGTCGGTATTCGGACAGAGGACGCCGGCGACGGCTACTACACCGCCGACTCCATCGAGTGCGTGACGAAGCTCTGCGCAGCTGCGCTGGACGCAGGTGCAAAGTTGTGGAACGCCATTTCCGTCGAGGATGTTATGATTCGAGAAAATCGTGTCACCGGCGTCGTGATAAATTGGGCTGCCATCACGGTTGCTGGTCTGCACGTAGACCCCCTGACCCTCGGGGCGAAGGTAGTCATCGATGCGACCGGTCATGACTCGGAGATTTGCCATGTCATCCAGCGAAAAGCAGGGAAGCTGGACACGCCCAGCGGTGAAATCGAGGGTGAAAAATCGATGTGGGCCGAAATAGGAGAGAGAACGGTCGTCGAGAACACGCGGGAGGTGTATCCCGGTGTATACGTAATCGGCATGGCGGCCAACGCGGTCATGGGCGCGCCGCGCATGGGCCCTATATTCGGCGGAATGCTGCTTTCCGGGGAAAAGGCGGCAAAGATGATACTTGAGCGTCTCTGAAATATCCCAGTCATCTTGGCCAACCTACCAAATAATTATATATTCTGTGCTTTATACAGTCATAGCAAGGATGTGGATTTATGTCCATGGTCGGGGAGTTAAAAAAGGAGCTAGAAAACCTGAGCGAAAAGCACGGCATCGAGATTTCGGCAATCATTTCCAGAAGCGGTGTTCCTATTGCCTGGAATGTGCCTGATGAGTCGCAGGTAGAGACGTTTTCTACACTGTCTGCAACGATTCTCGGTGCATCGGAAGTAGTATATACTGGCTTGGGTAAAGAACCGCCAACGAAGATAATCGTTGAGTCAAAAAGCGGAACGTTTTTGGCAGGCAGCATCAGCTCCAAGGCCCTTATCGCTGTGATCAGCAACTCGACCGACACGGAGGCAGTATGCAAATCCCTTGATGAGGCTACAAAAAACATAACGGAGGTTTTGGCCAATGCCCAGGGAAGCTTCTGAGCGCCACATACCCGAAGAGGTCAAATCGTTCTTTCAGCATAAAAGCGGCAGGTCGATGATGGTCATCGGCGGAGCCGGCACAGGTAAGACCACGTTCGCGCTTCAATTGCTCGAAGAAATCGCCAAGCCAGAGAAGAGTTTTTACCTTACGACGAGGGTTTCCGACCAGGCCCTGTATTCACAATTTCCGTGGCTCGAAAGCGAGGACATGAAAAATAGGATCATCGATGCCAGCAGGATTTTCCTTTCGACGGTTTATACAGATGAGGAAGGAGGCGAACGCCCTGCCATTAGCAAGGAAGAGATGGAGCGTCTTTCCAGCGCGAAGGATTTTCTCAAATCCATCAACGACGAGCCGCTGGCTCCCCCGAGCAAAGTGGACCGCTCGCGGCTTTCGCTGCTTCTCGAAAGGAACCGCATGCCCGAAATCGAGCGAATCTACGACAAGGTCGATTCGATACTGCCCGAAAAAACGATGCTGGTCATCGACAGCATCGAGGGCATCACGAACAAATACGGGCTCGAGCCGGACGAGTTCATCACCTGCATTCAAAAGGATCTGGTCGAGGACTCGCACGTGGACACCGTGTTCGTCGTAGAGAAAGACAGCGAGCACGACCTGGGTTTTCTGGTAGATGGCATCATCCAGTTCGAGCACGGCTTGCTGGAGGGCAGGAGAGTTCGCCAGATGAATTTGTTGAAGCTGAGGGCGACGGAAATCGCCCAGCCAGCATATATTATCACACTGAAGGACGGCAGGTTCATGAGTTTCGACCCGTTCGACGGCGCTCCTGGCACGGAGAAGGCACAGTGGCAGCCGATTCCGGACACGACAACGCATTACAGCACCGGCACGACAGACCTCGATGAACTGCTGGCCGGCGGATATGCCAAGGGCAGTTACAACGTCATCGAGGTGGACGAGAACGTTTCCAATGAGGAATACTACTCGGTTGTCAGGCCGATCCTTCTCAACTTCATCTCGCAGGGAAAAGGCGTATTCGCAGTACTGACTGGCGGCGACCATGCAGAGTCGATGAAGAAAGACCTTACAACTTACATTTCGGAGGACATCTTCGACAACTCGTTCAGGATCGCGGATTACTTCATTCACAAGTCAGATTCGCCGTACATCATGGCGCTGGGCACCCGTAACAAGGAGGATGCGGTCCGCACCTGGAAGAGCAACCTGGAGTTTCTCAGAGGGCCGGATAACAAGCCCATAATCGATTTTACTGGCTTCGACACTCTCGAGTATTTACAGGGCGGTGGCGTGGCGATAAAACAGCTTCTCGAGGCTGTAGCTAAGATTAAAATTTCGCAGGACATCGGCATCGGAATTTTGAAACCGGGGTTGAAACTCACCCAGGAAATCATGAACATGGCCGATACCTACCTCAAAATCACCGACATCAACAAATGCCCGTGCATCTACGGCATCAAGCCCAAGACGATAATCTACGGCATCGTGGCAGATGCGGAAAAGGGCAGCCCGAACATCAAGCTGGTCCCCATAGTGTAATCATCTTGGCCTATGGCCAAGCTTAAACAGCCTCTGCGAGTCTGTATATTCACATTCACTGGCTAAATCCTACTACGCTTCGAGTTCTTTGATTTTCTGGTTGATTTCGCCGACCTCGTTCTTCGCGCCGACCATCTCCAGCAAATCTTTGGCCATCATATAATTCTCGAGGGCCTCGCTCTTCTCCCCCATCGCCTCGTAGGTCCTTGCCAGGTCGATGTAGGTCGTACCGAGATCGTAGGGAATGTCCAGCATCTCCAGAATGACTATGGATTTGTTGGAGTTCTCGATGGCCTTGTCCCACTCCTCCTTGAACCTGTAGATGATGCCGTAATTCTTGAACACGCCGTTCATGCCTATCTTGTCGTCCAGCTCCTCACAAATCTTGAGTGCGCGGTCGCAGTATTCTTCGGCTGTGTCGTAATCTCCGAGATTGGCCAGCGCTTCGGCCGAATTGAACAGTGCCCATGCCACGAAGTTCTTGTTTCCGATTTTCTCGGAGGCCTCCTTGCACTTCTCGAAAGAATCCAATGCCTTGTCAAAATCCCTCATTCGTAAGTAAGAATCGCCCATGTTGTTGTAAGCCCTGGCCAGCTCGTTAAAATCACCTACTTCTTCGAGGTGAGGGACGCTCTTCAAGTAATACTGCATGGCTTTGGTATGGTCACCCCAGTTGTTGTAGACGTTGCCCAGTTCGATGTGTGTCTTGGCCATGCTGGGATTGTCGCCTGCCTTCATCGAGAAGCTTATGCTCTCCTTGTAATGCTCGACCGCTTCGTTGTTCTCACCCTTTCGCCAGTGAACGTACCCGAGCCCTCTTTGCGCACCGGCCAGACCGACCAAATTATCCGAATTCTCGAATATCACGATGACCTTCTCGTATAAATCTTCCGCTTGATTGAAATTACCTCTGAGCCGCGGGCTGTGCCCGAGGTAGAGCAGGGTCTCGCCCTCTGCTGCTTTATCTTCTAATTTCCTGCTGAATTGAAGGGCTGTTTCTAAGTTCGGAATCGCAGAGCTAGAATCCCCGAGGGCATAATGTAAATTGCCTATTTTTGTAGAGAGGGAAAGGGTCTCGCGCGGAACGTCGATTTCCGCATCGCTGCCGATGAAATTGAGATTTCGAATGGCAGAGCTGAAGTATTCTATTGCGTCCTCAAAGGCGAACGAACGCATCGCCTTCTCTCCTGCCTGGACAGAATATTCGTGCGATTTCATGAAGTCCTTGCCAAACGTGAAGTGCTTGGCCAGACTGAAAATCACGTCGTCGGTTCTTCCGTGGTAGAGGCGTTCGATGATTTCTCCGACCTTCTTGTGGAGAACCCGCGTCCGGCTCTTGCTCATGCCCTCGTAGATGACCACGCGGGTCTGCTTGTGACCGAATATGAATATTTCTTCATCGGGACGGGATGTGTCCTCCTTGATAATATCGAGCTCGTTGAGGTGGTCCAGTATATCCAGCAATTCCTCGCTGTCCATCTCCGTGACCTGCTGCAGAACGTCGAACTGAAACCGCGTTCCGATGACCGAGGCGAACCTCAGGGCCTTCTTCGTTCTCTCGTCCATTCGGGCGATCCTGTGGCTTATGACGTCCTTTATGCTCGTAGGAATTCGCACGGAAGAAAGATCGACGCCAGCATCCCAGATGTGAGCGTGTCGGCGGATGATGCCCTCGTCCATGAGTGACTTTAAAACTTCTTCGATGAAGAACGGATTTCCCTCGCTCATGTCATATAGCTTTTTCAGGAAACCTTCAGGAGCCTCCTCGACTTCCAGTATCGATTTCACCATCTCAGCGACGTCCTCCGGCGACAGATTGGCCAGGTTTATAGTAGAATACAATTTTTCCTGCCTCAATCGCCTGAGCATCTGGGTCAATTGATGCTCCTCGCCGGGAACAATATCCAGTTCCGCAGGTCTGTAAGCGCATACGATCAGAACTCTGGATTCCTTGATGTTCCTGGCCACGTAGAAAAGCAACTGGAGGGTGGCACTGTCAGCCCACTGGAGGTCGTCGAGGAAAAGAAGAAGCGGATTCTCTTTTGAAGTGTCGATGATTATTTGTAATATGGTGTTGAACATCTTGTCCCTCTGGCTCTGGATGTCGATGGTTGCGATTTCCGAAGCTTCCGTTTTCGCCATCGGGAGAAGCCCGAGCGGCAAGTCGGAGGATTCGTCCGCGTAGCCGTCGCCTGTCGAGTTATCGACGCTCATCATGCCTACGGGCATTCCGGATTCGTACTCGCTGGCTTCAGGTTTTTTCTGGACCTTGAGCTTGTATTTGAGGGCATCGATGAAAGGCAGATAGGGGTCTGCATGCTGCTGTGAAATGCTACGTCCGATAAGAAACTGGAATCCCTCTTCCCTGGATTGCTGGCCAACCTGATGAATGAGCCGTGTTTTGCCGATTCCCGACTCCCCCGTGACAAAAACAAGGCGGCCGATGCCGTCCTTCGCTTCCTTGCAGTAGGTGCTCAATTCCTCGATTTCCTTCTGCCTGTTGATGAATTTGGTCGTCATCTCGATGTCTGGGTCTTGCTGCATCAGGTTTCTCCCCGGTAAGGATACAGTAATAACAATTAATATTAATACTAAACGGAGAATCGCCCATAGAATATGCAGGGATACCCGAGCTTGGCCAAAGGGGCAAGGCTTAGGACCTTGTGGTTAGTCCTTCGCCGGTTCAAATCCGGCTCCCTGCATTTTCCCTTTATAGGATTTGACATAATGCCGTCGTATGCCCATCGTATTACTAGCAAATGAACGCGGAGGGCGCACCTCTGCGAAATCGGGCATATGGCCGATGGAACAGAAACATACAGCCAACAGGATGATTGTTTCTGCGGCTCCCTGCACTTCCAATCCTGAACTTCTCCAGCCTCAGATGTCCTTCTTTCGCATCAGCCAGAGGGTTGCCAGAAATGACAAAATAGCCATGAGTAATAGCCAGGCAAATGTCGAGGTTGCGGTCATCCACTCAGGGGAGTCCATGCTGAAACCCTGGAACTGGGTGATTCCGAACAAAAGCATCCCGCCCATCTGGTAGGTGTCCATAAAGCTAAGGTGCTCGACTATCCAGACCCAATCGGGAAACTGGATATTGCCGGTCATCAATTCGCTGAAATCGCCGCCCATGGCCGCCCATACACCCATGACGATAATTCCGATTATCATGCCGCTGAACCAGAGGAAGATTCCGCCGCCCATTGCGGTCGACCTTTTCTTGGCCAGCGTTGACATAAGGATGGCAAATCCTAGGAACACCATCGTGAAGATGAATGTGCCGAACATGAAGAGGATGTAAGCGGTCCATTTGGCGCTGGTCGCCATCAGGCCGATGATGAGGCCAGATACTCCCATGCCGACGAAAATCGTGGTGAAGAGGACTGCCCCCAGACCGATGAACTTGCCGATGACTACGTCCTCCCTGGACACCGGACAGCTCAGGACAACAGATAGTGAGCCGTTCTCGCGCTCTCCGATTATTGTTCCGTAGCCGAGCATGATCGCGATTATAGGCAGCAAAATGGATGTTATGCTGACCATTCCCAGCACCGTACTTTCGAAGCCTTTGAAACCGACCCCGATATCCGGAGCCTCTATCTTTATCCACGTCCCTTCGTAGTTGACCAGGACGTTATTGACCTCCCAGGCGCTGTTGCCGTCCAGCGATGTGTTTCCGGCGACTGCGACCATGTAAAGGTCACCGTTCGTTCCGTTAGCCCCGTTATCACCCAAAGGCGGGAAGTTCGAACTGGCATCCCAGACACCCGCGAAGGACAGTCGCTGCCAGCTGTCGCCTATGTTGACAACCCAATCACCCGGCATCCATTGTATTTCAACGCCGTCGAAGGTCACGTTCCCTCCGACAGAGACGACATATGCGTCCCAGCTGGCCCCGCCCTCGCCGTTGTCACCGAGCAACGGCACGTTCATGCTAGCGTTCCATTCCCCTTTTGGCGTGACCTCGCCTATCGAAGTAGCGGTCGCACTGAGTGAGAAATACGAAATGACCAGCGTGAGAATGAGGAAAATTACGGTGAGCGTAATCATCCACTTGTTCCTCACATTGTCCATGTACTCCTTCTTGGCAATGCCGAACACCTTGTCCTTGTGGATGTTCGAAATCATGCGTCCACCTCCTCGTCAGAGGGTACTGGCTCGGCAAAAGACGGCTCTTCCGGCTCCTCCATTTTAGGCTTCTTCTTATCTACCTGTATGCCGCCTGCCGTGGCTTCATCACCGATGTAACCGAGGAAGGCATCTTCAAGTGATGGCTCCTCTGTTTTGAAATCCAATATTTCGTAGCCAGCTTGCTCGATAATATGTAAAACCTTCGTCTTTTCGGTCTTTTCAACTGATACTGTTATCTGATTTCCGGCGACGGTGACATCCGAGAATCCGCCGGCCCTCAGGAGCTGGCCGACAACATCTCCGTCCTTCGCAACCCTCAAAATGAGATGGGGTTTGAGCTGAATGCCGTCACTGATGTTCTCAACTGTATCTTCGATGACCAGCTGGCCCCTGTTCAGGATTGCCACCTTGTTGCAGAGTTCCTGCACTTCGAAAAGAAGGTGGGATGAGAAGAAGACGGTCGTGCCTTTCGCAGACATCTCCAAAATGATGTCCTTCAGTACCCTGGCCCATCTCGGGTCAAGGCCGGATGTGGGCTCGTCGAGAATTAACAAATGCGGGTCACCCAACAATGACTGGGCAACTCCGAGAAGCTGGACCATCCCCTTTGAAAATGTGCCGACCTTGGCATCGCGCCACGACTCCAGCCCGACCTTCTTCAGCAGCTCGTCGCACTGGCCCTTGTCAACCCCCTTGAGCTCTGCGAAGAACTCCATCGTCTGGTATGCGGTCAGATTCCTGTAGAACTGGGCCCGCTCCGGCAGGTAGCCTATACCGACCCTCGCTTCCACCCCTACTTCGGACGTGTCCATGCCATTGAGATAAACCTTGCCAGCATCCTGATTAAGAAGACCCAGGATGGCCTTGATTGTCGTCGTTTTACCGGCTCCGTTGGGCCCCAGAAACCCATAGATGTCGCCCTTCCTGACATTCAAAGAAACACCGTTCACGGCCTTCACGGTCTTGAAACTCTTGTGAAGGTCCACAGTACGAATCATAAACTCTGGCATCGAATCTGGCTCGGTCATGTTATCAGCCCCCAGTTATGCAAATGAGTATAAAAGGATTTTCTGGGGTTTCCCAGACATTCACCCTTTCGTGCGTCACGAGCAGGGCACAGGGGGATGGGTGTGCCCAGCGCAGGGACGCAAGGGTGGGGGGAGCATGAATTGAATGGGGTGGGTAGCGAGCCGGAAAAAAGCGCAGTGGCGCAAGGGCGGGGGGCTATCCAAAAATATGGGGCGGGTTAGAATCCTGCTTCGTCAAGGTGAGCACGACATTCCTTACATTCCACATCAGCCAGTCTTCCGATAGCGGCCTCGATGATTGTCTGTATCTTGCCGGCATTCTCCTTCATCGTCCTGATGACCTCGGAGACATTCACCGGCTTCTCTGCCCAGACATCGTAATCGGTTATCATCGACAAGTTCGCATAGCATATTCCAAGTTCGCGGGCCAGCTGTGCTTCGGGAACCCCTGTCATCCCGATTATGTCGGCGTAGTTCCGGAACATCTTGGACTCGGCGCGCGTCGAGAATCGCGGACCCGCAATCACGACCATCGTGCCTGTCGGGTGATGTGGTATGTTCTGTTCCTCACAGATGCCGGCCAGCATTTTTCGGAGGGACTCACAGTACGGGTCTGCGACCGATACGTGGACGACCTCCGGGCCGTCGTAGAATGTAAGCTCGCGGCCCCTCGTCCAGTCTATGAACTGGTCGGCCAGGCATATCTCTCCTGGCCTATAATCTTCTCTTAGCGAGCCCACGGCGGAGGGGCAGATCAGCTTGTCCACGCCGAGCTCCTTGAAGCCCCAGATGTTCGCCCGGTAGTTGATTTTGTGGGGCGGTGTCTTGTGGCCTGGCCCGTGTCTTGGGAGGAATATGACCTCGGCCTTGCCGGCTCCGCCGACCTCACCTAGGATGTACTCGCCGGATGGCTTTCCGTAAGGTGTTTCGATGGATTTTCTTCCGACCTCATTGAAGAAGCCAGCATCCGCAATTCCGCTGCCGCCGATGATGCCTACCTTGACAGTCATGTTATCACGATGCAGAATGCGTAAGACGATAAAATCGTTTGGATTCCACAACCGTTAAGTAGTATGCTGGCATCCGTCGACGCTTGAGGTGAATGATATGTTGTTATTAGACACAGAAACTCGAAAATGCCAGCAATCGAATGCGCCGCGAGGGGCGTGTCTGGCCCCTCGGTTCCGGAGGACCCTTCAGAGGGAAATCTACCGCCAGAGAGCGGAGTCCTCCGAGCTAAATCGTATGAAGCGATATATGGGGGATGACCCCACCAAGCCGAAACCTCATTGGTGGATTACTTGGTAATCCATTTTTTTCTATAATGAAACTTCCAGTCGATTAGGCTGATAATTTCAGCTCATAGGCGATGCTTTCTTTGTAAATCTCATAGCCCAATGAAGTGTAAAGGCCCAAGGCGTCACGGTTTTTCGCATCCATTCCTAAATATATCGTGTCCATGCCGCGGTCGTGAATCCATTTCATGTTCTCGGAAAGCAATGCCCGACCGATTCCTTTCCTCCGCAACGATTTCCTAACACCCAGTATATCCGCCCAGCCGACTTTTGTATTATTTTCCTTGTTATAGACGACACTTTCCTCACACATTGTGATGCCAACGATTTCATCTTCCATTTTTGCAATTGTCAACCGGGTTATTTCCCGGTCCACCTCTTGCCATTTGAGCCACTCTACAAGCGGAACGGGCGCAAAATTATAATGTTCGGCGAAAAACTCGTTCATGCTCTCCAGAAAAAGTTTTATTTCCTCCGTGCTGGCCTCTTTGAACATTAGTTCTTCTAACCGGATGCCCTCCGGGAGAGGTGCAGCCTCCGGAGCCTCACCCTTGTCCTTCCAGACCATTACAAAACTGTGCCGGACATCTTTCATCCCGAACTCGAGGGAGAGGTCATGGCGCCAACCCTCCATACCATAGCACCATCTCTTTGCAAAGCCAACCTTCCTCTTTTTGATATAATCCAGACCGAACCTCATGAAATGCTGCTCGATTCCCTTTCCCCTGTGCTTCGGGTCCACATACACCTCGATCCAGGCATCGTCCTTTGCTTCGATTCTGAACTGTTTGATATGAGAGCCGCCGTAGCCCATGATCTCTCCGTCAACAATAGCCAGCAAGTAACCCTTTGGGTCATACTCCTCGTCCTCAAAAGTAAATTTCTTAACCTCTTCCACGGTCTCGTCCTGATGGAGAGGATGCTCTCTGCTGGACTTGTTAATGACGTCTGTTATGGCCTCGATATCGGTCAATGCCGGATGGCGGTACTCTATCTCCATTGTAACGGCGGGAAGAATGAGCCAGTGATAAAACTTTCGGCCTGCCGAGACATGCCAAAGGATTTTATAATCATGGGGGCATGGATACCCGAGGTGGACGCACGATAGGCGACTGGCTAATCGAATTTTTCTCGTCATGGGGCTGGCTCGGCATGATACTGGCCCTTTACTTTTTGTCTATTCTGGATTCGGTCGCGATACCGACCCTCCCGGACATATTCGCTGTGCTCATCTTCCTGGGAGACGTCAGCTGGGACTGGGGACTCATAGTGCTGGTTGTTGCCCTCCTCGGCGACATCTCCGGCGATACGCTTCTCTATGTATTTGTCAAGAAAGTCAAGGTGCCTGGCTTTGTCCAAAAGTTCTCAAAAAAGTACGTAGAATTTCTCGTCGTATCGGACGAGCGCCTCATCTTGCTCAATCGAATCGCGCCTGTCATGCCTTTCACCGGCGCCTTCATCGCCATGCTGGACTGGAATTACAGGAAATCCATGTTCTACATATTCGTCGGGGGCATCGCAAAATACGGGGCGCTCTTCCTGCTGGTCGGGGCGTTCAATGTTGTCTGGACCGAGGACACGGCACAGTTGGTCAGCATAATAATGGTCCTGGCGACTGTCGCGATAAGCCTGGCTGCCTCGTACCTGTATCGCAAAAATAAGATGAAGTCGGATAATAAAAACCAGCACTCCGAGCAGGACTTGGGGGGGACGGGCTAATGTTGTGTCAAATGCACAACATTTTACTTCTGGATGCGAAGCGAACAGAAGTTATCTGTCGTGACCGAAGGCGCGACAGATCATGTTGGAATGCAAAGCAATCCAACATGCCGCCAGCGGAGGAGCAAGAGGGTGGGGGGAATTAAGCGACACCCGGGGTGGGTTGCGAAACCATCATAACGGTATTCACTTCCGATAGCCAGCCGAGTCCATTCCCTCGCCGTCCAGAATGCTGAGGTCGCTGCGAATCCACAAAAGGACGGTTTTCACAAAACCGTCCTTTATGAAACGGCGGTCGGACAGCCAGACACGTAAAAAACGGTCGTATTTCATGCCCGGAAGGCCCTTTGCACGCATCGAAAAATCCAGATCTTCGCATTGGACCGGGCCGAAGCCCTTGTATTTGAAAAGCGCTTCTTTGCGAAGGGCGCAGTTATTGACCGGCATCCATGGAATCCTCTCTGTCCAGTAAAAGAATTCGGCGATTTTGAAGACACTGCCGGCGAAGATATTGTAGATGATGGACATGAGTTTCGACTTGGATTCGTAAAGGCCCAGGCCGGCGACAGCATTGGTGTCCTTGTCGATAAAAATCATGCGGAGCTTGGCCATCCAGTAAGGGTCGGGAAAACCATCGCAGTCCAGAAAGGCGACTATGTCCTTTGTAGCATTTTCCGCTCCGTATGTTTTTGCCGGGCCGATACCCTGCCTGTCCATCGGACATATCTTGACACCGTATTTCTCGCAGATTTCGATGGTGCGGTCCGTGCTGTGACCGTCAACCACAATGATCTCATCGTGCGGGTACATTTGTTTTTTGAGGATAGCCAGCATCGTCTCGATGTTTTTCTCCTCGTTGAGGGTCGGTATCACAACTGAGATCTCGGTCATGTCTTGCCTCACAATTTTAGTATAAATCCCGGATTTTTAGATAGATCGCCTCTGACATCATGATGTCGTGGGTGTTGTGCTTGATTATCGAATCCCAATCACCTTGTCTGAAAAGAACTGGCATCTGGTCAGAGGGTATCGTGTCCTCCGGCACCGGCACCCCGAATATTTTGGCGGTTATCTCAAGGCGAACCCAGGAGAACACGCCCGTACCAGAAAGCGCTTGCATGATGTCGAAGTGGTTCGACCTCCCCATCGTCCATTTGTTGAGGTTGATGCTGGTATCCGGCTTGATGCCGTTCATGACAGACCTGACGTTCAAGAACGGGATGTCGAACCTGTACCCGTTGAATGTGACAATCAGCATCGCCTGGGATTCACGGAGATATGCCCAGAAGTCCTGCAGGAGCTTCTTCTCATCTTCGCCGTGCAAAACCACTGGCTCGCCGCCAGACTGCTTGAGCCCGATGGAAATCACCCTCGAGAAATAAGGATGGAGGGCGGGCACGATGTCCTTCTCTTCCAGATAATCCAGAACTCCCTGGTCCTCGAAGTCCAGGCCAGCGGTCTCGATGTCAACTACCAGATAGCTCTTCCCGTTTGACATTCTATCACATCCCGCAATTGAATTCTAAATATTTAAGAATTGGCTGAGGAGAGTTCGCAGAGTTAACATCGGCGGAGGCGGGGGTGGGTGGGCCAGATGGGGTTGTCGGTTCACAAATTGCTCGGAACGACAATCCCAAATGGGCTACACAATCCTTTTATCGCTAAAAACTGATTAACAGCCAATGAAAATCGAGCTGATTGAGGCCAAGTCCATAGTCCGCCAGGAGAAGAAAACGAGCAACATTCATCTCAACCCGTAATCCACAACAGGGCAAGGATGTAGGCACTTGCCGCAGGAAACGCACCTCTCCTCGTCCAGCATCACCCGGCCCTCACTGAGAGAAAGCGCATCCTCCGGACATCTGGAGACGCATATTCCGCACCCCACGCAGAACAGTGCCTTTCGCTTGATCTCCTCAGTTTCCTCGCCTCCTGTGATTTTTGAGAGCTGGCTGATACGCTCCGCGCCGGATTCGTCTATTTCCGGCGCGTCGCGCTCCCGCGTGGCGAAGGCATCCAGCTTGTCGATTATGTCCTGTCTTTGTTGTATTTCAAGAAAATCTCTGATGCCCTTCGGTAGGTGCTTCCAGCGCCACAAGCCCATGTCAACCCACTCCGGCGGAAGGTCATGTTTTTCGGCATACTGGCTCAGAAATTTTATCCAGTCTCTCGCTTTCGGCTCGTACTTCTCAATCTCCGCATGCTCCGCCATGTCTGCCGAGGGGCACAGCCAGCATCCTATCCTTTCGAATCCTTTTTCGTAAAGAGGGTTGTATTCTTCACCCTTTGAAAAAATGTAAAGCCAGACCTCCAGGGCCGGCCACTTCTGGATAGGCGACATTCCAATCTGTCCCGGCACCCAGGGATTCACCCAGATGCCGCCCTTTTGGTATCGGTTCTCTGATTCGTACTGCCGCTGTCCGATGAACGAGAGAACCCCGTCAGGAAAGTGTTTTTTTATCAATCTGGATGTCGGCCCCAGCTTGCAGGTCTTGCAGCACCAGCGAAAGTCCTTCGCAGGCGGTCCGAAGTGCTCCGCGGCATCGAAGAACGCGTTGCCGGCATCCTCGACAAGAAGTTCAAGGCCGTGCTTTTCGACGGTCTCGCTGATGTTGGCCAGCGTCTCCGGGAACTCGATGCCGGTGTCCATGAATATCACTTTTGGTTTAATGCCTGCTTCGAGGACGAGAAGAAGGGTCGCGAGGCTGTCCTTTCCGCCGGAATACGAGACAGCCAGTTCCTTGCCGATTCGCTCGACTGTGGTGTTAATTTTCCGCACGGCCCGGGCAACGTCGGCCTCCAGTTTAGGAAGATTGGCCTGGACTGCATCGTCCCATGTCTGTCCCCCGGGGAATCTGGCCGTGCCTTTCGGGTCGCTGTGCCACCGCGTTTTAATCGCCGGCCCCCTCTCCAGTTCCAGCATGTCTGAGCCGGACATCCTGGCCCTGCCCGTGGCGATGACATTTCGTTGGCTGTCGAAGACTATGACCTCGTCCCCGACTTTGATGTTCTCATCGGCTTCCATTACGCCGACGGCCATCGCGCTGGCCCCCTTTCTCATCGACGGAATTGCACCCTCGTGGACTTCCAGCCAGCTTCTTGTAACATGGGGCTCGATGAAGAGTGCACCCTCGGTACGAATGACGAATCGCTGACCCTTGCCGGGCTCGAAAACGTGGGTCCCGACAACCTGGCCGTCGACAATCACCTCGTCCATCCTGTCCACTCCCGGACATTTATTCAGCACCACAACCTTGTCTTTCGGAAGCAGTATTTCACCGCAGCCGTCACCGAACTGGCAGTCCACGGTTGAGCGGATTTGCCCGATGTCAAAATCAAATGCGGGGCGAAAGTCTCCGGGCGGGGTAATCTTCATCGGCTCGGTCTGACCGCCACACGTACCGCACTTCTCTAGCTCGATAATTGGGATATTGCAGGTTGTGCACCATCGCAACGCAATCTTTCCGAGACGAACCGCTCCCATTTCACACACCTTTCCCGCGCTCCTAAACTTGCGCGGGATAAAAAACTATCTGGCAGCTCCGAGCAGGTGATGCAGTCCGCGTCGAGCAGGACATCGGGGGGAGGGGATGTCCAGCGCAGATGCGGAAGGGTGGGGGGAGAAACCATTGGCTGGGGCGGGTAAAAATACAGATAAAATTTGGCCTATTCGCTTTCGATTCTCGGGGCCAGCAAATACGTTACCTCACCCTTACCATCCGCAATCGAGAACTCCAACTTCACCGGGTAGTCGTTGCCCATGCGCATCGTGACTACACTGGCTGTGCTGATGGCCTTCACCATGTTCGAGAAGTAGTCCAGCGGGAAGAGGCTGCGGGATTCCTCCTTGCACTCTATCTCTTCCAGAAGGTCCTTCGGCAGCTTGAGGTTGACCGAATCGGTATCACCCTCGCTCAGCATCTCGAAACCGTCCGGGTCTGCGATAAGCGCGATGTGGTCCGATACGCTCTCCGATGCCCTGATTCCCTGCCTCAATTCACTCGTCTTGACGCTCAACTTGACAGGCAGTGTCAGATTCGGAACTTTGGGGTCAGACATACCGGTGGTGTCCACGAGGCTCATCCTGCGCGTGATGTTGCCGACCTGGAAAACAAGCTGGTTGCGGTCCTCGTCGTGCTCGATGGAGATGTCCTCTCCGGCAGTAGCCAGCCTCAGGACTTCCTTGGTCTTGTCGATGTCGACGCCCAGCTCGCTGCCGTCTGCTTTGTATTCCTCGAAACCGCCCTTGCTGAGCGACAGCTCGACCATGGCGACGTGCGCGGGGTCGACCGCTTTAATGACCAGGCCGGTCTTTTCGACGGAAAATTTGGCCTCGTCGACCAGCGTTGCCACAATTTCCACGAGCTCCTTAAGCACTTCTGGTTTTACTTTTGCTTTGAACATGGCTCCCCCTCATTTGGGTTTTGATGCATAAATACACAAAACCATATAATAGTTTCGAGTTTTCTTAGGCTCGATAGTCCATGACCTTCAGGATAGCAGTTCTCGCATCTGGCGGAGGAACCGACCTCCAGTCGATACTGGACGCTTGCAATTCGGGGCAGATCAAGGGCTCCGTGGCAATCGTCATCAGCAATAACCCGGATGCTTATGCTTTGGAGAGGGGAAAAAAGCACGGCGCCGAGACACTGGTTATGTCTCACAAAGGCAAATCACGGGAGGAGCATGAGGTCGAGGTCGGCGATGCCATCGAAAGCCGTGATATCGACCTCATCGTGCTCGCTGGCTATCTCCGGATGTTCACTTCGTACTTCGTGGAGCGCTTCAAGTGGAAGATCATCAATGTTCATCCTGCGCTCCTGCCTAATTTCGGAGGGGCTGGCTATCACGGAATGAAGGTCCACGAGGCTGTTCTGGCTTCGGGGCTGAAGGAGTCCGGTTGTTCCGTGCATTTCGTGACCGAGGAAATCGACGGCGGACCGGTGATAGGCCAGATGCGGGTTCCGGTGCTCGATGGTGATACCCCCGAAACCCTGCAGGCGCGTGTGCTGGAAAAGGAGCATATTCTTCTTCCGCTGGTCGTCCAGTGGTTTTCAGAAGGTCGGATATCGCTGGAAGAAGGAAAGGTTGTCGTTCACGGGGAAACTAATTAATTCTCATACAACTTCCAGTGGTACGTGATATCATGGATTACACAACCATTTTACTGATCATTCTGTTGATAATAGGATTGTTGCTGGCCTTCGCCGGACGTGCTGTCTGGGAGACCCTGATGGGCATCATCGGCGGCTTCATCGGATGGTTCATCGGGTTCGCACTCGGCTGGTACTTCACCGGGAACTGGCTAATCGCGATTATCGCCGGGTTCATATGCGGTTTCATCGGCAGCTTGCTGTTCCACTACCTCGTGGAGATCGCCCTTGCTCTGATAACCGGTGCTCTTGCCGGCGGTGCATTGTATTTCGCTTTCATCGACGAGAGCTGGGCAGCCGGTGCGGGGATTGTCGTCTTCGTCATCGTTTTCATCGTGGCCTATTACTACATAGATGAATTGATAGGCATACTCACGGCCCTCATCGGCGGGATACTGGCCGGGGCAGCCCTCTACTACCTCATGGGCGAGGACGCCATGCTCGCCCTCGGTCTCGGGTTATTGATATTCCTTGGTGGCGCGCTCGTGCAGACCTTCGTGCTGAACGATTGACATTGATAGACAATTAGAGGCAGCCAGATGATTGTTACAAAGGGGCTCACAAGGAAATTCAACGGATTTACCGCAGTGAGAGATCTCGACCTCGAGGTTAGAGAGGGGGAGGTGTTCGGTTTCATCGGGCCGAATGGGGCCGGAAAGACCACCACCCTGAGGATGCTGGCTTGTCTTATCAAGCCGACTTCGGGAACGGCGATGATAGACGATAATCTGGTCGGGCGGGAGCCGGACAGTACACGCATCAGGAGCATGATAGGCCTGCTTCCGGAAAATCCGGGTGTCTACGAGACCCTGAGCGCGTACCAGAATCTGGATTTCTACGGCGAGCTTCACGGCCTTGAGGAAGGCACCCGCCAGTGGTCTATCGAGAGTCTTTTAAAACTCCTCGGAATCTGGGAGCGCAGGGACGAGACCATCGGGACATTCTCACGCGGCATGAAGCAGAAGATCGCGATAGCCAGAGCATTGGTCCACGACCCGAAATATCTGTTTCTGGACGAGCCGACTGCCAGCCTGGACCCGGAGGCTGTCTCGAAGGTCAGGGATTTTCTGAGCGACCTTCGCGGCCAGGGCAGGACGATATTCATCAACACCCACAATCTGGACGAGGCCGAGAGGTTCTGCGACCGAATCGGGATTATTAACCAGAGGTTGATCGCAGTGGGTCGGCCGAAGGAGCTGGCCGACCGGCTTTGGCCACGGATGGTCCACATCAAGGTCGCGGACATGCGGGACGACCTGCTGGTTAACATTCGCGAGATGCCCGGCGTTCGCAAAGTCGATATGATTGCCGACAAATTGAAAATCGAAGTCGACGAACCGGAAGCCAGAGGGTCGGAAATCGCCAAAGTGTTGATCGATGCCGACGTGAAAGTCCTTCATCTCCAGGAGGCCCATCACAGCCTCGAGGATGTTTATCTGAAGTTTATGGAGGGCAGATGAATGAGCGAACATTGTGAGCACATTCATAACACCCAAACGGAATGTGGGGTGTTCGGATGAAGACCAGATGGTCGATGGCATGGGTGGTCGCGAAGAAGGACCTCCGCGAGTTCCGCAAGAACAAGTACATCCTCTACACGCTGGTGATTACCCCGATAATAATGGCCGTCGTCATGCCGGTGGCTTCGGTCCTTCCGCTGCGGGGGGTGATGATCGAGCAGAACGTGGGCCAGGCATTCGATTATGCAAACGTATCAGCTCCCGAGACATTCTTCCTGATGAATGAGGATTATGTCCCGACATACTTCAATATCTCTAATAACCAAACCGTCTATTTAGACTACTGGACAATCGAGAACCTGACAATCCAAAGTGCAAGTATACGGCATGCGGTGCTGAACAACGTGACGATTCGTGAAGCAATCGTCTCGAACTGCTTCCTGTCGAATGTGACGATTTTGTCAGGCCTGGTCGAAAATTCCACGCTTCTGGACACCTTCATACATCAGGGGCTTGTGTCGAATTGCACGGGCAACAACATTGTCTTGGGCGATGTCTACAATTCGGATTCGGACCTCTACAACACGATATTCGCCACACGACTGGATGCCAAGAGCTTTTCCAAGTCTCTCATCGACTCGATGCTGATATTCTTCGTCATGATTCCCGCGATTCTGCCGACTGTAATAGCCTCATACAGCTTCATCGGGGAGAAGCAGAACAAGAGCCTTGAACCCTTACTAGCCACCCCGACTTCGGACTTCGAACTGCTGATGGGTAAAAGTCTCTCGGTCTTCGTGCCGACGATGATATCGACGTTCATCGGCTTCGCCATCTTCGCCGCTCTGGTCAACGCGCTCCTCTACCAATTCTACACAGGGATCATAGTGCCGGACACGAACTGGCTCATCGGAATTCTAATCATCGCGCCGCTGTTCTGCATACTCGGAATAATGGTGAACGTCATAATTTCGTCGAAGGTCAACGATGTCAGGGCCAGCCAGCAGCTCGGCTCCCTCGTCGTCCTGCCGATTATCCTGCTTTTCATAATGACGACGGTCGGAGCATTCACCCTCACACCGTGGGTCCTTCTCGGACTGGCAGGCATCCTATTAATAATCGACATATTCGTCTTCTGGCTCAGCCTCAAGGTATTCCAGAGAGAACAGATACTGGTACATTGGAAATGATAGAACATCCCCGGCCTTACAGCCGGGGCTTTCACGAATCTTTACTGTTTTCTGCTTGTCACAGAAAACACTGGTACATCGAAACCCCGCCCTCGAATCGAAGAATTTTCGGACCAGACGGGGCATGCTGGATAAGGCCATATTATTGCCCCGAGCTGAGAGTGCAGTCCGCACCGAGCAGGCTTTGGGGGGTCGGGCAAAGCCAGCGCAGGTGCGGAAGGGAGGGGGGATAATCAATTGTATGGGGTGGGTAAAAATGACTGGTTGGGGTGGGGGGCACCCCGACAGGATGGGGGGGTCAACACCACAAACGAAATAAGTACCGTTTGCGATTCACTTGTGTGAGCGGAGGAGTGGCTGGTGGAAGAGAGTAGAAATCTCAAACTAATCGCTATCGTCATAGTTTCTATTATTGCCATTTCATCATTTTTGTATTTAACTTTTAATGATCAAGCCAGTAAGGAAGGATTTACAGCATCGGAAGGATATGAGGAAGCAAAATGGGGACTTGAAAATCGCTATCATCAAAATTTAAATGATTATCGGCTGATATTGGTTGAGCCAATATCTGTTACTGGCAATAAAAGCTTCATGTTGGAAAATGGACGTTTTGATTATATTGCATACGTTTTTTCATATTCAGCATTTGGTGATTTTCCGTCATCTGGCTATATGATCCTTGTTTCTGAAAATGGATATAGTTCAGAAAATTATTCCCATCCATATTATCTAGAAAAATATAATATCACACATTTGTCTGATACTGGAGAAGATTTCACTATCGAGGATTGGAATGTCGATAGTGATGAAGCATTTGAGATAGCATTAGAAAATGATGATTTTAATTCATTCATGGATTTAGATCCAGATTTAGAAAGATTTGCATTAAGTTCGTCAACTGGAAAAGCCATTTGGTACATGCATTTGAAATCTGATGATGATAGTGCATTTATCGAAATTGATGCAAATACCGGGGAAGTTTTAAAAATAGAAGTTTGAGGTTTGGGCAGTCCACCAGCCACTCCGTAGCGACGCCCTCAGGCGGAGTCAAGGATGCCCCGCTCGATGGCCAGCACTACAAAAATATGTTCTCATCACGCCCAGGCCCGTACGACACCAGCTCGACAGGTATTCCCAGGTTCGCCTCGATGAATGTAACGAATGCTTGAAGCTGGCCGGGCATCGCAGACCTTCCGCCTTCCGCAACCTTCCGCCACTCCTCTTTCGACATGTCCGGCCATCCCTCGAGAGTATGATATTGCGGCTCGCACATTTTTAGATGCCTCATGTTCGCGGGGAAGTGATGGATTTCTTCTTCATCCAGAAGGTAGTGGGTGCATATCTTGACCTCGTCCAGGCCCGCAAGCACGTCAGACTTGGTCGTTACTATGCTGTCCAGACCGTTGACGCGGACCGAAAAACGCACCATTACAAGGTCGAGCCAGCCTACTCTTCGCTTGCGGCCGGTGGTGGTCCCGTACTCACCGCCCTTCTCGGCGATGTGCTCCCCAAGTTCGTCGTGAAGCTCTGTCGGGAACGGGCCGGTTCCCACGCGGCTGGTGTAAACCTTGACAACCCCGATGACCTTGTCTATGCGCTTCGGGCCGAGGCCAGTTCCGCTGAGGCAGCCGCCTGTTACCGTGTTGGACGACGTACCGTAGGGAAATATCCCGTGGTCGATGTCCAGATGTGTGCCCTGCGCCCCCTC
>DAOVGM010000033.1 GCA_030672365.1 Methanomassiliicoccales archaeon
TTCCCCCGGACGGGGTATCTGGTTGTCCTCGAATATCGCCTCCAGAATCGTGGCTTCGGCGTATTCCTGCATAGCGCTCTCGACTATACCAGAGTGAAAAAGGTCGGGAAAATCCCTGGTGATGCTCACTAACCGCTCCAATTCCTCACCTGCTTCCGCTGCAAGTTTTTTTGCATCTGGCTTGTCTTTGTGAATGCTCCTGATAGTTGCCCCGCATAGCTTGATAACAGTTCTCGAGGACTTGAGCGCGACTTCCCGAACTGTCTCTTTCTCCTCCATCTCCGATTCAATGATTTCCGCAATTTCATCAAGGTCGACCATGGGAACAGAATGGATGAAATGGGTAATGAGTCTTTCGGGGGGCGGGAGGGGAAAAGTATTTGTCTTTAAATGAATACTCTGAATTGGATGAAGAAGGAATTTCAGTTTTTAATTTTCGTGGCCGTAGTCGTGGCAGTGGCGACTCTCATCGGTCTCGCATACTTGCAGATGACTGGCTCACATGAGGGATATACCGACGATAATGGAGACGATGGGACCGGTGACAACGGCGGCGGTGACGATATAGAACTGGCTCCGGATTTTGACCTGCCCACTGTGGGTGGTGGCTATACCCAACTCTCGGATTTACAGGGCAAGGTCGTTGTCCTGGACTTCATGGCGACCTGGTGCGGGCCCTGTGAGCTCGAAATCGACCACCTGAAAATTATCAGTAGCCAGTATTCCACGGCTCAGGTGGAAATTCTGTCAATTGATGTAGACCAGAGCGAGGGCGATGCTCTTCTTCAGGATTACATTGCGGAACATGGCATAACCTGGAAGGTATTGCGCGACACCGTTGGAATTTCCAGCCATGCTGATTACAATGCGGAGTATATCCCAACGATAATCATCATCGATAAAGACGGTGCTATCGCGTATCGGAATGCCAGTGTTACTTCCGCCGACACCATGGCTAACGTGATCGATGGCCTTCTTTAGCCAACTTTTTTAGACGTGAGGGCGATTTACCGGCATGATTTACATCCTCGATTCGACTGCGATTCGTTCGGGCATGCAGGTATCTGGCTCTGAAGGTGTCGAGTGGTATACGACGCCGTCGGTTCTCGAAGAAATCCGGAAAGGCAAAGTTGCCGAGAACCTCGAACTTCTGGCCGGCATCTCGATAACAGTCAAGAGACCGGGGTTAGATAGTTTGGATAGTGTGAGAAAAATCGCCGAAAAAACCGGCGATGTCGGGCGGTTGTCCCCAACCGATGTTAAAATACTGGCTCTGGCGCTGGAGCTCGGGGGTACTATTCTGACTGATGATTATTCGATCCAGAATGTAGCTAAGGTTCTTGGTGTTGAGTACATGGCCGGGACGGAGAAGGGAATTTCAGAGGTTTACGAGTGGACGTGGCGGTGTCGGGGCTGCGGGCGGTATTTTGATGATAAGCCAGCGGGTCTCGAGTGCTCTGTTTGCGGGTCCGAGGTGCGGACTGTCCGCAAGTAGAAAAGGTTTAATCGAGTGATTTCTTATCAACTCCATCGTTCGGAGGATTATAATGAGAAGCGAAAGCGACCTCATTCGGAACTTCGATATAATTTCGAAGTTTCAAATGTGCGAAAGTGATTCGCACATTCGAAAGCTCCGACTGAAAGAAGGAGATTGAGATGGCTGACGATGATGACTTCGTGGTCACGCCCTGGGAGGTTTCCGGGGACGTGGATTACGATAAACTTGTGGAGCGTTTCGGCACCAGCAAGGTAGATGAGGAGCTCATCAAACGCATTGTCGGCCACACCGGTGACCTCCATCCGATGCTTCGCCGCGGTATCTTTTACTCTCACAGGGACATGAACTGGATACTAGATGCCTACGAGAAAGGACCGGGGTTCGTACTTTACACCGGCCGCGGGCCGTCCGGTCACACTCACCTGGGCCATCTGATGCCCTGGGTATTCACGAAGTACCTGCAGGATAAGTTCGGGGTGGAGTTGTACTTCCAGCTGACTGATGATGAGAAGTTTATGTTCGATTTGAACATGGAGCCCGAAGATACAAAAAACTTCGCCTACGAAAACGCGCTGGACATCATCGCACTGGGCTTCGAAAAGTCCAAAACTAAAATATTTTTAGACACGGAATATGCGAAGACTATGTACAACATAGCCATCAAGGTGGCCAAGAGGGTCACTTTCAGCACAACAAAGGCCGTCTTCGGTTTCACCAACAGCACGAACATCGGCTCCATCTGGTTCACCAGCATGCAGGCAGCCACTGCCTTCCTGCCGACAGAGCTGAAAGGCGAGAAAACGCCGTGCCTGATACCTTGCGCAATAGACCAGGACCCACATTTCAGGGTGGCTCGGGATGTCGCGCCCACCATCGGGTACTACAAGCCAGCGCTCATACACTGCAAAATGCTGCCGAGCCTTGCCGGCTCCGATAAAATGAGCGCGTCGCTTCCATCGTCTGCCATATACACGATAGATTCTCCGAAGGAGATAGACAAAAAGATAGGAAATGCGTTCACCGGCGGCCGGGTCAGCGTCGAGGAGCAGAAGGAGAAGGGCGGCGAGCCAGACATTTGCGCGGTGTATCAATATCTTTACTATTTCTTCGACTGGGATGACAAGGCCCTGGAAGACAGGCGGCAGAAGTGCCTCTCCGGAGAACTACTCTGCGGACACTGCAAGCAGGACCTGACCGCCCTCGTCACGAATTACATAAGCCAGCATCAGGAAAAGCGCGAGAAAGCGCGGGATGTTTTAGAAGAATACATGCTGAGGGATTAGCCGATGAAGGTCGTGTCGTGGAAACCAATAAATATTCTTTCTTTAATCTCAGACTGTGAGAGAAAAGGATTTTATTGAAATTCTGGCAGAGGTCAAAGACTCCTTGAACGATCAGGCCTACCCTGAGGCCGTCCGCCTTTGTAAGGACACGCTGATGGAACTTGAGGACGCGGGCCAGAGCGAGGAAAATGCCCGTAAGAAAACACAGCTTCTCTTCTGCCTTTCAGAAATTTGCCATGTTTCGGGCAGATGGATGGACGGGCTAATGTACCTTTCCACTGTCATCTCGAAGTCCTCTGAATTGGCCGACCCGGACATCAAGAGCGAGGCAGTCATCAGGATTGCGGACATTCGTTCAAAGATGGGTAACTGGAACAAGGCCTTGGAGAAATATGACGAGGGGGAGAAACTGGTCAAGCGGTTCGAGAATCCTTATTTGTTGGGCAGGACCTACGTGGGCCGGGGCACGGTATTCTGGAGGCGGGGGAAATACGAAGAAGCGATGAGCTATGCCGACAAGACGTTAAAACTCGGTGAAAGCATTGATAACCAGCATCTCGTCGGCAGTGCCTTTGGCCTAAAGGCCAGCATCAGCTTTGACATGAGAGAATACCAGGACGCGATCGACTGGAATGACAGAGCATTGGAAGCCTTCAGGACCCTGGGGGACGATATAGAGATTGCCCGGATACTAAACAACAAGGGCGAGGTATACAAGATCACCGGAGATTATACGGCGGCTATCCAGACATTTCAGGAAGGGCTTATCGTCCTCACTAATTCCACAAACAACAGAAGCCTCGGATACATCTACACGAACCTGACCGAGTGCCAGATAAGAAAAGGAAATATTGTCGCGGCCCAGAAAACCTACACACTGGCAGAGAACATGGTGTCGGTTTCGGAGGACAAGTACATCAAAGCCCAGCTGGCAATGGTCAAGGGCCTAATCGAACATTCTGTGGGAAATATCTCGGGGGCGCTCAAGGAGTTGTCCAAGGCACAGTCGATAATGAAGAAGCTGGACATACCCTATGACATGGGCGTGATACATCTGGAGCACGCAAGAATCCTCAAGGACACTGACAGGAGCCATGCGTTCAGAGAATACAAAAATGCAATCTTGTCGTTCAAAAAGGCCCATACACAGGACATGCTGAAGGTCGCGGAGACCGAACTGGGCACGCTTGGGTCTTAGGTTCAGCCGCGGCCGATGTCCACCATCCTCTGCAACGGTATTTTTGCCTTCTCAATGATATCCCGAGGCAGCTCGACCCTCGGCGCCAGGTTCTCCATGCTGGCCCCTACCTTTTCAAGGTTAATCTTCTTCATGTTCGGGCAGATTGCCTTTTCGATAGGATAGAATTTTTTATGGGGTAACTCCGTTCTCAGACGATAGGTCATCTCCCTCTCGGTGCCCACAATAAATTCTGCTTTCTGGGATGACTGGCAGTGTTTCAGAATGCCTTCCGTTGAGTAAGCGAAGTCCGCGAAATCGATGACCTCCGGCGTGCACTCAGGATGAACGAGAACGTCTGCATCCGGATGTTCTTCCTTCAGTGCCCTCAAATCAGCCACCATGACCCGATTCTGATGGGTGTCGCAATAGCCCGGCCAGAGTATCAGTCCCTTCTCCGGAACAAACCGCTGGACGTACTTTCCCAAGTTCTCATCGGGGGTAAATATTATTTTGCTCTCATGGAGTGACTGGACAACTTTTACCGCGTTGCTGGAAGTGCAGCAGTAGTCACTTTCCGCTTTAACTTCCGCAGTTGTGTTCACGTAGGACACCACCGGCACTCCGGGATATCTGGCTTTGAGCTCACGCAGACTGTCGGCAGTAATCATCGCGGCCATCGGGCAGAGGGACGCCGGCTCGGGATGAATGATGATCTTGTCCTGATTGAGTATCGCGGCACTCTCGGCCATGAACCGCACACCGCAGAAGACTATTACATCGGAATCGGTCTGGCTGGCACTCACGGCCAGGCCGAAAGAATCGCCCACAATATCCCCGACATCCTGGACTTCCGGCAATTGATAGTTGTGAACTAGAATGATTGCGTTCTTCTCTGTTTTTAACTCGGAGATTCGGGCTGCCAAGTCGGACATCTAATCGAGGATATGGCTGGCATTATAAAAAGTTTCGTGATTGGGGTGTGGCTCCGGCAGCGGTGGGGTGGGTGGTCGGGGGCGGAACGATTTGTTGGATAGCGGGCATCAAAAGGGAGGCTGGGTGGGGGACGAATCGGGGGCGGGAACGGGGTTAGATTAAGTTACCTAGCTATTGAAATGTCAAAAACTACAATCGCCCGTAATCCCTCTTAACATCCTCGTCAGTCCTCTGCCTTTCCGGCTCGGGCTCCGTATACTCCAGCGGGATGTCCGGCTCCGTAATCTGGACTTCTTTTGGCTCCTTCTTTTTCGCTCCTTGTTTGAGGGGGCGGCGGCATATTGGGCATTTTGTGGCTCCGCCTACGCAGGTGTGGCACAAGTAGGCTCCGCAGTCGTGCCGCACAACTGCCAGATGTCCATGGCTCTGGCAGTATTTTCCCCCGAGACCGGGATGTACCTCTCCAACTGCCTGCTGCTCCTGCGGAACCTGTTGATATTGTTGAGGTTGCTGAACCGGTTGCTGGTAAGCTGGCTGTGTTTGTTGTGTTGGTTGCCGGGCGGGCTGCACAGATCGGGTAGGGGGAACTGTTTGCTGGCTGGCCGCGGGTGCAGGCCTCTTCGGCTCCCTGACCTCGGCGGGTTTGGCGCCTCCGAGGTGCTCGTCGCTGACCAGGGACCCGATTTCGACAACCGGGGCTGTGTACCCTTCCCGTTGAAGGGTAGCTAGCACTGCCTGCAACTCCTTGGCGCGGTAAACGCCGATGTGCAATGATTCTACAAGTCCCAGGATCGTCCTGCGCTCTGCGGGGAGGTCGAGTGCCTGCCGCAGAAACCGGTCCATGTCCGGGTCTGTGGGCCTGGGGGCGAATGTCGTCCTGTCGACCACACTGATGTAACTGAGTATTCGCTTCGCCTGCCATAACGGGTATTCTTGAAACCGCACCGAGATGTCGGCCAGTCTTAATTTTGAACGTAAGTTAAATGCGTCCCCGCCCATGCAACGCGTGAGAACTTCATATGATAATTTCTCCAATTCTTCGCGGTCCGCCAGCGTCATAGAGGAGAGCAGGATGTCGTCCCTCTCCGACAGAAACTTGAAGATGTCCTCGATGTAATTGTACGGCACGTTCGCGTCTTTAACTGCATCCTCGCGGGACACCGGCCTGTTCCTGTCGTATTCGAGTCTGAGGACCGACCTTGCGTGATTTTCAACCTCTCTGGCTGCGGATTTCTCCTTTGCCATCTTCAAACCGTCCTTGGCAGATTCGAAGTTCGTGTCGATTTCCAGTGCCCTCTCGAAAGAACGGAGGGCTTCCTCGAATCTCTCCGCCTGGATGAGTGCCAGACCCTTGCTGTTCCATGCGAATTTGTCGTTCCCGTCGATGCCGATAGCGCGGTCGTAACATCTGAGCGCGGCATCGTAATCCCGCAGCTTTTCAAGGGCCATGCCCTTATTCTGCCAGATGTTGGTATCCTCCTCGTCGATGGCCAGCGCCTTGTCGTACAACTGCAGGGCTCCCTGGTAATTGCCCATCCTCGTATTTACCTGGCCGAGGCCGATCAACACGTCCTTGTCCTCGCCCATGCTCAGGGCTCGCTCGTACCAGTATTTGGCATCAGGCAGGTTTTCTAACGCTTCATAGACTCTGGCCTTGGCAGCCAGCACGTCCGGCTTGTCGCCTCCGACTGTCAGCGCCTTGTCGAAGTCGCGGAGCGCGTCGTCGTACCTTTTCATCTCAGTGTGGATGATTCCCTGCGTTTTCCACGATAGTTGGTTCTTCTGGTCGATGCCGAGCGCTTGGCTCAGCGATTGTAGAGCCTCGTCGAACTTCTCGAGAGACATCTGGCTCAGTGCCTTGTTGTTGATGAATTCCACATTACTCGGGGATGCCAGCAGCGCGTCGTTGAAACACCTGATGGCCTCGTCGAACCTTTCCATTGAATGCAAGACTATGCCTTTCCTGTTCAGGAGGCTTGCGTCGTCGGGGCGTATGGCCAGTGCCTTGTCGAACGTCTCGATCGCCTCCGGTTTGCGGTTCATTCTGAAAAGGAGCTCGGACTTGCTGGCCCACAGCTCGGGCTCATTGGAATCGATTTCGAGGGCGGTGTCGTAAGATTCCAAGGCCTCATCAAGCCTGCTGGCCATGGCCAGGGCTTTTCCCTTATCATGCCAGACCCGGTTAAGTTTCGGGTCGTCCTCGAGGATGGTTGTCGAGGCTTCGATGACCCCGTCGTGGTCTCCGACGGCCAACATTGCGTCCTTCTTCACGTGCACGAGGTCCATGTAGTCCGGCTCGATGGCCAGCGCCCTGTCGATTGTCTTCAGGGCGTCGTGGTATTTTTGAAGGCGGACTTCTGCCTTGCCCTTGTCCAGCATCGCTTCGACGTTCTTCGAGTCCAGTTTGATGAGGCGGTGGCAGGTATCCACGAGCTGGGCATCGTCGCCTATGACTTTCAGGGCTTCCTTGCGCCTGATGAGGACCTCTATATCCATCCTGTTCATTTCCAGGACCTTGTCGAGGGCGGCTAGTGCCTCCTGGTGGCGTTCGAGTTTCATAAGGGCTTCGGCCTTCTTGATGTAGGAAAATCTGTCGACCGGGCTGATTTCGATGGCTTTGTCGAAGGATGTTATTGCATCTTCATTGTTGCCCAACCATATGAGTGCCAGTCCCTTGCTGTACCATATGTTTTTATCGCTGGGGCGTGACTTCAGGGCCTTGTCGTAGCATCCTACAGCCTCCTCGAAGGCCTCGTTTCCTTCGAGGGCCAGACCCTTACTGTACCATATATCGGGGTCTTCGGGAGCCAGTTTGAGTCCCTTGTCGAAGTGGGCAATCGCCTCGTCGTATTTTTTAAGGCGAGCCAGACTTCTGCCCTTCGCCTCGAAGATGTCCTTGTCCTTGTCGTCGAGGGCCAGCGCCTTGTCGTACGCGCCGATTGCTTCCTCGTGGCTTTGCTGCAGGTCGTAAGCCTTGCCCATCATCACCCAAGCTGCCGGGTTTTTGGGGTCCCGCTCGTTGAATTTTTGAAGTGTTGCGATGGCATAATCATAATTCTGAAGGTTGAAGAGAGCTATTCCCTTGTCCAGCATGGTTGTTGTGTCGCCTTCCTCGTCCTGGAGGATGATGTCGCAGACCTTCACAACCTCGGCATGCGCTTCCAATCCCTTCAAAGATTCCTTCTTTCTTGTCAGGGCGTCCATGTGGCCCGGCTGGATTGCCAGAAGCCTGTCCAACGGCTTGAGCGCGAGGTCGTATTTTTCGAGGGCATAAAGCGCCGAGCCCTTGTCGTACATCGTCTCCACGTCCTTGTGGTCCAGATGCAGGATCTGGTCGCAGACCTTCACCACCAACTCATGATTCTCCAGATGCTTCAGCACGTTCTTCTTGTCGATGAGGAGGTGGACGTCCCTCGGGCTGAGGTCCAGGGCGATATCCAGATTTATCAGGGCCTTGTCATGGTTGCCCAGTTCAGTGTGCGCCTTCGCCTTGTCCTTCAACGTGTTGAGCTCTTTCGGGTTCAGTTCGAGGATGGTATCGCAGGTGGCCAGCACATCTTCGAAACGCTCCGATTTCATGAGTGAAACTTTCTTATTCACCAGGGCAGCCATGTTCTTCGGTTCGACGGTAAGCGCCATGTCGTAGGCGTCTATGGCACCTGCATCGTCGCCGTGATTGTGAAGGGACATTCCCTTCCACACCCAGACCTTGACGTTGTCAGATGCGTACTTTAACGCTTCTGCGTAACTTTCCGCCGCCTCCGGGAATTTCTCCATGCGATATAGTGTGTGGCCTTTCTGTTCCCAGGTGAACGCGTCCTCCTTGTTGAGCTCCAGAGCTTTATCGTAGGCGCCCACGGCCTCCTCGTGTTTGTCGAGATGGGAGAACGCCAGACCCTTGTTTATCCACAGTTTCGGCTCCTTGTCGTTCACCTCGATGCCTTTGTCGAATGCAGCGATGGCATCGTCGTATTTCTGGAGGTTGTTTAGGGCAGTGCCTTTCTGATTCCAGATGTCGCTGTCAGAAGGGGTCAACTCCAGAATTTTATCGTAATGGGCAATGTCGGAGGGGTCGATTTCCAGGACCTTTTTGAAGGATGCTATGGCGTCGTTCTCCTGCCCCAGCTTTTCAAGGGTGCTGCCCTTCTGGCTCCATGCAAACTTGTTCTTCTGGTCCATGCCCAGGGCGGTCTCGAACTGATACATCGCCTGCTGGTAATTTCCCTCCCTGAAAAACACCACCCCTTTGTGATTGATGGCGTCTATGTTGTGGGGATTGAGGGCCAGCGCGAAGTTTATGCACTCGACCCCATCAGAAACCCGGTTGCCCTCGACCAGCGAAAATCCAAGTGAATCGTAGATAGTCGAGAACTCGCGTTTTGTGTCCTGGATGATGTTTCGGTTTTCATCGAGGACTTGCTTCGCCTTTTGAAAACTCTCCAGAGCTCTGGCTGACTGGTTGTGCGCGGCATGCTCCTTGCCCTCTTCCACCAGTTTTGCGGCTTTCTTATAAACTCTATTCTCCTTACTCATCGAATCCAATATCTTCATCAAACGCCCTCCAAGGAGGTTGGTCGAGTGCGTTCCTCTCTCTTTGTGGTAATGCAAAATTTCATTTATATCCTTCGGTTTTTTTGCCCTTTATTGGCATACAATTGTCTGACGTGTAATTTTTTGGTGATTTCGTTGATATTGTATCGGTTTTAATGTTACTGGATATGATAAAATATGCATCTCGAAACACTTATATACTACAAAAACGATGTAGGTATGAAATCTGACAAATGTCAGACAAATATCATAAAAACGTCAGAAGGGATGCAAATGAACAGCACGAATGTTGTAAAAATCAGGACAAAAGTCTTGCGAAATTTGGACAGTGGAATGGAAGACTGGATGAAGGCCCATTCGATTCAGGACCTCCGCGACATCGTTTTTGAGATGTATAATCGCGGCGAGGATATTTCGGATATGGTGGACCTCGTACACGAGATGGATGAGATAGCTCTGCACGCGCACGTGATCCGCGAGGACAACGTTATGGCGATTGCCGAGTATGATATCCTCACGTATGTCGATGGGGTCGAGCACGACTACGCTCTCGTGTAAACACTCAACAAGTTGAGGTTAACACGATTTCCATCAGCCATATGCTCAAATGGTCAAAGCCAGTTCTTAGCTTTGACTCTTTGCTTGCAATTGGTGGAGCATACGGCAGTCAGTGCTCCAATCCTGAAAAACCAGCCTGTTAAAATTCGATTTCCACATCGTAAATCCGCTCTGGATTTACTTTGTGTATTTCGATTGCCGCCTCCACATCCATCAGACCGTTCTGTATCATGGCCAGCGTACGTTTCGGCACTGTCGTTGGCGCCATGACGGCCCCCGGCCGCCTCGGGTCGTCCAGATAGTCGGTTTCCATGAAAAACCGGGTTCCCTTTTCCAAGGCCTCGGTCACATTCTTCTTGCTGGCCAGAACGGACGGGAACAGATCATAATTCTCACTTTCGAGGATCTCGGGGCCGGAGTAGTGCTTCACAACTTTTTCACGCGGAAGCCCGACCTCATCGGCGAATTCGGCCAGCTCCTTCCAGACCTCGGGACCGGCGCTTTCTGTATGAAGTTGCACGGTGCAGCCTACCTCTTTGGCCAGTTCCATGCCGTGTTTCAAAATGTCGTTGGAGCATTGCCAGACCTCATCAGAAACTGGAAAATGCGGCCTTCCTATCTCCCCGATCCCCAGGGCCTTTCCTTCCTCGACCAGTTTTACGGCGATCTCGAGGCCGGTGATCATCGCCTCTCTGGTCTTTTCGCTTCCCAGTTCGTCCCAGAGCCACGGCACATGACCGGGATATGGGCCGAGCATGACGTAGACCCGGACGTCTGTGTTCTTCCTGCATTTTTCGGCCAGGTCCAGTGTAATCTCATACTGCTTTCCGAAATCCTGACCAGATTTGATTGTTGTCCCTTTGTAGGGCATATGACAGAGAATTGCATGGGTGCCGCCTGCCTTCTGAAAGTCCCTGATGGCGTCGACGTTCCGGCCTCCTGGCTGGAGGTGAAGGTGGTTGTCGAGAATCGGGAATTCGGGCATCGGAACTGGGATGTGATAACTGAATAAAAACCTGATTGTGAGCTTGGTTGCGGGAGAGGTGGTTGAATGGGTTTTCTAATTATTCTATTTTATCGACACTCGTATAGGTTTCATAGAAGTTCTTGACGCCGCCCTGGAGGATGGGAAACCCGCTGTACGTTTCCCTGGTTGTTATCTCGCCGGCGATATTGGTTTGCATGATCTTCGCAACCTCGTCGACATCTTTGGTGTGGCCCAGTGCCCACATGAGCTTTGGGAGGGCGGCTTCGGGAAGCATGTTCTTTCCTTCTATGACGCCCCGGGCGAGCATGTCCCTTCCTGTCTCGTAGACCCGCAGTTGCGAGTAACCGAAAAGAGGCTGTACCACAATTACAACAGGTATTTCCTCTTCCTTGGCCCTGTCCAGAGCTTCATACATCGGCTTGCCGACGTGGCCGAGGCCTGTTCCGATGATGATTATGCCGTGGTAACCTTTGTCGATGATGGCGTGCATGGTGTCGGCTTCCATTCCCGGATAGAAATAAAGCATCGTAACCCGCTCATCGATTTTCGTGTCCAGATGGAAGTCTTCCGGTGGCCCGCCACGGCGGCGGAGGTCATCCCTGAAGAATTCGATGTCACGGTTTTTGATTTTTCCCAACGGTATATCGCCAACGGTCCTGAAAGTGTCGCGTCTGGCACTGTGCATTTTTCTCACTCTGGTTGCGCGGTGTATGAAGTCATAATTGTCGCTGGTGGTCCCGTGCATGACGACCACTACTTCCGCCAAGTCGCCGTGGGCTGCCAGTGTCGAGGCGTTCATGATGTTGATGGGCCCGTCGCTCGATGGCCGGTCACTGCTTCTCTGTGAGCCGACAATGACAACTGGCACCGGCAAATCCCGCAGGAAATATGACAGTGCCGAACCGGAATAACTCATTGTGTCGGTTCCGTGACCGATGATTATGCCGTCTGCTCCTTCCTCAATCTCTTTTGCGATTGCCTCTGCTGTTTTGATCCAGTACTCGGCGCAGAAGTTCTCCGAGAGGATTTTATAAAGGGTTTTGGGAGTGAGGTTACATATTTCTATCAGCTCCGGCACAGCCGAGAACAGTTCGGATGGCTCGAATGCGGGAAGCACGGCGCCTGTCCGGTAATCCAGACGGCTGGCCACCGTTCCGCCGGTGCCGAGGAGCGTGACGTCGGGAAGGTCGGGATTCCTCTCCACGATTTTCTCAGGAATTTTGTAATCGCCGGCCTTGTAGCCTATTTCGGTTATCTCGGCATCGTCCGGCAGCATGATTCCGATATTATAGCCAGTATCCACCTTTATCGAAATATAATCGTCAGAGGTGTGCATCGATCTGGGCAGGAGGACTCCTTCATAATGTGAACCGTCCTTCTTTATCACTCTGATCATGGACCAGGTTCGCAATCCCTCCTTGGTCAGGCGCTTCTGTAGGGGGCCGCGGTAGCCATCCGGGGGCGTGTATTCTTCGCTCAAACGGAGGCCTCCTTTTCAGCTGTTGCGGCTGCCTTGTACTCCGCAAGAATGGCACTTCTGGCATCGCCGTCCGGCGCTTTACAGATATCGAGCATCAGGGGACGTAATTTGGAGCCGGGCAGTTCGTTCTTCGTGACCAAGTTGGCTATCGTGAAAATGATGTCGCTGGATATTGAATCAGGGGAGTTGCCCTTCCTCGAAAGCCACCTGGGAATTTCTATCAACAGCCGGTGTGCCAGAGGAATGCTTGCCACACCCTCATCGACCATCCTCATGAAATCTGATATCTTCTCCTCGCGGATGATGAGCTCCAGCTTGTCCCATTCCAAGCCCTGGCTACCATATTTCTTAATGAGGGTGAGAGGGCGGTTGAATGTTTTGTTGCGAATTTCCTCGTATTTTTCCATTGGGTAGAGTTTCGGCGGCGTGTCGGTATCTGGGTAGAGCCGCTCCTTACCGTGAATGACCCGTAAAAACTCATTGTTGCCATTGGGAAGCGCCCGCCTGGTCTCCTGCGGCACGCCGTCAAAGGCCTGTTTGCACCGCTCGATAGTCTTTTTCATCGTGTGGAGGACCGGTTTCTCGGCGCCTCTGGCTGCCACATATGCATCACCTGCCTTCAAATTCAATATTTTTCTGATTTCGACGTCTGCGGCTTCATCCACAAACAGACTGGCCGGTTCCCTTGCCTTGCGAATGGATTTGGGCCTTATCTCTCCTGAATGAAACATTTCTTCGTATTGGACGCCGGTGATAAGATTGCACTTTTCGAATATCTCGAACCCGAAATCCTTA
>DAOVGM010000021.1 GCA_030672365.1 Methanomassiliicoccales archaeon
ACATCGGGCGGCGCACTCTTCATCGGCGACCTCCACGGAGACCTGGCCAGCTGTATAAAGGCACTCGAAATAGCGGACGAGAGAGAGTTAATAACGATCTTTCTGGGTGATTACGTGGACAGGGGCAGTCATCAGCTCGAGGTCATGAATCTCGTGCTGGCAAGAAAACTCCTCGAGCCGTCCAAGACAATTCTCCTCCGGGGAAACCACGAGTTCAAGAGGGTGAACATGAGGTGGGGATTTGCGGACGTGGTCATGGGAACGCACGACGAGACCACTTACTGGCTCTACAACGCGGTGTTCTCCGCGATGCCCCTCGCGGCGATCCTGAACAACAAGGTCATGGGCGTCCACGGCGGCTTAGCCAGCAACATCGAGAAGTTGGAGGACATCAACATGCTTCAGGGCGACAGCCTGGAGGTTTATGACGAAAGACTGGGCATCATCTGGAACGACCCCGACGAGAGAACTGTCGGCATCGTGAGGAACAACAAGAGAGGCGTCTTTTTCACCTTCGGCAGGGACGTCTTCGACAACTTCATGGAGAACAACTCCCTCGACCTCCTTATCCGAGCACATTCGGAGTGGCCGGACGGCTACAAATACTTCTTCGACAAGCGGTGCATATCTGTATTTTCATGCGCCGACCACTACAAGGATGTGAAGCCGAAGGTGGTGGCCGTAGATGAAAACGGCCAGTTTGAGATATTAGGGCTTTGATTTACGCCTTATGTAGAAGTTGAGAACGAGGGCAACCCCGCAGAATGCAATTACCGAGAGCAGGATTTCGGGGAGCCAGTCTGATTTGGGAAGGAGAATAGTCGGTGGAGTATAATTGGCAACAAATAATTTTATACTCTGGCCTCCGTCCTTGTAACCCGCTTTTTTTGCCAAAACTAAAATGACATATTCTCTATCTTCATCCACATCTACAGCCGTGATTGTGAAGTTCGCCTTGCCCTGTGAATTTGTGGTTGCTTCGGTCGGAGATATGGTCGGTTCTGCGGGGTCAACCTGAACTATCACTGTCGCATCCGTCGTCTCTATTCCGTTTTGGTCAGTAACCCATACATCAACAAGGGCAATGCCCAGTTGACCTGCCGCGTCTATATCATCAACAACGTCCGGATTTACACTCATCATAACTGACAAGAAATCTATGTCTTTCGGGTATATCTTCATTAGAGTAATTTTGGGCAGAGCCGGGGAAAATCCTTCATACGTTGCGTCCTTAATTTGAAATAATACTTGGGTACCATTTTCATAATCTGGCAAGTAACCAGGTTCTCCGAAACTCGGTACATATGGAGCATTGTAATAAATTTTAATTTTCCCTTGAGAATCAGTTGTTGCATTATATTTTCGTTGTCCAGTATCTCCAAATGTGCCATTGCTGACCTCCAAAACCACCTTCGCGTCTTTAACTGGCTCTCGTGATAACTCTTCAGTTACAGGATCTTTATACCAACCAGTCACCAGGATTTCGACCTCGGTATCTGTGCTATTGGATATGCAGGCCGAAGGGAGATTAACGAATTGCGCATTCAACCTCTGCCAGTATTCAGGTGCCGGTTTGAGGTTCACAATCGATTCCTGATTAAAAATCGAGCCAGTAGGTCCAACAACCCAACCAATGAATCTATCGGAGCGGTATGCTTCTATGTTTGTTCTGAAATATAGGATATCATAAGGAAGGTCGTACGCGATTGCGGCCAGTGCCTCTGAAATCAATTCTTTTCTTACATCGTCATCATACGTTGCTCTCGCATCTTCCAGAATATTATCCAGCGAGATATTACGATAGCCAGGATAATTCTGACCCGTGTCAGCATTATCCGAGTGGAAAAACGCGTGGAGAAAATCGACAGGGTCGCTTCCTATCCTCCATCCGAGATTATACATATCGAAATCCCTGTCATCTATGCGCTGGACTATTGTTCCGAAATCCATCATTATCACTTCAGCATTGATTCCCACGTCCCTCATCTGAGTGACGACCATGGTCATGAAATGATATCGATAATAATCATAACTTTGTGGCGGTACCAGAACCTCAATCTCTCCATTAACACCATTCCCTATCGGGCTTCCGTCCGGGTTCAGCCACCAGTTGTCAGGCCCGGAGGAGTATTTGACACCACCATTCATGGGTCTGTAACCGGCATCCCAAAGAATATTTCGTGCCTCGGTCGGGTCAAAAACGTACTTCGGAATCGAAGAATTATACCATTCGCTGTTTGGACTCACTGGCCCGTCCGCGGCAATGACAAAACCCTGAAAATATCTCTGGACTATCGTCTCCTTGTCAATGCAATGGGCGATTGCTCTGCGTAGAGGTTTTCCTACATCTTCGCCCGCATCATTGTAGCCAAACGAGCGTCGCTCTGGTCTCATATTATATCCCAGGTAGAAGAAACCCTTCTCTTCGGATTGCATGATGCTGATGTCCTGTTCGTTCATCAAATCCATGACGAACGTCGGCGGAATGGACCATGCGATGTAGTCAACCTCGTTGTTTCTCAAAGCAAGCACAGCCTGCTCCGCTGTCTTGAATATTTTGTATACAATCGCATCAATCATCGGCTGTTTTGCTATTCCTTTTCCCGTATCTGGGTCAATTACGTCATACTGAAATCCAGGTTTGTAAAAATGGTCTCTATAAGTTGTGATTTTAGAGCTGACGCCCGGGGTCCAAGAATCCCATTTGAAAACACCGCTGCCAACAGGATTTGGATTTTCCCATTGGTTGGCTTTCAACGCATCCCATGCCATTGGGCTACCTAGCTCGTATCCCGCATCCAGCCATATTTTCATTTCGTCATAGGGTTGCCCGGATTCCGTGGATGCCCAGATATGATAGGGAAGCAAGAACACAGAGAGTGTGCTCTCGAAGAAGTCAGCGAACGGCACCTGCAGAGTGAATTTCAGAGCTGCTCGAAAATCATCATCAGATTCCCATACTGGCTCGATGAAGAGTTTGTGGTTCTGAGTGAAAATGTCGGATCTCAAACACCCGACTATGTCCGCTTTGTCATCCCAAACAGCCGAAACACCGCACACGTGATAGCTGAAAAGAATGTCGCGAATGGTCATCTGGGTGCCGTCATGCCAGAAGACGTCAGTAAAATCGTAGAAAACCGTCATTTCGCCTGTTATGCTGTCATTTTGCCAAAGCTCTTCGGGTGTGAACTCGAATTCACCGATGGTGCAATCATTCCACGTGTATGTAAAAGGGTCGGTTTTCGATGTCTGGCTCGCGGTGCCGACTGCAATATACGGAATCAGATTCTCATCGTCATCAGTCTTGATTGGTCCATCGTACAGATATCCCAAAAGGTTCCACGTCCAGACATCCCCGCCGACGAGCGGATTTAGAGTTTTAATGTCGTCTTGTTGGGCAACCCTCAAAATCAGGCTCTCATCCTCCTGCCCTCCAACAACCCCGAAGCTCGAAATAATGAAAATGAACGCAACCAACACCGCGATAACTCTTCCACTGTCCCGCATGTGTATAACTAACACTTGGAATATATAAACCTTTATTGGTACACCATTTTGTGTAATATAAATGCTTATTGGTATGGGTTTTTGTAATATGATTATAGAGGAGACCGCCGTATGCTCCACCAATTGCAAGTAATAACTCGAAGCTAGGTCAGGCTTCGAGGAATTGAGCATATGGCTGCTTGACGAGAACTTCCAGACCGAAGGGATGGTAGTTATTCGCTGTTATTCTCGTTCACCTTGAATATCATCCTGCATCTGGGGTCGCCCTTTCCCACGCACTCGACCTCTTCGCCGGTGAGTGCCATTCTGTGCATTTCCGAGAAGAACCCCTCCAAGTATCCACAGAAGTAGGAATCCACCGGCCACTCGCTCTTCCTGCCCTTTTCCTTGAATCCGCGGCCCACAGGAAGGCCCGGCTCGCTGATGACCTCGATCTCATCCTCCTTCTCCTCGATTGAGATCATGCCCCAGCCGATTGTCAGGTTCTCGGAACAGAGGTAAAGGTACACATTTTCGTTGCGAGCCAGCTTCTCGATCGTGCCGCTCTCCTTGAGCGTTTTGAAGAAGCTCGAGCCGTAGGGTTTTCCTATTCTTCGAAGTATGGATGTTGCAGACTCGCTGATAAGATTTTCCAGCTCGGAGTAGATGTTGTACATGAATTCCGCCCTCGCCCAGATGATGGGCATGTTTTCGCCCAGCATGAGCCGGCCTGATTCGTAATCGATATTAGTCGTCGACTTGTAGGTCTCGAGCACTTTTTCCACATAGTCCTTCGATGCAACGATTTTCATGTTTACGCCTCATTTCTCCTTGAAGCCGGCTTCCCGCTTCTCGATGAAGGCCTTCATTCCTTCCTTCTGGTCCTCGGTGGAGAAGCATATCCCGAATATTTCGGCCTCCAGTGCGCAACCGCTCTTCAAGTCCACTTCCAGGCCGCCGTTAATCGCCTTCTTGCTAAGGCGCACGGCCAGCTGACCGTTCTTCGCGATGTCGGCGGCCAGTTTCATGGCCTCTTCCATGAGCGAGTCGTGGGCTATGACGTGATTCACAAGGCCGATGCGATACGCCTCTTCCGCGTTGATCATCTCGCCTGTGAAAATTAATTCTTTTGCATTCGCCTTTCCGACCAATCTGGGCAAGCGCTGGGTGCCGCCGAATCCCGGTGTCACCCCTAGCTTGACCTCTGGCTGTCCGAACTTCGCCTTTTCGGACGAAATGCGGATGTCACAGGCCATGGCCAGCTCGCAGCCGCCGCCCAATGCGAAGCCGTTGATGGCAGCGATGACCGGCTTTTCGAGTGTCTCGATAGTCATGAAAACGTCCTGGCCCAGTTCGCCGTACTTGCGGCCTTCGAGTGCTGTCAAGCCCATCATCTCCGAGATGTCGGCGCCTGCCACGAACGCCCTCTCGGCGCCGGTGATGACGATGACTTTCACGGCATCGTTTCCGTTCATCTCGATGGCGGCCTCTTTCAGCTCGCACAAAGTCTGGCTGTTCAGAGCGTTCATCGCTTTCGGGCGGTTTATCGTGATAATTCCCACGTTGTCCTTCGTCTCAACCAGCAGATTCTCATATGTCATCTTCTCACCTCGAATAATCGTAAAATCCGCGACCTGATTTCCTTCCGTACAGTCCGGCGTCCACCATCTTGATGAGCAGCGGGCACGGCCTGTATTTCGAGTCCCCGAGCCCTTCCTGCAGGACTTCCATTATGTGAAGACAGGTGTCCAGACCGATTAGGTCGGCCAGGGCCAGCGGTCCCATCGGGTGGTTCATTCCCAGTTTCATTATCTGGTCGATGTTTTCAGGCTCTCCGACGCCTTCCATAACGCAGTACATCGCCTCGTTCAGCATCGGCAAAAGGATACGGTTTGCCACAAATCCGGGATAGTCGTTGCACTCGACAGGAGTCTTGCCCATCTTCTCGGAAGTCGCGATGATGGCCTGTGTGGTCGCGTCGTCTGTCAGATAGCCGCGAATCACCTCGACCAACTTCATCAACGGGACAGGGTTCATGAAGTGCATTCCGATGAATTTCTCCGGGCGGTTCGTCGCCGCGGCCAGCTTGGTTATTGAAATGGATGATGTGTTGCTCGAGAGGATGGTCTCCGGAGGGCAGATGCCGTCCAGCTCGGCGAATAACTTCTTCTTCAGCTCGAGGTCCTCGATGGCGGCCTCGACTATCAGGTCTGCATCTTTCATGTCTGCCAGGTCCAGCGTGCCTTTTATCCTGCCCAAAGCGGCGTCCTTGTCTTCGGCAGCGATTTTCTCCTTCTCGACGAACTTCCCGAGGCTCTTCTCGATTCCGCCCATGCCCCTGTCGATGAATTCTTGTTTAATATCGTTCAAAATCACGTTGTATCCGGACACGGCTGCTACCTGGGCGATCCCGCTGCCCATCTGGCCTGCGCCAATAACTCCAATAGTCTTAATCTCCATCTTATCCCTCCTACCTCTCGATTACCATCGTGACCGCGTTTCCGCCGCCGAGGCAGATAGTCGCCAGGCCCCTGTGCGCCCCGCGGTCCTTCATGGCATATATTAACGTCGTTATAACTCTTGCGCCGCTCGCACCGATGGGATGACCCAGTGCAACAGCGCCGCCGTGCACGTTGAACTTCTCGATTGGGATACCAAGCTCTTTCACGACAGCCGCAGAGGCCGATGCAAAGGCCTCGTTGTGCTCCCACAAGTCTATGTCGCCGACCCCAAGACCCGCTTTTTCCATTACCGCTCGAGTTGTGGGAATGGGCGCTTCCATGACCCATTCCGGAGCCAGACCGCCTGTTCCGTAATGTTTGATTTCGGCAACCGGCTGGATTCCCTTCTCGTCGACCAGGTCCTTGTCCATTACGACGACGGCCGACGCCCCGTCGCTGATCTGGCTTGCGTTACCGGCTGTCACCAAACCATCTTTCTTGAACACCGGCTTCAGTCTGCCGAGGGCTTCCATGCTGGTGTCTGCCCGGGGGCCTTCGTCCACGTCGAAAACAATGGGGTCGCCCTTTCTCTGCGGTATCTCGACAGGCACTATCTCTTCCTTGAACTTGCCAGCGCTGCTGGCAGCGCTGGCCTTCTGGTTGCTGGCAAGGGCAAAAGAATCGGCCTCCTCTCTCGAAACGTCGTACTTCTCGGCAATCAATTCTCCCGTATTACCCATGTGCATGTCGTTGGAGTAGTCCCAGAGGCCGTCATAGACCATCGTGTCCACGAGCCTGTCCTCGCCGAGGCGGTAACCGTATCTGGCCTTCCTCAAAATGTAGGGTCCTTGGTTCATATTTTCCATGCCGCCGGCGACGATCACCTTCGCGTCGCCGGCCTTAATCGCCTGGGCGGCCAGCACGATTGCCTTCATTCCCGAGCCGCAAACCTTGTTCAGTGTAAATGACCCAACACCGACGGGAATGTCCGCCGCGAGAGCGGCCTGCCTTGCGGGATTCTGCCCGAGGCCAGCGCTTACAACGCAGCCCATCATGACCTCTTCGACCTCCTCCTTTTCTATGCCTGCCCTCTTGACTGCCTCGTCGATGACGATTCCGCCCAGGGCCGGTGCCCGCGTGTCCTTCAAAGTTCCCCCGAATTTGCCTATCGCCGTGCGGGTCGCGCTCGCTATAACTACTTCTTTCATATGCCTCCCTCTCCGATTGATGGGTTCGATATTGAAAGAGGATATATAATTGTTATTGCAGGGGCGATACCCTAAGCTTGAATGTTAATTTCCGGGCCGCAGGACTGGTCATTTATATGGAAACATTTATATTCTATGGTTCATATATAGGTCTCGCTCGAGAGAGCAGATGGGATGTGAATGTGTAAATATTATTATCGAGGTGGGCTGTGCGCCAACAGTTCTATCGAAAGCGGACTTTGTATGGGGGAAAGCCAGTGCCCCGTTTTGAACGAAGAAGATATGCTCGAGTTCAGCACTCCGAACACGCTTGTGGTTCACGATGAGGAGCCCGAAGTTCAGGAATCGGAAGCTCAGAAGTGGCTCGGTCTTTATTGCTCCACTTACAAGAGATTTCACTGCACGGGAGAGCAGATGTGCCGCACCGGCGCCTGCATTACCGCAGACTCCTTCCTCAAACATCTGGCAGAGACTAAAGGCGGGAAACCATGAACGAACAGGAATGCGATTTTCTGGACCGCGACGGCAGATGCGAGGGGCTCTACAAGGGCTTCGGGTGCATCAAGGACAAGTGCAAACAAACCGAAAGGACGAAAAACGGTGACGACTACTGCTCCAAATGCGGAAAATTTCACTCATCCGGCCAGGCGGATTGTGAATCACTCGGAAAATAATCTACTCTCATATTCGACAGGCAACACTCCGTAAGCTCCAATTTTTCGAACAGCAAGTCCCCTTTCCTCAGCTTCAGCCAGTATCGCAGACGAAGGATGCTCGATGCCGTCGATACCGCCGTCGAGCGCCCCCAGTTCTATCTCGAACCGTCCATCCGGCTCTCCCGCCTCCGGACCGCGGGGGCGCAGGGCCAAGAGCACCAGTTTAGTATCTGGAAACAGAAGTCTGGCTTTCGAAACGACAGACCGGACGTCGTCCCCGCCCGGAGGCCGTACGCCTTCCATCGGCGTTCCCTTCGTTGGCCGCAGAACAACGAACGCAATAGTCGAGGGCGATATCGAGCCGGCCAGCATCTCCAGGGCCATGAACTCGCCGACCACCTTCCCCTCGTCCAGCCCTATCACGATATGCGGGGCGATGTGCGGAATGCCGGCATCCCGCAAATTCTCGAATGTAGACAAGAAATTCCGGGGCTTGGCATCGATGCCGAACACCTTTTTTATCGTCTTCGGGTCCCCCACCATCTCCTGGCTGGCTATGTCTGCGCCGCTGGCCGCGATTTGTCCGGCTAAATCGCTGTCGACAAGCCCGGTGTGGAGCTTGATCATAAGCCCCATCTCGTGAACCTTTCGGATTGCCGGAAGGAATTCTTTCAGATTGAGAATTCCTCCTCTGGCGTCACAACCCCCGCTGAGCAGAACGCCTTTCGCGCCTGCCTTTTTCTTCTCCTCGCAGAGTTTTACGAGGGCTTCGGGCTCTGTCGCCGGCTCCATTAATTTTAGATAGTGGCCCCCGCAGTGCGCGCAGTCGAGAGCGCACGCCTCGCCGGTAATAGAAATCGACGGAAAATCAGGCCAGACATAGTATGCTCTTAAAACTCCGTCCCGTAAACTACCAGGCCATACATGACCTGGCGTTGTGAATTTGGCCTGGAAGTTTACATTCCCGCGGCCATATGCGCAATTTCTAGAAGCCATGGAAGGCTTCGAGTTTCTTTGAAATTTATTGATGCGCATACGGCAGTCTCCCTTCTTGATACTATCCAGGGCGATTCATCTCAGCCCTGAAGGACTGAGCGTTCTCGACCTTCAACAGTAACATTCAATCGTCATCGCTTATTTCAAAAGGCTTGCCGCAGTGCGGGCAGAAGTTATGGCTGGCATGAATCTCCTTGCCGCAGTGGGGACAGAATGAATAACCTTCTTTCGGCGCCTCCTTGTCCGCAGGCTCGATGTCGAACTCGCTTGGTTTTTCTTCGTCCTCATCGTCCTCGAAAGGCTCGCCGCAGTTCCGGCATTTCTCATCCTCGTCATAAGCGTCGGCACCGCATTCCGTGCATGTGAAATCCGCCTCTTTCTGTTCACCTGGCTCTTCGTCCTCTTCATCGTCGTCGAACATCTCGCCGCACTTCGGGCACTTGTCATCGTCATCGTGGACATCGGCGCCGCAGCTCGTGCACGAGAAATCGGCCTCTTTCTTCTTCCCGTCACTGTCTTTCTTCTTCTCGTCGCTGGCCTTCCAGACAACCGTTTCCTTCTCAGATTCTATATCCTCTTTCGTCTCATCCCACTGCTTCCTCTGCTCCTTGGCCTTGCCCATCCACCAGTACAGTAGAACCACAATGAAGAACAGCATTCCTATGTTGCAGAAGCCGTTGAGAATCATGCCTGTCGGCAGGAGCGCCGTTATGACCGAACCCTTCTCCTGAGTCATCGGGCCCCAGTTCTCGTAGCTGTAGGTGTCGTTCGTCTCCGCTCCCAGATTGTCCCAGTCACCGTTCCTGAGCTGGAAATAATATGAATGAACTTCTGCGTCGGTCAACTGAACGGAGCCCTGGAAGGTGTTACTGTCGCTGAGATTCTGCATAGGGACGAAAACTGTCGCATCGGAGTACAACCGACTGCAGACCACCACCTGGATACTGACATTTTCGGCTGCCTGGCTGCCTCCGTAATCAACTGTGAAAACAAATGATTTAACGGAGGTGTCGACAAGAGGAGCGACGCTGCCGTTAGTGAATGTGCCGTCATCCGACCACACGGATGCCGGGTCCTCACCGTAAAGGGTCTGGACGAAGAAATAGGTCATGAACGCCCCGAGAATCAGGAAAATGACGATTCCGAAGACTATCATCCACTTCAATTGGCGGATTCCGAAAACGTAGAAGAAGAAGAATGTCAGAAGCACGATGGCTATGAGCATGACGTACGAGCCTATGCCTCCTATCTGTGCAAAAAACACTGTTGCGATTATGGCGATGTTCACCATTAAGGCAACAACTACACCGATGGGCATCGCAAACTTCATCTTGTGCAATTTGTCCAACGCTGGCGGTAATTTCATCAGGCGTTCAATAGCGAAACCTGTATATTAGGTTTATCTGATTTGCTTGTTTACCAATCTATGTTCCATGTTGTGGCCGCAGTCGAGTATACCCAATACGCATTTCCCGCAGACATCATGGTCGTACCGTCGGTTGTCTCGGTGATGTCGTACGCGGCTGCATCGTTATAATACCCTATCTTCGTCACCGTGGTTCCCCAACCGGGCAAGGTGTTCTGTGCCTGCCTGGGTGTGTTTGACGGGTAGCCGACCAGGTTCCAGCCTACGGACAAAGGTATGCCGGTGCTCGTTGGATATTCTCCTGTAACCTTGATGATACTGTCGCCTTCGGAGCCAGAGGGAACGTACAGCCAGGCACCCTGCATTTCGTCCAAATCGTTCAGGTCAGCCAGGGCCGGTGCGGTCGTGTAATAGCTCTTCCAATGGTCGCTCGAATCACTGCCGTCGTAATGCAGAAGCCGCGTCCAATTTGAGTCCCCATCGAGGTCGCTCAGAACGCTCGGCACACTCGTGTCAAGAGGCACCAGCGGCGTTGAAATGAAGTTCCATCCGACCTGCACGGGAATGTCGTAGGTTATCTGGACGAAGTTCGCCGTGACCGCCTTGTTGCCGTTCATGTACACCGTGTCCGGGTTGTCAGAGCTGGTCAGGCTTCCTGTCCAATGGGAGAACTCCCACCCGGGGATCGGGAATGCCTCGACATCAACATCTGTGCCGTGCGTGTACGTTGCCCAGTCTGGGGTTTTGGTGACCGAGCCTTTTCCCACCGGCGAGACATCTGTGGAAAGCGTGTATTGGTACTGGGTGAAGTATGCGGACACGCTCTTGTCCCCGTCCATCGTGATCGTATCCGGGTTCGTGCTTCCGCCGAGGTCACCGCCCCAATAATCGAAATACCATCCGACGCTCGGATTCGCGGTCAGCTGGACATCTGTACCCCAGACATAGGGGGGTTTGTCCGGGTTCTTGGAAACCGAGCCGCTGCCGAATGTTGAGATGCTCAACGTGCACTCCTCTGGTAGGTCATGAATCTCGGTGTTGTGTTCCGCCCTGTCGCCCTTGCCGGACTTGAAATTTATCTCGTCCCAGACAATCTGGGTCTTCCATTTGCCATCCTCGTTCCGCCCCATCGCGATCGAAACGTTGTTCACGTCTGCCTTGAACTCGGGGTCCGGCCAGCTGAGAATGTAGTCCTTTTCCTGCGCCGACCACTTTTCGGGGATGTTATTCTTATCGGTATATGAAGTGTGAACTTCGACGGATTTCTGCTCGCTCTCGTCGTTCGCAACCTCTGTCCAGACCACGTGGACGTCGCGGTTAGTGTTCGTCGCAACCGAAACGTTCTCCGCCGGATATCCGTCGGTTGCACTTATCTGGAGGTCCTTGTCCATACCAGTCCACGAGCCCTGGTCGCCGTTGGCGCCCAGTGAGCCGGAGTAGAAAACCTCACACGGTGGCGGGGCCTTCGTTTTCTCTTCCTGGCTCCATACGACATGCACGTCGTTCACGTATCCCGCAATGTCAAGGGACTGGATGAGCATTCCGTCCGAGTTCTTCCACGATATCGGATATTCATCCTCCCATAGCTCCTGGGTAGGATTTCCGTAATCCCTGTTGCGGACATAGTAAATCTCTTCTGTCTCGGTGCCCTCGTCGATCTGGCGATATGCAACGTGGACGTTCTCGCCGAACTCGCCGCTCGTGGCTATGCATGGTTCGTATGCGAAATTCCTTGTGACCGGGTCACTTATCATGAAGTCTACCTCTGTTCCTGTCCAGAAGTCACCACCGTTTGTCGACCGTGAATAATAGACCTCCTGCTCCGTGCCCTTGTTGTCCACTTCTGTCCAAACAGCGTGGAGCACCTCCAGGGCCTTTGCCCCGAGCGGCGAGCTGATGCCGATTTGGGGCGGGGAGACCATGAAGGCGTCTCCCTCTCCGCGCCTCTGGCTGATTCTCATGTCCTGTAATTCGCCTGTCCAGGATTTTCCGTTGTCAACGGAACGTGAATAATGAATTTCCCACGTGTCGTCTGTGTCGTACTGCTCGGCCCAGATTACGTGGATTATTCCTTGAGTGTCGATGGTGATGCTGGGGTTTACCGCATCGCCGTAGTTCGCCTTTCCCTTCTCGGCCCAGCTGATTATCATGTCGCCCTCGGACGCCTCGTCGTTGCTCCACTCGGTGCCATGGGTATTCGGGTCAGACTGGGAATAGTGGATTTCCCTCCAGCCGGTCTGTTCATCGACCTCGTCCCAAACACAGTGGAGCCAGGCTGCGAATCCGTTCTCGAGGGTTGCATCGGTCGTCGGCGTAACACCGATAGACGGATGATAGGCATTGTTCAAGTCCCCCTCGTCATCGTAGGACAATATCCAGTCGCCGTCGATTTGTATCTTGACCTCGTCGGGTGTGCCGACCTCCGCAATGCCGAAACTGGGCAGCAGCATTGAAATTGCAACAGTAAATACTATGGCCAGCAGTACCGGCTTTTTCGCGAACAAGCTTTGAATTATTCTTCCATCCCTCATTTGATACACCTCGATGATGCTGTGGAATGTCCTAGCTATTGTTAACTTCCTTTATATACCTTTGTGTGTGGTAACCCTTAAAAACACCAAATAACCACAGGGTGACAATCACCAATTGACAGTCCATTTATCTGCCGCTGTCGAGTACACCCAGTACGCATTTCCCGCAGACATCATGGTCGTCCCGTCGGATGTTTCGGTTATGTCATAAGCCGCTGAACTATTGTAATAGGCGATTTTTGTCACCGTGGTTCCCCAGCCGGGCAGGGTGTTCTGTGCCTGTCTGGTTGTATTCGACGGGTAACCGACGAGGTTCCAGCCTATGACCAATGATATATCGGTACTGTTCGGGTAATCGCCGCCAAATGTCAGGTTTCCGTCACCCAGGTTGGTGATATTTATCCAGAATCCAATGGTGTGGTCTATGGTCGTGAGGTCCTGGGTTCCTGCCCAGTTCTGGTTGTGGGTCTTCCAATGGTCTGCACTGTCACCGGGGTCATACCAGTACACACAGTCCCATGTGGTATTGCCGTCGCCCCAGCTGTCGTTGAGGGCGTTCAGAACAGTTGTATCATTGAGTTCCAGAGGACACGAAATGAAATTCCACCCAGTACTGGCTATCGACACGTTGTAGGTGGTCTCCGGGATATAATGAATTTCAGGGTTGTGCTCTGCCTTGGAGAGCACTTCGGTATCCACTTCAACCCAGATAATCTGGGCATCCCATCCGTTGCCGAAGTCCGCGACGGACATTGACGGGTTCGATGCATCCTGACCATCTGGATGACTCAACACAATATCTTCCTGACACCCACTCCAAGATATGGGGTCATCTGGTGTCTGGCTCATTGAGTAATGAATCTCGCAGGAGCCACCATCCCACTCGGTCCAGGTCGCATAGGCCGCACCGTTCGGGGAGGCAACCACGTCCAAAGAGCCCCAATCCACGGTGTTGCCATCTCCAAAACTGATGTTCGCGTCTGCCCCGTCTCCGCTCCAGCCAGTGGCTCCGGCATTATCCGATGAAGATATACATATCTCGCTGGGTCCACCCATGGCTAAAGGTTGATCCCATATTGAATACACATTGTCACCAGCAGCGGCTATTTTTGGTACGCCAGCCCCCAGGTTGTCCGGGGCGCCTGGCTCGTTACTTATGATGTTCTCTGTGGACCACTGGTCCGTCGAGCCGGCCCCAATCGAGCGCGTGTAGAAAATCTCGCTTGTACCTCCGACTAATATGCCTTGCTGGCTCCAGACAACGTGCACATACTGGTCACCTGACTCACCCACAGCTATATCTGGGTTCCCGGCATAATCTGTACTTAGAGTGTCACTGATGGGTACATCAACAACAAATGCGCCTTCTCTGTTCAACCACAGACCGCCACCTTCAGACCTTTTATAGAATACCTCTTGCTGCCCAAGTAATGGGTCATATTCACTCCACACGACATGTAATACCTTCAGCCCTACGTAATCGTTAGTTACCGCAATCTCCGGGAAGAAGTACATGTCCGTGTCGTCACCGCCCATCCTGAAGTCACTTACGAGCATGTTAGGATTAGGCCAGGTCTGGCCATTATCAGTTGACCAGGTGTAAAGAACCTCCCATGCGGGAATAACAGGGCCCTTGCCTATCTGCCCGTCCATTTCCTGGCACCAGACCAGATGAATTGTGCCCTCGTCGTCAATCGCCATGGACGGATTTGTGGCATTCCAGCCGACACTGACATCGTTTATCGTCCTGTCGCCTTCGGACGCCTCGTCGTTGCTCCACGCAAGACCTTTTTCATGTGGCCAGGACATGGAGTAGTGGATTGTATAATTTTCATCCTCACCTAATTCATGCCAGACCGCATGAAGGGAATTGCCGAAGGGATTGCTGGGTCCTGGGGGACTTACGGCAATCGATGGAAATGAGTCGAATCCGGGGCAGGCGTCATTATCGTCGTCATAACTTATAACGAAATCCCCATCGTCGACCCATACCCGCGGCTGCTCTTCAATTAGCTCGGCCAATGGTGTTATTATCGGCTCTCCCTGGAAATTCTCAATGCTTTTTTCCGCATTAATCGAAAACACTGGCATGCCTGCGCTGAAAGACAATGATGCGACCGCCACAATCACCAACAAATAGGTGCCCACTCTCGATATGGTTTTCTTCCCCATAATTCCACCAACTGTGTTGTATATGAAAACCGTATGATTTATAGTTTTTCATCATCTATGACATTTTCGAGAATTTTGTTCGCATCGGCTATAAATCCGTTCATTCTGGCTTTTTCGAAAAGCTTGAAATAATCTTGATAATTTGAGGAACTCTATTACCATTGGATGTTCCATGTCGCGGCCGCAGTTGCATACACCCAGTACGCATTTCCCATGGACATCATGGTCGTCCCGTCGGATGTTTCGGTGATGTCGTAAGTTGCGGAATCGTTGTAATAGGCGATCTTCGTCACCGTGGTTCCCCAGCTGGGCAGTGTGTTCTGCGCCTGCCTGGTTGTATTCGACGGGTAGCCGACGAGGTTCCAGCCTATGGCCAATGATATGTCGGTGCTCTTCGGGTAATCGCCGCCAATGGTGAGATTTCCGTCACCCAGGCTGGTGATTTTTATCCAGAATCCCATGGTGCGGTCTAAAGTCGTGAGGTCCTGGGTCCCTGCCCAGTTCTGGTTGTATGACTTCCAATGGTCTGAGTTGTCACTTGGGTCGTACCAATAGACGTGGCTCCAAGTTGTACTGCTGTCGCCCCAGCTGTCGTCGAGAACCTTCGTTATCGAGGTGTCGTTCTGAACCAAGGGGACTGAAATGAAGTTCCAACCGGTTTTGGTTATTGGGACTTCGAAGGTCGTCTCAGGGACGTAATGGATTTCGGTGTTGTGCTCTGCCTTCGATATCACGTTCCCGACGTTAATCTCCTGCCAGACGATTTGGGGGCTCCAGTCGTTGTTCACATATCCCATGGCCAAGGATGCTTCCATCGCATCTGCCTGTTCATCAGGATCAGGCCAGCTCAAACGCTCCGGCGGGGTCCATGGCTTACCAGGGAAAGCACCAAAGAAAGGTGTGGGAGACATCGTGTAGAAAACTTCGGAAGACATCATGGGGTTCTCATAATCGGGAGTGGTCCAGATAACATGAGCATCCTCCCCACCAGTTCCTGGCGAGGTTGCTATGTCTGGTCTGGAGGAAAATTCATTTACGGCGCCGATTGCTATCTCTTCAAACATCAGCCACCCTATTAGTGAACCACATAGATTTGAACCTTTATAGTAGAGCTCATCTGGCCCAGTGAGTGAGCTCTGGGTCCATACAATGTGTACATTTTCATTGTGCGCAGTGATAGATACACTTCCT
>DAOVGM010000004.1 GCA_030672365.1 Methanomassiliicoccales archaeon
TAGTGGTACCGTAGGCGATGATTTTTCCCTTCGAGATGATACCGATATAATCAGCCAGCACCTCCGCCTCTTCCATATAATGAGTAGTCAGGAAGATGGTCTTGCCCTCGTCCTTCAGGCCCCGGATGACATCCCAGACGTCGCGCCTGGCCTTCGGGTCGAGGCCGGTCGTCGGCTCGTCCAGAAATACGATTTCCGGGTCGTTGACGAGAGACACCGCGATTCCCACACGCTGTTTGAGCCCACCAGACAGGTTCATATAAAGCTGTTTTTTGTGGTCTTCCAGGCTGACCAATTTGATAAGCCCCTCAACTTCGCAGTCCGAGTTAAACAGAGCGGCAAAGTATTTTATCGTCTCTACAACAGTCAGCCGGTCGAACGAGTTAAATTCCTGTGGTAAAACACCGATTCTTTTCAGAATTTCAGTCCTATTTTTTTTAATGTCCAGACCCAGGATGCTGATACTGCCGGATGTCGGGGTTCTGATAGTTTCGATCATCTCGACTGTGGTCGTTTTACCGGCTCCGTTCGGGCCAAGGAAGGCGAAGACCTCGCCCTTCTCGACTGCGAAGGAAATACAGTCCACTGCCCGGAGCTCGCCGTAAACCTTGACAAGGTCTTTTACGATAATCACATCCTCAGCCATCGGAATATGTGAAATCATGGCTGTATTTAAATGGATTGGCGACTCATCACATACGTTTGTTTTGCCCACCCCATCTGGTGGGCGGGTCGTTTCCCACCCCATCCGATGGGTAGCCACCTTGTTTGTCCACCCCGATCGGTGGGTGGGTTGTTTCCCTCCCCAAACACTCATTATTCCCCCCACCCTTCCGCGTCTGCGCTGGGCAACCCCATCCCCCTTTGCCCTGCTCGACGCGGACTCTGATACCTGCTCGTGGCGGGTTGGTTCTCAACTAAAAACAATCATAGATTATCCAATGCTGCCTCGACCTTTTCAACTTCCTGCCGGATGCCGAGATTCTTATAGATGTCAAGAGCACTGGCCAGCATCTCCTTGGCTCCGGCCAGGTTTCCCAATTCTTTGGAACTTATGCCGTACTCGAAAAATATCTGGCCTTCGATGAGCGGAACGTTAAGACCATCCAGCGTTGCAATCGCCAGCTTGTGAAACTTCTCAGATTCTTCACCCTCACCGAGTTTCGAATGACCGGTCCCGATGTTGGAATATGCCACGGCAGTCATATCGCGAACGCCCAGTCGCTCGAAGATATCCAGAGCGGCCTTCGACATCTCGATGCCCTTCTCGGGCGAGTTCTGAAGGTTATGGCAATCACCAAGAGCTGCGAGTGCATAGCCAGTTAGACGAGGTTGACCGATCTCGACACCGAAATCGCGTGCCTCTTGGTAGTATTTGGCCGCACTTTCAGCATCCTCCTGTAAAATCTTCAGCCAGCCGAGGTTCAAACGGATACGACCCTCGTCGATCTTACTGTCTGCGGCCAGCGCCTCTTCCAAAGCCATGGCCAGGTCCTCTTCCGCACCCTCGAAATCGTGAATCGAGGCCTCGACAATGCCCTTCTCCATGAGCGACCGAAGCACGGTCGTTTTATCGCCGCTCCGCAGTCCCAGGTTGACAGCCTTCTTCAGGCAAACCATCGCCTCTTCGAAGCTCCCAGAATCCCGTAAAATCGTGCCCTTGGTGTAAAAGGCGCTGGCGCCACCCTCCGGGTCATTGACAGGATCACAGAGCTCGATTGCCGCATCCGCAAATTCGATTGCCGCCTCACGCTCACCCTGTTTATTACGTATGCTGGCCAATCGAATCAAAGCTTTGATTTGGATGGTTTTTGGGGCCACCCCCTCCGGGCGAGACTCTCCCGGGGCATCGGGCACGGCCAGTTTTTCTGAAACGGTCGCGGCCTCTTCCCAGTTGCCGGCCAGATTGTTCATCTCAGCCAGCAGGTTTAAAATCTCGGAGTTCAGGGAGCCGTTTTCGACATCCAGCCCCTCGAGGAGGGCCAGTGCTTCGCCCAGATTCTGGCCAGAGAGCAGATAATCATCTGCACCGAGGGCAAATCTGGCTGCATTGTCCTCCAGGCCGGCGTTCACGAGGTGGTAGAGCACCTCGATGGGCTCCTCGCCCGACTCCTCGCAAAATTCAGCCGCGGATTTGTGCGAATTCTGCAAGCCAACAGGTCCAAGATGAGAGATTATGGCGCTCGCCACGACGCGGTGGAGCATCGCCGAACCGTCATTGAACCTAAGGAACATGGCATGGGAAGCCAGCCCCGCCTCTCTCTCGAATCCGAAAAGTTTCATGGCCAGCGGTTTGAAGCTCTTTCTCAGTACTGAGCAAAGCGATAAAAACTCGCGGGATTCAGGCACATTCCGGGTTATCTGGTTAAGATATAACTCCTCCAGATTTTGCACAGGCGAATCCGCCCCCATCAACTCCGAATCGGGAGCGACGAGCTCCAAAGCCAGCGGGTGGCCGTCAACTGCCTCGACAACCCGCCGAACGGCGTCAGGCCCGGTTATCACACCCCTGCTCTTCAGAAGTTCGGTTGCCGCCACCATATCAAGGCCGGCGATGTTCAATTCCATCACCGTTTTATCCTGGGCCAGCTCCTTCGTCGAGTAGAACGTCGGGCGCTTTGCGCTCAACACCATCATATGCGCTTCGTCCCGCGAGGTCAATATCTCGGAAAGCAGGTTCAGGAAGCTGTCCAGAGTTCCTTCGGATGCCTCATAATCATCGACAATAAACAGAAACTTCTGGCCGGCCAGCGAATTCTCGACGTGCCACCCGACCTCTCGCATGTCCGGCTCCAGCCGGTTTTCCATGTACTTCAGCAATTCCGGCTTTCCGGCTCCCGCCAGAAATCTGGCCAGCTGTTGCGCGACAGTCGCCCCGGAATCGAAATTGTAGAGTTTGATGTAGAATATTTTGAAGGCGGACGAATACTCCACGATAACCTTGCTGGCCAGGGCGGTTTTTCCGATGCCGTGCATGCCGATAACCGACAAAACCCTCGCCCCGGGGCCCCGCAGAAACGAATTCATTTCCGCGAGTTCGGCCTCGCGCCCGAAGAACACATCGACCTTCGGATAGTTCTGCAAGTCCACGGCCGTCGCAGATGGCCGTTGCTCGGCGACAGCCGCGCCGCTGTCGGCAGCAGTACCGCCAGCAGCCGCGCTTCTGCCAGTAGCGATACCAGCAGTAGCCGTGCCGCCACCGATAGAAACACCGTGGGTAGCCAGCTCTCCTATTTTGATGACATCCTCGACCCCGATAACCCTCTCGAAGGCGGATATATCAGAGAACCCGCCGGTTCTTTTCAGCTCGTCGAGGGCGTCCCTACCGCTCATCTCGGAGATTTTCCCCTCAACATCAACGTTGACCCGGACATCGTCCAATGTCTTTTTCAGGTTCATGGCGTTAGACACGCCGGCACCCGAAAGCTGATAGACCTTCTTCTTCACCTTGGCCCCTTTGACATGAGACAACCGTTCGGAGACCATCTCGCTCTCTTTCAGCCGCTTCAGCTCGAGGGTGGTGTGTGCCCGACTCTTGCCGATAGCCTCCGCAATACCTGCCTGGGAAATGTCCTCAGGGCATTCGAACTCGTCTGCAAAACGCGTATAGCCAGATAGGTGAATTATTATCTTATCTTGAACTGTCAATCTCTTAGGCATTCAACCTCACCCCATCGTCAGAATGGGAAAATCATACTTAAAACTGCCCTAATTCTTCTCGAAAATCAGCGCGTTCCCTTTTTTCCCCACCTCACGAATCGCCCCCATCTTTTTCAGGCAGTAGGTCATGACTCTGACCTTCTGGACGCGCTCATCCAAAGCCTCAGCCAGCATGTTATTGGTGAAACGCTCGGGCAGTTCATCAGGCAAGAAAGCATGAAAGTCCCGCGGGTTGTTGAAGGTCAGTGTATCCAGCACCCCCACGATCTTCCTGTCCAGCACCTTGTAGCCGCGCCCACGCCATCCCTTCTTCTCACCGATGATACGGTGTTCCTCGGCCTTTATCATCATCAAAACCAATTGAAAATTATGATGGCTCGGGAGGTCTGGCATGCGCATCAACTCCCTGAACAGGTCGATTGGTTTGCCGCGCTTCGGTGATTTACGTTTCCGAAGCGGCTTGTGAGTCTCCTTGTCGCAATAGATCACCAGCTTCTCGACGGCAATCGGAAAGATCAATCGCACCCGATAATCCTTGGCCAGTGCCCGAAGTTTTTTGCGGATCGAGGTGAAGTTACGGGTCTGGATCTCGATGACCATGTCACCGCGCAGGATGTCGACGATGTAGGTTTTCACCTTCGCCTCGAAGCGGTCCCCGGGCAATGCCACCAGTTCTTTAATCAGGGCATGGAGCGAATACTCGTTTCTGATGTTGATGCCTTCTTCCTCGACCTCGATTGCCATTGAACACCCATCGACAAACTATTTTAATGTCTTTCCTTTGTCCATAAATCCCAAATAACCAATATGAAACACAATGGGCATGCAATATCCCCATGGGCCTGTAGCACAATCTCCAACCCCACCTATGCAATCGAAGAATGGGTCTGGAGCTTAAGCCACAAGCCCATCTGTGCGATATCTCCATGGGCCTGTAGCTTAGCTTTCTGGATGGCCACAACCATCCAGACTAACAAGGTAGAGCGCTCGGCTCTTAACCGAGTGGTCGCGGGTTCGAATCCCTCCAGGCCCGTTTTTTTCTTTTAGGGATTTTCTCCGCTGGTTCGGGCTCCAAAAGAAAAAAATGGGGCAAAGAAGAAAACTCGCCCTCACCTGCTCGAAAATCCTTCGGGTTTATCTCATAACATAACGTTTTTATCATCTCCGGCGTTATGGAGGTTTATGCCAGACCCCGTACGCATCTATTTTGTCGGAACAGCAGGCTCGGGAAAGAGCACGTTAACTAAGGCATTCAAGCTCTGGATGGACGAGCGCGGCCTTTCCACCATAACTGTCAACCTGGACCCGGGAGTCGAGGAGATTGGCTATACGCCGGATGTCGACATTCGCGATTGGGTTTCCGTTTCCGATGTCATGGAAAACCAAGGGCTGGGCCCCAACGGCGCCCAGATCGCCTGCGCGGACATGGCAGCCCTCCAGTTCCCCGAGATCTCCAAAGTGATCGAGGATTTCAGGGCAGATTATTTTCTCATCGACACGCCCGGCCAGATCGAGTTATTCGCATTCCGGGAGGCCAGCAGGATATTTCTGGAAGCCTTTACAAGCCCGAACGCGATAATCGTCTTCGTGCTGGACCCGGCAGTCGCGAAAACACCTGCCGGCCTTGTCTCCCTGCTGATGTTATCCACCTCCATTCAATCGAGATTTCAGGCGCCGACAGAACTCGTTCTGGGCAAATCCGACCTTCTGGAAGAGGAGGAGTTGGAGACGATCATTGACAGATGCCAGTATCCGGACAGGCTCATCAACGACCTCGAGCTGGAAGGCATGGAAATGCAGGAGGTAGCCGCGATAGAATTCATGAGAGCTATGGAATCCCTTGACATACACCGGAAGCCGATTCCGATTTCGGGGCTCGAGGCGGAGGGCATCGAGGACCTTTACAACACAATCCAGCAGATTTTCTTCGGCGGCGAGGACCTTAGGCCAGACTGACGAAAATAAACAAAACGAAAAGCTAGTAACGACATATTGATATAAGGTGATGATAATTCAAGTGGAGTGAACGTTAGAAAAATCAAGGAATATACAACGGTTTTGATAACGCTTAATCTATTTGTTGCGTTGATAATTCCATATTCCTCTTCAGCTATATCGCCTTTGGAATTCGAAGCCAAAATGACTTTATCGGAACCGATGGAGATAACCACCCCATATTTACAGGGCCAACAATTCGACCAGTGTACGATTGTATATGACGGGTCATTGCATTTGTTCTGGTCCAGTAGCAGTGTAGATATAGCAGAAGGGCCAGATACAGACATCGTCCACGCGGTATATAGTGGAGACCAATGGTCCGAATACGAGGTGATAACACCTGACGATAGTGGAAATGACTACACCCCCTTCCCTATAGTTTTCAAAGGTCACCTGTATATTTTTTGGCAGACCGATGAACCGAGCCTGACAAATAGCAATAACAGTGACATTGTCTATCGCGTCCACGATGGGGATGGCTGGGGACCGGCCACTGACGTGACTAAAGGACTCAATGATAATGACGAATACAATCCCACAGCCGCGGTTTTCAATAATGATTTATATCTGTTCTTCGAATGGTTCAGCTCAGGAAGTATAACCGAGGAGATAGGTGTTTGCATCTTTAATGGCACATCCTGGAGCACCATAACCAAAATTACAGAGAACAGTGACGGGTTGAATGTCAACCCAAAGTCAGTCATCCTCCAAGACGAGCTTGTCCTTGTATGGGAGACCTACGATACAAAATATGCTGGCGACCACGATGGCAGTGCAATCATCGCCAGGACATTCAACGGAATTGTTTGGTCTAGCACAACATCTATATCTGGTGCGGAGCCCGGCCTTAACATGCAACCATCCCCATGCATTTACGGGAACAGAGTGTGTGTGGCCTGGTCATCATCGTCCAGCACCACCACAACCGGCCCGGACCACGACATAGTCGTAAGATGGTACTCGGAAGGAGAGTGGTCGGGCACCGTGACAGAGCTGACACCCGGCGACCTGGGAAATGACGTGGCCCCCCAAATCTACGTTCACGACGGCAATCTTTTCCTGACCTGGATAACCGACGACACAGGCATATCTGCCGGAACGGACACCGATCTGGTGTTCCGCATCTAT
>DAOVGM010000001.1 GCA_030672365.1 Methanomassiliicoccales archaeon
CAGCCCCCCGCCATGCTGGTATATTGTCGAGACCCCCCCCGATTGATGATTCTGAACCCACATTCCATTCCCCCACCTCGCTCATACACCGCCGAGACTCGCCCCTCCAAGACAAAGAGGTGGCATGAGCATCTACCTGCAACATGCCCCGTCTGGATGTCAGTACTTTCTCAGCTTGAGGGCGGGGTATTTCCAACGATAAGCCAGCAAGTGACAGGCAGAACTTAGCAAAGGTTCGTGAAATCCCCGTCTGGAGCGAGGCGGAGGACGGGGATGTTCAAAACCTTCCATCCAATAACTATTAAAAGTAGCACACTTATCTCCATCGCCCGTGAAACAATGAAGTATGTCATAGTCACGGGCGGAGTTTTATCTGGCTTAGGGAAAGGGATCACCTGTTCTTCGATAGGCCGCCTTCTCAGGGCCAGGGGCTTGAAGGTCACCGCGATCAAGATCGACCCCTATCTGAATTGCGACGCGGGAACGATGAATCCCTATCAGCATGGCGAGGTTTACGTGCTGGACGACGGCGGCGAGGTGGACCTCGACCTAGGTAATTATGAGAGATTCTTGGATACGAACCTGAGCAGCGACCACAACATCACCACAGGCAAGGTGTACAAGAAGGTCATCGAGCAGGAGAGACGTGGAGACTATCTCGGAAAAACGGTTCAGATAATCCCGCACATCACCAACGAGATCAAGGAAAACATCGTTCGCGTGGGCAAGGAGTCGAAAGTCGATATCACCCTCGTAGAACTGGGCGGAACTGTCGGCGACATCGAGTCCATGCCGTTCTTGGAGGCAGTTCGACAATTGCACATGGAGTCCGGCGGCACCGAGAATTGTGTTTTCATTCATACCACGTTAGTGCCGGTCATGGGCGTGGTCGGCGAGCAGAAAACGAAGCCGACCCAGCACTCTGTTAAGGAGTTGAGGTCAATCGGAATCCGCCCGGACGCGATCGTGGCCAGAGGCGAGTTGCCCCTCGAATATGACATCAAACGCAAGATTTCCCTGTTCTGCAACGTGCCTCTGGAGGCGGTCTTCAGCGCACCCGACGCCAAGTCGATTTACGTGGTGCCCGGCATTCTGGAGGACCAAGGGTTGACAAACTATCTTCTGAAGCGCCTTAACATCTACGCGCCGGTCATCAACATGCGAAAGTGGAATAAATTCGTGAAAAACCTGGAGAACCCGAAGCAGAGTGTCGAAATCGCGGTTGTGGGCAAGTACACGCACCTTCACGATTCTTACATCAGCCATCTCGAGGCACTGAAGCACGCCAGCTCCGAGTCCAAGACGACGGTAGAGATCAGGTGGGTGGAGGCCGGCGACCTGGAGGAGAAGGGCGCCCGGCTCCTCACGGGCGTCGATGGGATAATAATCCCCGGCGGTTTCGGAGACCGCGGGACAGAGGGCAAGATGGTTGCGGCCAGATATGCCAGAACAAATAAGATCCCGTTCCTGGGAATATGCCTCGGCTTCCAGCTGGCCATCATCGAGTTCGCCAGAAATGTTTTAAAATTTGAAGATGCTAACAGTTCGGAGTTCAACCCGAAGACCAAGCATCCGGTGATAGACTTGCTGCCCGAGCAAAAAGATATAAAAGACATGGGGGCGACGATGCGGCTCGGCACGAACAAGATCAAGTTAGAGAAGGACAGCCAGATAAACGAATTGTATAAGAGGATGACGATAGGAGAGCGCCACCGGCACAGGTATGAGGTCAACCTAGATTTCATCGACCGGTTCGAGGCCAAAGGTCTCAAATTCACAGGCCGCTCGATGGACGGCAGGAGGATGGAGGTCGCGGAGCTGGACGGTCATCCCTATTACATGCTGACGCAGTTCCATCCTGAGTTCAAATCGAGGCCAGGCAAGGCCTCGAGAACACATCTGGGCCTTGTGCTGGCTGCGGGAAAATACAAGAGAAAGAAACCGAAAAAATGATTTTAAAAAAGGAGACCGCCGTATGCTCCACCAATTGCGTGAATTAGTTGAAGCCAGACTTGTGCTTCAAGTAATTGAGCATATGGCTGATGGAATGTAAACATACAGCCAAGGGCTGATTGTTTACAGGGCGTCTTTCATCCTCTCAATCGCTTTTTCTATCACTTCGATTTCTTTGGCATAGGAGAGTCTAACATATCCCTCGCCGCCGGGCCCGAACGCTGTGCCAGATAGCAGGGCGATGCCCAGCTCGTCGAGTGCGTAGTCCGCGAACTCGTCGCTGGTCATACCCGTGCCGGTTATGTTCGGGAATGCGTAGAACGCCCCCTGCGGGTTCACGCATTTTATGTTGTTGACCGAATTGAGACCGGAAATTATCGCATCACGCCTTTTCCTGAACTCGACCATCATGTCGCTCACGCATTGCTGGCTGCCCTTGAGAGCGGCGACCCCGCCCCATTGCGCGAACGCGTTGGTGCACGAGTCTATCGTCTGATGGATGAGCACGATTTTCTCGGCCACCGGTTCTGGCGAAACGCAGTAACCGAGCCGCCAGCCGGTCATCGCGTAGGCCTTGCTGAAGCCGTCCAGGACGATTGTGCGCTCCCTGCAGGCGTCCCGAACACTTGGTGAATGATGCTCCAAGTCATAAGTCATCTTGCTGTATATCTCGTCGCTGAGAAGATAAATATCATGCTCCTCGGCAATCTCCGCCACCTCCTCGATTTCCGACTTCGTCATGACACCGCCAGTGGGGTTGGAGGGCGAGTTCATGAGTATGAGTTTCGTGTCTGGAGTTATCTGTTTCCTGATGTCGTCCGGGTTAAGTCGAAATTCATTTTCCTCGCGCAGTTTCACGCGGTTCGCCCTGATGCCGAAGTAATTGATGGCGGAATAATAGGTCATGAACCCGGGGTCCGGCAGCAGCATCTCGCCGCCCCCTCCAACGAGGCAGGCCAGAGCGTAATAAATTACCGGATTCGCACCGCTGGTAACAACCACCTGCCCGACATCCGGCCTGAAGCCCTTGCTCTTCTCGAACTCGTCGCATACAGCCTCCCGCAATTCGAGGATGCCGGCCGAGTTCACGTAATGAGTCCAGCCGCTGTTCATCGCTTCCGCGGCGGCCGTCCGTATGTGCTCCGGCGTGTCGAAGTCCGGTTCTCCAATCTCGAAGTGCAGGACATCCACGCCCTGGCGCTCCAGCTCCTGGGCTCTTGCGAGAACCTTGAAGGCTGCCTGGCCGGTAAGCCGGTTTGCATTGTCTGTGAACTTGTGCATGTGACCGCTTGGGTATCTGCTTTGGGTTGAAAAAGGTATTGTTGGAAGGTTATTTGGTGGCAGCTTTGCGGCGAGCCAGCTTGTAAGCAATCCAGTCGAACTCGCCCGCAATGTAGAATCCCAGAACGCAGATGCCCATCAATATCGGGACATAGAGGAGGAATATCCAAGGGTTGACCTTTACAAAGTATGGGCCAGTGCCATCGTATTTATCGTATTTCACAGGCACTTCGTTTGCGTTCCAAGACAGTCCAGTATAATAGAATTCTCCGATTGCGTGATACCCGTGGCCGGCGTATCTTTCCGGCTCTGCGGCATCGTAGTAACCGCACGGGTAAACATTGGCTTTCACAACACCCGCGAGCAGGCACAGCGGAACGATTAGGGCCAGTATATATCGAGTCCACTGTTTTTTGTCGAGTTTTCCGAGTTTCAATACAAAGCCGACCATGTGATGACCTACATCACTGGAAAGCCGAGTATGTGTCCGGCGAGTTTCCTTTTGGATTTTTTCTTTTTCTTGATGCCTTTCAAGCTACCACCAGATGAAATTATACCCCAGACAGTTTAAAAGAAGATTGGTACGGTGTTTTGTGTAATATATAAAAACATTGGTACACCTTTTTGTTTTTAGGTAGCTAGCATAACCACCGACGACCATCAGCGTCATGCCCCGCCTGGTACATTGATTATTCATCTCAAGGGCGGGGATGTTCAAATATGCCCCGCCTTCCATCCCCCCACCACGCTGGAACATCGCCTGGACCCGCCCCATCCTGTGGAATATCCCCCCACCCCGCTCCTGCGCTGGCTCAGCCCGTCCCCCCTGAGCCTGCTCGGAGCGGATTGGTTTGGTGGTGTGCATGGTTTCCTCGTTACCTTTTTATCCGATAAGCCTAATCGTCGAACGCCATGAAAGACATCCTCCAGACCTGCAATAAACTCATTCGTTTTTCCACTACTGAGGAGATCGACTTCCACGCCGAGAAGCAGTTGAAGACATCCCTCTACGAGTACAGGAGCGTGAAGAAAGTGCCGCTGGCTGCGGTTCGTTTTGTTGTTAACGGCGAGAAGGTCAAAAGTCTGTTGGATGCGATGGTCGAGTTCGAGGAATTGAAGACCCTGGAGGTGCAGTTCTTCAAGCCGCGGCTGAAGGAGAACTGGGACTACAACCAGCCTACGAAGTCTCTTATTCTGATAGGGCAGGGGCTGGGAGGTGTCCAGACCTTCGGGTACGATGCCTTCAAGCTCAAGAAATGGGACACGAGCCAGTCTATTAACCGCGAAAAGGTAATGATCCGCTGCTTTATTTCTAAATTTTACTTCCCCAGGTCGATAAAGACCAAGTCCGCCAATATTCACGACGGGCATGTGCGGCCCTACGTGCCCGAGCTGATGACGCTCGAACGATTGTGGGAGGAAATCAGACAGACTGGCGTGGTCCCTTTCCAACTCCACATCTCTGCCTACAAGCCGACGTCCAGATATAATTATGAACTCGATTTGGTGAACAACACTCTTCTGAAAGACTTCCGCGGGGGGACCATGCCCCTGCGCGACAGGAAGGTTCGCGGCTCGATAGAACATTTCAATTTCGATATGATACTGGCCACCACCGAGATGAAGGACCTGGTCAAGCGGGTTTTCATCACGCTTTTCGACGTGAAGGAGCTGACGGCGGCGGACATCGCACTCAGCTTCGGGGTGACGGACACGATGGCGAAGAACAGTCTGGATGCCATCGTCAGCAGGGGTCTGGCAGAGAAGGAAGGTCACCCGCCGAGAGAGATTTACTCGATAACTGCCGAAAGTCTGGCAGAGAAGGAAGGCGATGACGAATACGACGATTACTGAGAATCTTCCTTTTCCCAATCTTCGGCATCAGTGACATCATCCGTTTTTTCATCCCCATTTTCACTATCTGGTTCGTCCGGGGGCCCCGGCCTTCGCGGTCTGTATCTTCCGGGCTTGAAGGACATTTCGATTATGACGAAAACGACGATCAGCACGACGATGACGAAGGCCCAGGTTCCTGCATCGGTGTCATCATCCTCGAGCACGAGATCCGTCGTTTCGCCCTGGATATAGATTACCTCGTCATTCACCTGGACGTCCTGCCAGATTATCTCGCCCTCCGCCATCTGGAACGACGTCTGGCCAATCCAGACATCGTCGTAGAAATTGTACATTATGACGCTTTTATTTTCCGTCGCCCCGGGCGGGAGATAATGGACGATAATAACAGGATCAATCAAAGTCTGGCTCTGTATGAGAATGGTAATATTGACCGGCACCTGATAGCCGACGAAGGCGGTGTCAGGCGCGGTGAACTCGTCGAGAATCGGAGCGGCTGTACTTGTCAAGGGCAAAACGACGAGAGGCAGTAACATCAAGAGAGTAATAATTTTCTTCATAAGATCAACTATTCGTGCCTGATGAAATCGCCGAGTGTCATGCTCTTGCTGAACGCCTCTTTTTCCGAGCCTGCATCTGAATCCAGGTCATCCACAGCCTCCTTCAGCGAGATTCCGAGAGCCCTCTCCAGCGTTTTAATAAGTGAATCACTGGGCCTCATGTCCTGGTTCTCGACCTTCACGATTATGCTCTTTTTCTCTCTGACCTTCTTGGCCAGCTCCTCCTGGTTCAGCCCCATCTGGCGCCGCTTGCCGCGTACCCTGGCGCCGTAATCGACCACCAGAACGAGCTCGCCCCGCATCTCGTAGACATCCCTCTGCCTCCGTCTTCTCTCGCGCTTGGCCAGTCGTTCTGCGATTGGGGTCGATATCGCTCTGCCCTGCTCTGTTTTTACCACGGGGGCAGTTGCGAACCTCTCGCATTTCTGGCACACCTGGAGCGGCGCGCCGTCCACCGTCATGAGCTTCGTCCTGCCTTTCGAGCCGCACATTTCACAAACCATTTTTTAATCCCTCCGTTTCACTTCGGGCTTATGTATGAGGTCGCTGTCGCTTCTCATTCATTTTCACTTCCTTATCCAAGGCGTCGATTTTTAGCATCCCATACCGTCGTATGCTCCACCAATTGCAGGCAAACAGTCAAAGCCAATTACCAACTTTGACCATTTGAGCATATGGCTGCTGAACCCTAAACTTCTAATCCCGCAGGGAATGGATGTTTATGGGAAACCATAAATAGCCGAAATCGGATATATAGTTAGCGATGGGATGCTGGACGCATCTCCATACGGACGGTGCATTATGGCCGAAAATAAGAATAAAGACGAAGAAATCGAAGACGAGGTCGAAGAATTTTCCGAGGCTCTGGCCGGGCGCATAGCATCACTGGAGGAGATGAACGAGCGCCTTATCGACGAAACGAACAAGAACGAAGGAGAAAAGCGGTACATCCAGAACGAGATGGTTCGCCTTCAGAAGGAGATACAGCGCATCAAGTTCGAGCTGGACAGGATGAAAACCCCGCCTCTCATCATCGGCACTATCAAGGACATTCTGACAGACGGTAGAGTGGTCGTCAAGAGCAGCACCGGCCCGGACTTCATCGTGAACACTGCGGAGTACATCGCCCACGAGCACGTGGAAGTGGGCGCCCGCGTAGCCCTCAACAAACAGAGCCTGGCTGTCGTCGGGGTCCTGCCGCAATCGCTCGACCCGATCGTCACAGGCGGCGAGGTCATCGAGAAGCCGGAGACAACCTACGACGACATCGGAGGCCTCGAGGACCAGATACGCGAGATCAAGGAGGCGGTGGAAGACCCGCTTCTCAAGCCGGACCTTTACCAGAAGGTCGGGATCGAGCCGCCGAAGGGAGTTCTCCTCATCGGCCCACCCGGCACAGGAAAGACCCTGCTGGCCAAGGCCGCGGCCCATCAGACGGAGGCGACTTTCATCAAATTTGTGGGAAGCGAGCTTGTCCAGAAGTACATCGGCGAGGGGGCCAGATTGGTCCGCGAACTCTTTGACATGGCTCGGGAAAAGGCCCCTGCCATTGTCTTCATCGACGAGCTGGATTCGCTCGGGGCCAAGCGTTTAGAGGTCGCCACTTCCGGAGACAGGGAGGTCCAGCGAACCCTCATGCAGCTGCTCGCCGAAATCGACGGATTCGATTCCCTGGAGAATGTGAAGATTATCGGTGCGACCAACAGGCCGGACATTCTGGACGAAGCACTTATGCGGCCGGGCAGGTTCGATCGCATTATCGAAATTCCTGCTCCGAACTACGAGGGCAGAATCGCGATTTTTCACATCCACACCAGGAAGATGAGCGTCACCAAGAAAGTCGACTTCGAGGAGCTGGCCACCAAGACTTCCGGGGCGACGGGTGCGGAAATCAAAGCTATTTGTACGGAAGCCGGCATGTTCGCGATACGCGACAACCGCTCACGAGTCAAGGTGGAAGATTTCATGGCAGCCATCGAAAAAGTTATTGATGATGACCAGATAACGCAGAAAGAAGTTGGACAGATGTTTGCGTAAGTTTTTTCTTTTGGGACCGAGCTGCGCTGGCTCACCCTCAAAAAGAAAAAGCTTACATCAAAAAAGAAACTCGCCCAAGCCTGCTCGCTCGGTCAAATGTTTGAATTGGGCGTGGACTGCACCCCTCATTCTTCATTAAATTTAGTATAAGGTTTAGTATAGATTTAAATACTACTTTTCTAATATGTAATGTTAAATATTCAATATAATGTTAGAGGAGGAAGATTGAATGATAAGAAGGCGGAATTTAGATAAAACACGATGTTTTAGTATATTGATAACATTAGTCATAATAATTGGGTTTCTGGCCATCCCTATAGGAGTATTAGCTGATGGTGCGAACACCGAATTGAGTTCCGGAGTTCCTGTAGACGGCACTCTCAGCGGTACTGGAGCAAAAGACAATTATTATATCACAATACCAAACAGCTGCACCTCGTTGACGGTCCAAACGCTGAACGGCCCGGGCGGTGCAGACTTTGATTTGTATGTGAAAAGAGGCGCCGTACCGACGACCTCGAGTTACGATGTCAAAGGCTATACCAGCTCATCAGATGAGACCTGCACGATAACCAATCCATCCGGGGGCACCTATTACATCATGGTGAATTCTTATAGTGGAAGTGGGGGGTACGATGTAAAGGCGACGCAAGTCGGCGGAGACACCACAACCGAGCTCTACCTTGGCGTGTCGGATTCCGGCTCCCTAAGCGGTACAGGTCAAAAGCAGGATTACAAGGTAAGTTTGGGCGGAGGATTTTCGTCATTGACAGTTCAAACGTACAACGGTCCGGGTGGTGCGGATTTCGACTTATATGTAAAATACGGTGCCATGCCAACGACCTCCAGTTATGATGTCAAAGGATATACCGGTTCATCAGACGAAACCTGTGCTATAAGCAGTCCCGTTGCAGGCATGTATTACATCATGGTACATTCATACAGCGGTAGCGGCAGTTATGACATAGTGGCTAACGCAGGTGGAGATACCACACCACCCAGCATATCCTCTGTGACTGCCTCATCAATCACAAGCGACAGCGCTACGATCACCTGGACAACCAACGAAGCCAGCAGCAGCCTTGTGAATTATGGTACAACCATAAGTTATGGCTCGACAGCCACAGGTGCCAGCGGTGTGACATCGCACTCTGTTTCGTTATCTGGCCTGAGCGCCTCGACAACATACCATTACCGTGTAAAGTCAACCGACGGTAGCAGCAACACGGCAACGAGCACGGATTACACATTCACGACACAATCAGCAGGGGACACCACACCACCGGTAATATCCGGCGTGAGCGCGTCCTCGATTACGAGCTCCAGTGCCACGATCATATGGTATACCGATGAGGCCAGTAGTAGTGTGGTCCAATACGGCACGACCACAAGTTACGGCTCTTCGACAACTGGTGCAAGCGGCGTGACATCCCATTCTGTTCTACTGTCCCCTCTGAGTTCATCGACAACATATCATTATCGTGTACAATCGGTGGACACCAGCGGCAACACAGCTACAAGCACAGACCACACATTCACAACCGCCTCTGCAGGAACGACAGTCACTGAGCTGACACTTGGCGTAACATCCTCCGGCTCTCTCAGCGGTACTGGGAACAAAGATTATTACAAAGTAAGCATTGGCAGCGGTTACAGCGCTCTGGAAGTCAGAACACTTAACGGACCTACGTCCCCTAACGATTTCGACCTTTATGTTAAAAGAGGGTCCATGCCGACGACCTCGAGCTACGATGTCAGGGGATACACAACATCCTCCAACGAGCTTTGCACGATAAGTAATCCGGCATCTGGCACGTACTACATCATGGTGAACTCATATAGTGGTAGCGGCGGATATGATGTAAAGGCATCCGTGAGCGGCGGTGCTGACACGACACCGCCAGCGATATCCAGCATTCAGGCATCTTCAATCACGTCATCCAGCGCTACAATCACCTGGAGCACCGACGAGCCGAGCAGCAGCGTAGTGGAATACGGCACGACTACGAGTTACGGCTCCTCAAAGACGGGCAGCAGCAGCGTCACATCACACACGGTCACACTCTCCAACCTCCTGTCTTCAACCACATATCACTATCGCGTGAGGTCTACCGACGGTAGTAGCAACACAGCCATAAGCACGGACAATGTGTTTACCACCGCATCTGACGGCTCTGGCACTGTCGCGCTGACCCTGGACGGGAGCGCTGAGTCCGGCTCTCTGAGCGCCTCCGGCGACAAGGATTATTTCACTGTGAATGTCCCCTCCGGAAAGACGAGTTTGACAGTCGAGCTGACCGGCCCGAGCAGTGCGGATTATGACCTTTATGTCAAATACGGCTCTACGCCGACGACCTCAAGTTATGACTCACGCGGTTACACTGGCTCATCACATGAGATATGCACGATAAACAATCCGAGTACTGGGACTTTTTACATCATGGTAAACTCATACAGCGGCAGCGGCTCTTATACAATCGAAGCCACCAGCACGGAGGCCGGGAGCAGCAATAAATGGGCCCTGGTGATCGGTATTTCCAATTATCAATACATCAGCGATCTCTCGTATTGTGACGAGGACGCAACAGACTGGACGAACTATCTCCGGGGCGAGGGTTACACAGTGCACACCCTGATAGACAGCCAGGCATCAGAGGCAGCCATTTACAACGAGATTGATAACTGGCTACTCCCCAATGAGCAGGCAGGCGACTATGTGGCAATATGCTTTGCCGGACACGGCGGCTTCCAGTCCGAGGGCGGATACTCCAACACCCCAGGCCAGGTGGACGGTCACCCGTCGCTGTTTTTCGCTTGGAATGCCGATAGTTCCGGGCACGGCTGCATCCTTGACACGGTTCTCGCAAGCCACCTATCATCTTTGGACAGCACTCACGTCTTAATATTCTTCGACAGTTGCCGCAGCGGGGGAATGGACGAGGCTGCGGGCGCTGCCAGCTCCGGGCGTTACATATCTGAAACATGCGGCTGGAACGAATACGGCTATGATGCCCCGTCACACAACAACGGTGCGTGGACTTACTGGTTCCTCGAATGGGGGCTTGAATCGCAGGGGTACTCGTCATGCGAGGCAACCTATCCAAACGCGGCGTCGAGATATCATTCAGAATACCCAAGCTCCAATCCGGAGGAAGAAGATCACTACACTGGCTCCTTCTCTCTGTAGGGGGGCAACCTCCTGAGTTAAAGGACGGAGGAAAAAATGAGGGCACGATGTAAGCATGATAAAGAATCGCACACTGCCGGCAGGATATTTTCTGTATTAATATCTGTGCTGCTCATAGCT
>DAOVGM010000075.1 GCA_030672365.1 Methanomassiliicoccales archaeon
ATCTTGTATGTCAGGCCGTCGAAACCGGTATAGAACATTCCGTATTCGGAGCCATCCATAATCACGTTCGGTTTACTTGTCCAGATAATGTCGAATGGGGCGTCTCCAGATGGTGAAATAGCGGGGCCTTGTTTTGTCCACGTCAGACCGTCGGTTGAATTGGCATAGAGAATGTGCTCGACTATACCATTGCGGCCACTGTGCCACATTTTGTACTCGCCATCGTAAATAACCGTTGGAGAACCCACTTCCAAATCGTCCGGCTCCCCGTCAGCTCCCACATCCAAGACGCGGCCATGTTTGTTCCATACCAGTCCGTCTGTTGAATTGGCATAGGCCAGTGTCAACATGGAACCGTTATAGCCGGAATACCACATTTTGTACTCACTATCATGGAATATCACCGAACAAAAGGCCGCATACACGCTGTCCGGCTCTCCTCCGGTGCCATTGGAGAGCACCAGACCCTGCTTGTTCCAATTGACTCCGTCAGAAGAGTTGGCAAAGCAAATCTGCCATTTGCCACTGTGTCCAGAGTACCACATCTTGTATTCGCCGTCTCTGTAAAGAACGCTCGGGGCCGTGGCATGGTTTATATCTGGGTCTCCGGTAGTTCCAACGTTCAAAACAAGGCCGTGTTTAACGAGTTCTGTCCTCGTCAACCCTATCGAAAAATCTGTGGGCGGGGCAGGAGCTATTGCATCAACTGTAAACGACCACGAAAAGTCCAATGAATTGTCCTCGGTGTCATTGGCCTGTATCTGAACGAGAACAGGCTGGTCATTTGTGAAAGGAACAGCCGGTGTGTAAGTTACGTTGTAGCCTGCCGATATCGGTGTTGTGGTCGGTGTAACTTTTGAACCAGCCACAATAAGTTTTATCGTGGAGATATTGACACCAGAGGGATCGGTTATTTCGACGGATATCTCAGGGGTCGCATTGCCGTACCCGTCGGGAACTGGCATCTCCAACCTGTGGACTGGCGGTTTAATGTCCGTGCTGTTGAGCTGTGCGAGTTCGGCGAGCGTGGCGACGGCGACCTGAGTGCAATTAGCGCAATACGTCATGTTCAGTTTGTCAATGGTGTCGGTTTTCCTGTGATAATTGTCTCCATTGAAAATATCCTCAAATAAGTGCTCTGCTTTATACTCCGGGCCAAAGGAGGCATGGTCACTGTTGCCACTTACTGTTCCCTTTTCCACTTCTAACTTTGATATGTGCTCGTACTTTATGGCGGTTTGATTTGTGAACTCTACCAGCTCGTCAACGTCCGCATTGCCGTTTTTATTAATCAGTAAATACAAGCTGCCAGGGTCAGGATTGTGACCTATCATATCTACATTAATTACCCCGGATATGTTTTCTCCGGCAGCCTTGGCATTAGAGGCATAATGATGGCTTCCAAACATACCCAGCTCTTCTCCTGAAAAGGCAATGAAACGGATCGTGTAGTTGAACTCGTAATCTGACAGCAGTTCCGCAGCGATGAGGACAGCGGTAGTGCCGCTTCCGTTGTCATCGGCGCCAGGCGCATCCACGTAATCTGTATTCGAGTTCGTGGCTATGGAATCATAGTGCCCGCAGATGATGTAGATATCGTCGGGATTCTTGGTGCCCGGCAGTTCTCCGACAACGTTCCGCATGTCCCAGTAACCGTCTCGAAAATAGTCATAGTAGGTGGTAAGACCATTGGCCTGAAAAACATCAAAAATGTACTCAGAAGAGGAAAAACAACGCTCCACGCGATAGGAATACCTGGACCTATAATCCTGAAGCCTCTGAATGTGCTTCGCCACCAAAGGCTCATCGATTTGAAACAGGATCTTTTCGATTTCTTCGGTTTGGTCTACCATCGGTTTTTCAGATGGTTCTGCTTCTGCATTGGGAATTGGAGAAGAATCGTGTGACACGTCCCCCGCATCGGAACTGACCACGATTATTTGAAAAGCCAGCATTATGAAAATCACTGCAATCGTGATGGAGAATAAACGTCTGGACTGCCCACCTCTTTTCATCATATACAATATGATTGTTGTTTTATTTAAAGGTTTTTAAGGGTGTTAAATAGACACCTATAAATACTGGCATACTAATCTTATAATGATGTCCGAGTTTATCTCCATTGCCAGGGTTTTGATTGGAGTGGTAATTCTTGCCGGAGCAGCAGCCAGCGATGTCAGGACCCGACGGGTGAGCGATAAGTTCTGGATTGTCATGGGCTCTGTTGGGCTTGGTATACTGGGATTTGAGATGCTCTATACTGGCCAACTTGATTTTATGGCCGGTGCGCCATATGAGTTCGGGCATTTTCTCATCCTTCCGGCTATAGCCATCATGTTCTTCGACGTGTTCTGGAAGAGGGGATCGATCTTCGAGGGCGGCAACAAGGCATTGGTCGCCTCGATTTATACAGTCGCCCTGATTTGCATCCTCGGAATGCTCTGGCTCGAAGGTTTTGGATTGGATACTCTCGGTCTCGTGATGATCCCGGTGATGATTCTGGTGGCACACATTTTCTATCAACTGAATGTGCTGGCGGGGGGTGCGGATGCGAAGGCGATGATGGCCGTGGCCATCCTGCTTCCTTTCTATCCTATAGTTGAGTCTTTGCCCCTGATATCGTATGCCGGCCTCGACGTCCAGGCCTATTCTATCGGATTTCCGTTCGTGTTCTTGGTGCTGATGAACGCGGCTATAATCAATGTAATATTCGCGCCGCTCGTCAACCCCTTCCGCAACCTCAAGAACCGCGATTTCGGCGGGCTCATGTTCCTCGGCTATCGATTGGACCTCGACGACGTGCCGAATAGGCAAGTCTGGCCAATGGAAGTCGTGCGGGACGGCGAGATTGTCGTCGTGCTGTTTCCGAGAAAGAGCGGGATAAAAAATGTGGACGACATCGGGAAGGAAATCGCGGCGCTGAGAGCGGCGGGCGTCAACAGGATATGGGTCCAGCCAAAATACCCGTTCATACTGGCCATGTTCTTCGGCCTGCTTTTCAGCTTCGTCGTCGGCAACCCCATGATGCTGTTGTTCTGATGAAAGTTATTTAGACCGGTCTTTCATTATGATATCAATGACCGAATGCAGCCAGACACCTGCGACCAAGGAAAATTCCGTGCTCGTCGTTATCGACATTCAGGAGAAGTTATATCCTCATGTCGAGAACAGGAAAGACCTGCGGAAGAACGTTGTGAAACTGATAAAATTCTGCCGGACGCTGGACATTCCGATAATTCTCTCCGAGCAGTACCCGAAAGGTCTGGGGGGCACGATAGAAGAAGTCAAAACAGCCCTGAAATCCTACGAGCCGGAGGAAAAAACCTCCTTCAGCTGCTGTGGAATCCCCGAGTTCGAGAATAAATTAAAAGACAGAGGAAGAAAGCTGGCGATTATCGCCGGCATCGAGACTCACGTCTGCGTGTTCCAGACGACACGCGATCTCCTGCAGAGGGGGTATGAAGTTCACGTGCTGGCCGATGCGGTTTCGTCCAGAAAGAAGGCCGACAAAAAGGTCGGACTTCAGCGCATGAATGAACAGGGGGCCACGATTTCATCGACAGAGATGTTCATGTTCGAGGTTCTGAAAGAGGCTGGCACTCCCGAGTTCAAGCAAGTTGCACCCTTGTTGAAAGAGTGAAAAATTATTCATCTGGCTTTTCTTCTTCAGAGGATTCTTCGGCGGGTTCTTCTGCATCCTCGGATGGCTCCTCGACGGCTTCCTCTCCTGGTTCTTCCGGGGGCTCTTCTTCCGCAGCTTCCTCAACTGCTGGCTCTTCAACAGGCTCTGCCAGAGCTTCTGTTGGTTCTTCACCAGCAAAAGAATCTTCCTCTTCGCCTTCATGCTCGTCCTCGTAGACGTGCTCGATTTTGCCTGTTTGGAGAACATCCGACTTGCGTATCTCAACCCTCTGCGACGGCTGGATTACCTTGCAGGCGACTGCCGTCACCTTTCCCATCTCACCCGAAATAATTCCCTTCACTACCTCGCTTATTGTACGGGTGCCGGCATACTTTTCGATGGTCTTCAGGACTATCTCCCTGATGGCCGACTGCTGTGAGGACTTGATTCTGCGCTCGGAGATGATCAACGGCTTAAGACGGATGAGGTATTCGTCCCGTGTGTATACATCAATGATGACATCTGTCTTGGTGCGCTTTCTGCGGGTCATCCTTCGAACGTAATCGCTGGTCATGTCGTGGCCTACGAAGACCGTATAAGCGTCCATGCCCCTGACGTCGAATATCTTCAGCTTCACCTTGATGTGCATTTTAGAAAAATCGCCGGTGATGTCCTGGACCGTTACCTCTGTGGTACGGCCTATCAGTTTCTCCGGCTCGTCGCTCAGTGCCTCTGCTATCTTGGCGCGGTTGAACATATCCGGCGCCTTTATGGAATACCAGTTCTTGGATTTCCACTTGTCCTTCTTTGACTGTGCGCGACCTCTGGGTGCTGCCATCTATATCCTCCAATAAATAGAGTAATGTTGCATAAACGTGCAACATTTTATTTCGAGATGCGAGGCGATTCGAAATAAGTAAGCGGGGATAATTGAATCTATATTAATAACTATCCACTTGTAAAAAGAATGGCTGGCGTCCCGGAGTAGGGGCATCATCCGCGTCGAGCAGGCCAATGGGGGTCGGGATTGGCCAGCGCAGACGCGGAAGGGTGGGGGGGAGCACGAAATGTATGGGGTGGGTAGTGAAAACACACCACCGAAAACTCATATACGTGGATGGAATTACTGCGATGCACAAGCCGAGGTGGCTCAGCCTGGTGGAGCGTCGGACTCATAGGGATTGAAACTTGACGCATGATGTCCTTGGAAAATTCCTGGGATATCCGAAGGTCGTGGGTTCAAACCCCACCCTCGGCATTTTTAAATGGATTAGCGAGTGCCAGCGAGCTATTCCGTTTTTTTTCGGATGGATAACATTGTTTTCCATCCGTTTTGTGGCTGATGATAGTTCAGCCATGAGATGACCGACGAAGTCCGGTCATGAGATGGTCGAAAAATCACACATCCACGAAGCCCTGGTTTTCCCCTTTTTCTCCCTTGTCCAGCACCGCGATGCATATCGGGCACCTGTCGAGATCTTCAAGGCACGAATTGTGGAAAATCGTGCCGCATCTGCACTTAAGGCTTGGCTCTCCCTGTTGTATCGAAGCCAGACAAATGCCGCAGTTGCGCTCGATGTGTATCACCCTATGACCCGGTGTGACGCTTCTGAATATGTCCGATGGCATTCTGGGCGCTGTTACGTCCGAACTCATGGTTTGAATCTGCTGCTCCATCTCGAAGATGAGCTTTTCGCCGATTGCGCCGGGTATCAGCTCGCGCTCCCAAGCTTCTTTCACAATATTTTGCTTTGCCTCCAGCGTTTCCTTGACAGCCAGCGTATACTCCTCTCGCGGAATGATGCCGTGCTCCTGGACAAGCATCCCGAGCTCGGTGAGTAGTTGGGAGTTTGCCTGCGCGAATTTGTGGTTCAGCCATTCGAACGCCTGATTGGATATCTCGCCCTCGTCGCGCATCTCGGCCAGCTCGTCGGTTATGTCCCTGATCAGAGCCTGAATTTCCCTCTCTTCCTGCTCCATTTCCTGTTTTGATGGCGTATGGAATCCCAGTCTTTGAAGAAGCGTCCTTAGCGTAAGGCCTTGCGCAAGAAGGGTGATGAACACTACACCGAAAGTGATGGCCAGTATTTCCTCGCGGAAGGGAAACGGCGTTAGACCGTCGCTGAGAAATTCGGGTATTGACAGAGCCAGTGCCATCGGAATCGCGCCTCTGAGGCCCCCCCACCACATGACCGCCTGCCATTTTTTCGGCAGCTCCGGCTCGGCTTTGTTCCTATTCACGACCTTGCCTATGGCGAATATCGTGAAGCCACGGGCCATCCAGAGACACAGAACACAGAACAGAACAAGAACTATCTCATCCCAAACGTGGCTGAGGTCCAATTTCATTCCGACCATTATGAAAAGGAAAGAATTCACCAAAAATACAATAAAACCCCAGAAATTGAGAAGCGAATGGCGAGTCGAAGGTGCCATCGCGAACCTCGTGCCGTAGTTTCCGAGAATGAGACCGACCATGACCACGGCGAAAATTCCGGATGCTTCGAAATACTCTGCCATCGCGAAGAGGCCGAATACTATGATTATTGTTATCATGATCTCTGTGAATTTGTCGTCGATTCTGCTTAAAATCCAGTAAGCCAGATATCCGGCGGCGATGCCGAGGATTATTCCCAGGATTGACATTCGCAGGAAGTCGAAAATGCCCATCGCGATGTCCAGATTGTTCAAGAATATAAGCTCTATGAGGACGGCGAACATGACCAGAACTATGCCGTCGTCGAAGATGCTCTCGCCCTCGATTATATTCTTTAATCTCGAGGGAACTTTTGTCTCCTTGTACACGGCCAGTATCGAGACGGGGTCTGTCGGAATGATGATTATCGCGATGAGAAGCGCGACCGGAAACGTCAGGACAAGCGACAAAATGTTATTGGTAACTATCCAGACGAGGAATCCGACGAAGAACGCAGACAGTATCAGGCCGGGGACGGCCAGCATAGAAATTATTTTGGCGTTTTCCTTGAGGTGTCTGAGACGCATGTGGAGCGCGCCCTCGAATAACAATGGTGGCAGCAGGATGTGAAAAATCATGTCTTTGTCCAATTCGAAAGGGGGGTCCATTCCGAAGAATGCTACGAAAAGGCCAGATATGAGAAGAACGATGGTGTAAGGCCATCTTATGTACTTTGCAACGACAGCCACGATGGCCGCCACGATCATGATAACCAGGAATTGATTCATTTCGATAGCCATGAATTGTCCTCGAACGGATTTGGCAATAATGAGTCCAGTATAAAAGATTATTTAGAGGACTTGGTTTATGAATTATATCTCAAATGGCCAAGCTATCGCTGGCCATTTAAAAAGGACGGCAACCTTCGGTAGCCATCAAAAAGAAAAAGAGAAATAGGCTGGATAGCCTACTTCTTCATTATTTTCATCCAGCCGCCGGACTCGTAGACTTGGAGCCTTCGCTTGGTCAGAGTTGTCTTGAACTCGTCCCAGTCTATGATCTGCAGGCGGTCGTTCTTTCCCTTTGTAAACTGGATTCCGTTCGTTCCCTTAACACGGCCGGGTTTCAGGCCTTTCTTTTTCGCGATTGTAATCGCTTTGTCTACACTTATTGGTGCCATTGCCATTTTCTTTCCTCCACTGTATATTATATAACACGACTGGCAAAAATGCCAGTACTGTGCCAGACCTCTATGGACAAGGAAGTTATTAAACCTTTTGGAGACGCTGGCCATAACATTTTCTTATTTTCATATTTAATATTTGTCGGTTTTTGGGTGGGTATTTTATAACATAAGATTGTGAAATTTGAATTCAAACTGGCTGATTTTCCGGCGTAAACTACCAGGCCATTTGTAGTTGTGCATTGTAATTTAATCTGTACACAACTACAAAAGCAAATACGAATCCTATCAACTACAAGCCAAGTGTTTGATTAGATGACCTGGCGTTCGTATCCTGGCCTGGAAGTTTCCTTTCAATGAGCCATATTCGCAATTTCTCGAAGTTGGTGACTTCGAGTTTCTTCAATAGGTATTAATGCGCATACGGCGATTTACAACGTATGATAATATACTGGCCAATTCATCTCAGCCCTAAAGGACTGTGCGTTCTTGGCCCTCTACAGTAATACTGGCCCTGTTTTAGAATCGTGCCTGCCAAATTTTTAATACAAACTTCGGCTTGTCGTGGAGTGATAGAAAATGAGAGTGCTCTTCATACACGCGGATTACCTCGAGTACGAGGCCAAGAAAAAGACCAAGGTAGCGGATGAGCTGGCCCCCGGTTCCGAGAGGGGAAGAATGGATGAAGTGCTAGTCGCTTTCATCAGTTTCGAAAAGGTGGACGAGGGCAAGGAGCCGAAGGCCGTGCAGCTGCTGGCCGATAATATAGAAGAGATAGCGGGCAGTGTCGAGACAAAGCGTGTTGTTCTCTACCCTTACGCGCATCTGAGCTCTTCTCTCGCGAAGCCAGATACCGGTAAATCCATCCTTGTGACAACCAAGGAGATGCTCGAAATCAGGGGCTTCGAGGTCGTCGCCTCGCCCTTCGGCTGGTACAAATCGTTCAAGCTGAGCTGCAAGGGCCATCCCCTTTCCGAGCTGTCGCGGGAAATTATAGTAGAGGAGGCGGGTGAGGAGGAAATTTCTGAGGCAATGAAGGCCGAGGAAAAGGCGGTTTCGCACTTTTTCATTATTCAACTGGATGGTGAAATGCATGAGCTCGAGCTGGCTGACAATAATGTCAAGGGTTATGACTTCGGCCAACACAAGCGACTGAAACAGTTCTGCCAGTATGAGATGGCGAAGATCAGGGTTGTGGGAAAGGAGCCACCGCACGTGGAGATGATGCAGCGCCATGAGCTTGTCGATTATGAACCTGGCTCCGACCCCGGAAATCTCAGATACTACCCGAAGGGGCGTATGATAAAATCGCTGCTGGAGCAGTACGTGACCTCGAAGGTTATAGAGACTGGCGGCATGGAAATCGAGAGCCCGGTCATGTACGATTTCGAGCACCCGTCAATGAAGAAGTACATGCACAGGTTTCCGGCGCGCCAGTACGCCATCGAAACGCCCGACAAGCGCGTTTTTCTGAGATTCGCGGCTTGCTTCGGCCAGTTCCTGATGATGCACGACGCGACCGTTTCCTACAAGCATCTGCCCCTGCGCCTGTACGAGATGAGTCGTTATTCGTTCCGCGCAGAGCAACGCGGCGAACTTACTGGCTTGCGACGGCAGAGGGCGTTCACGATGCCCGATTGCCATTCCTTCTGCGCAGACCTCAACATGGCGAAGGAGGAGTATTTCGATAGGTTCGAGCTGTCCAGGGAGATAATCACCGGCATCGGGTTCGACGTGCCCGATGAACTGGAAATGGTTATCCGCACAACAAAAGATTTCTTCGATGAAAATCGTGATTTTATTACTCAAATGGTTGAGAAATGGAACAAGCCAGTGCTTGTCGAGATGTGGGACAAGAGGTTCTTCTACTTCATATTCAAGTACGAGTGGGATTTCGTGGACGCTTCGGGCAAGGCCTCGGCGCTCAATACAGACCAGCTGGATGTGGAAAATGCGGAGCGCTACGGCATAACCTATGTGGGTGCGGACGGCAAGGAGCACCACCCCTACATCCTGCACCAGTCACCGTCCGGAGGCATCGAGAGGGTGATGTACGCCATCCTCGAGAACATTCATCTCAAACAGCTGGCCGGTGAGAAGCCGCAGTTCCCGTTCTGGCTGGCTCCGACGCAGGTCCGCCTGATTCCAATATCGGAGGATTTCATGCCAGACTGTGAGTCACTGGCTGATGATTTGGGCGCGCGTGTCGACATCGATGATAGGGATGCGAAGATCGGCAAGAAAATCCGCGACGCCGAGAAGGACTGGATTGATTTTATCATCGTTTTCGGGGACAGGGAGAAGGAGAGCGGAGTTTTACCTGTCAGGAGGCGCAGCGGAGAGCAGGAAGAGCTCTCCGTCGACGCTTTGAAAAACATACTGGTCGAGTTGCAGGCGGACTATCCACGAGCCCCGTTACCGTTGCCGAGATTGTTGAGCAAAAGGCCGATATTCAGGGGCTGAATTGGGGATTTCTATGTCTTTAATTTCTGTCAGGGCAATAGGCAAATCTTTCGGTTCCCAGACCGTGCTGGCTGACGTGGGTTTTGAAGTCTCCGGCGGAGAAAAAATCGGGCTCATCGGCCAGAACGGCACAGGAAAAACGACGCTTCTCAACATCATCTACGGCCTCGAAGGGGTGGACACCGGCGAGCTCATCGGTCTGGACGACATCACCATCGGCTACCTGACCCAGCACAGTGATTTGGAGGAGGGAAAAACGCTTCTCGAAACCGCCCTGCGACCCACAGGTCACCTCGGCTCGCTTGCCAAGAAGGTTGCCTACCTCGAGCAGAAGCTAGAGGCCTCGAAGGGCCTCGAGCCAGACGTTGTTGAGCAGATATCTCGGGATTATGCCAAAGCGCTGGAGGATTTTGCCTCCAGCGGCGGCTACGGCCACCCTTCGAAGGCGGAGGCTGCCCTCGAAATGCTGGGTTTTACAAAACGGAATTTTCAGACCAAGGTCGGCAACCTGAGCGGCGGGGAGCGGACCAAGGCCAGACTGGTGAATCTGATACTGGAAGCGGAGGGTGTGGACTTGCTGCTTCTGGACGAGCCGACGAACCATCTGGACATCGAGACGACCGAATGGCTGGAGGACTATCTGGCCAAACTTCCCGGGGCTATTGTGATGGTGTCGCACGACCGTTACCTGCTGGACAAGATAGTGACCAAGGTGGTGGAGATTGAAGCTGGCGGGTCTGCAATCTACGGTGGCAACTACTCGGATTTTCTGGAGAAAAAGGCGTTCGAGTTCGAGAGCCAGCAGTCACGCTACAAGAAACAGCAGAAGGAGGTCCGGCGCCAGAAAGAGATGATAGAGTTCATGCATCGCATTTATCGATTCAAGTCGATTCACAAGACCCAGCAGAAGAAGCTGGATAAGATTGACAGACCGATGGACCATGCCCAGAAGTTAAAATTAAATTTCGGCAAGGCTGAGAAGAGCGGAAAGGACACCGTGGACGCGAAGGCCGTTGTGAAGGAATTCGACGGCCGGACAATCATCGGCAAGTGCGATTTCAGAATCGAGAAGGGCGATAGAGTCGGCCTCATCGGTCCGAACGGCTCCGGCAAAACGACGCTCATCCGAATGCTCATGGGCGAGTTAAAGCCAACCTCTGGCCAGCTAAAGGTCAGCAAGGGTACCACCATCGGCTACTACGCCCAGGACCAGGACGGGCTGATCAGAAGCAACACGGTCATCCAGGAGATCCGCAAGGAGAAGAAAGATGCGTCAGAGGAGTGGGTTCGGACATTCCTCGGGAAGTTCTTCTTCAGGGGGAAGGATGTGTACAAGAAAGTGTTCGCCCTCAGCGGCGGCGAGCGGGCAAGACTGGCCATCGCAAAACTTCTCCTGGCAAACCACAATCTTTTGATACTCGACGAGCCCACGAACTATCTGGACCTGTATGCCAAGGCGTCGGTGGAGTCCGCCCTGCTGGACTATGAGGGCACCACCATAATCATATCGCACGACAGGGCACTGCTGGACAACGTGGTGGACAACATCTTCGAGCTGAGCGACGGCGCGTTGAAAACCTACGCCGGCAACTACTCATCGTACCGCAAGCAGAAGGGAAAGGCCGGCCTGTCGAAGGGCGGCGACCTGTACGAGGTGACCAAAACGTTCACCGACTGGAAGCAGAAGAAGAAGTTCAAGCAAGGCCAAAAAATCCGAATCCCGGAAGGGGAAATGGCCAACTACGAATGGGCCATCGAGAACAAGTTCATTGTCAAGAGAAAAGGATAGTAATTAGATAATTTCAAAATTCTTTTCACAAAAATTGTTAACACCACAATCCAAACACTTTTTTTGCTCTCTACAAAAGCCATAATGCTCTGACTCTGTTACAGAACAATAGGTGTAGAACCCTTTGTTCATTTCTCTCAGGGTGAATGGCATATCTAATTTTTTCAGGAATACCACAGCGTTTTCTCGTGTGATGGAATCAACCATTTTGGACATTCCTGTGATTGTCCAAAAATAAATGTTGGCTGAATCAAGTTTGTAGGAGTTACTGACAAAGCCAGCCTCCATTATGTCTCCAACAATGAAATCAAACACGTTTTCGCCGATTCCATAGAGTTCGTTCCAAGGTCTAACCACTCTCTTGAAGGTTTCCCACTCGTCCGGGGATATTGATAACAATTCAGTATCGGATATTGTGGCCAGATTCTTGTGTTGTGCATATTTGGATTTCAGAAATTGGGCGTAACTTCCGTTGTAATTGCTCGTTAGGTGGCTGCAACACACTAACATTTGCCATAACTTAGACCAGAACCAGGCTCCCGCCATACCTGAGAATTCCTCAATGGATTGGGCGAATATCTTGCCAGTGATTCCATATTTGCCAGCTTTCATTTCGATATAAAATGGGGCATCCAATGATCCTGCAAAGGCCCTTTTGTATTTCTTATCTCCTTCGTAACTGTCCAATACGGAGCCGAGTTTGGATATTGAAAATGCCCCGTATTGTTTGAGAATCTTGGTAAATTTCTGGGTTTCGAAGCCACCCTGCTCATAGCCACGCCAGATGAAGTTTTGATCTATGTCTTTCCAGTGTTCATCAAAGAGCTGCCATCGAGGTTTGGTTTCAGTTACGACATAGGTGATTATTTCTTTTGCCGTTTCTGTGTCCATCATATCCCTCCACCAATCTTCGTGACACTTGATTTGTTTATGTGCCAAAAACCGGTTTCATGGGTTTTGGTTTCATCTACCTGGGCGAAAAAAACCTCAACCTCTGAATCACCTACAAAGGATTGTATTTCGGTAGTGCTCAATATTCGTTTGCTTCTCGGGGTCCAGTCCCTGCCAGATATCAAGTCGGATATTCTATAAAAATGGACAACAAATTTGTTATCAACATAAGATTCAGGGTGTGAAAGTCGTCTAATGTCTTCTATCAAATGCTCTTGACCTTCATTCATGCCAAATTCAATTGCTGCATAAAGCCTGAGAAAGTCGTATGTAGTATCACGTTTTGGGACAACCTCGGGCGGGGTTTTGATAATCGATATGTCCCAATGTTGCCTTGTCGGCTTATCCAATTTACTGGCAGTTGGGTACTCCTTCTGGATTACACATACCTTCTTGCCCTCCCATTCAAAATAGTGGCGTTCCTTTGGGATGTTCGTATAAAGCCTATTGAAAAACAAAGCATGGAGCCCATGTTCAGTATAACAAAGATATGGATATTTAGTAAATTCAATGCAGTAATCCTTGATTGCGTTTCTTATAATTTCGTCCAGCATTTGATTGCCCCCTATATTCTATCTGAATGAGATAAGAGCTATAAAAAATGCAGGTTTATATATGCCTTTGAACATTCCAATAGGTGGTGATTCCTTTGTTAAAGATGCTTGATGTGATTCCTATCGAAAGAGAAAAATTGGAAAAATACAAAGTCCATTTTGCGATTGGGAATCCGAGTGCTGGCCGTGATAAAAAAGAACCACTTTACGAGTTGTTTAGTAATACTTTCAAATCCTGGCAAGAAATCCAGACTGGAAGGAATTTCCAGAGAGAGTTCATTTTATCATTAATTTACTTTGACAAGGACGAATGGATATTTGGAGGAATATACAAAAGCAATGGATGTAAGAAAAAAGGAGATCGATATATCTACGATACTGAGTTGGTAGATTTCCGCAAGGATATGATCGGTCGTTTAATCATTAGATACGATAAGGCGAAGATTAGTGGAAGAGCATCATACTTACGTCTGGAAAAATGGGTTGACCTCTTTGAAACATCACAGATATTAAAAACGCCATATTCTGTTGAACCATTTCCTGGTTATGAAGATGTTATTGTTGATTATAGTTTATTAAAAACAATAATCTCTGAAAGGGAAGAAAGCTGGCTCACTGCCTTGTCGAATATGAAGGGTGTTTATCTCATCATTGACAAGAAGACTGGAAAACAATATGTTGGCTCTGCCTATGGCGAAGATGCTTTTTGGACTCGTTGGTTTGAATATGTCAAAAATGGACATGGGGGAAACAAGATGCTGAAGAAGTTGATTAAAGAAAAGGGGCAGGATTACGCTTACAATTATCAATTTTCAATCTTGGAAATTCGTTCTCTGAAAACAGAGGACCAGGAAATAATTGATAGGGAGTCTTATTGGAAAAATGTGTTAAAATCAAGAGAATTTGGCTATAATGAAAATTAATTTCCATAATATAATTGCTCAAGCGAATGGGTGGGGGGTGAATTGTGGGTGGGCAGCGATACAATTTCTTGATAAACTTTTATATCCAAAATGTGTTCGGCCCTTGATGAAATCTAAGATACCAACTGGAGTGATAGTCATCGCGGTGGTGACTATTCTGATCGGAATGTCCTACCTCTATTTTGGCGGTGCCTTGCTCTTCATCGGGTCGGTGGTCAGCGGGTACGGTAGTACCGGAACCGCTGTAGGTGGCATATTCAAAGCCATCGGTCTGGTCTATCTGATGCTCGGCGGCCTCTCAATGTTGATCAGCATCGGATTGTTGACGATGAAAGATTGGGGACGAACATATGGCAGACAATTCTATATAGTGCTGGCTGTGCTGTGTTTCATCTTGTTCTTAGCAAATCCCTTGCTCTTGCTTTATGGAGCACTTTATCTGTTTTTCTATCGCTATCTGAACATGACCTCCACAAAACTCGCGTTCGAAAACTATGGTTACGAAAAGCCAGATTTTCACAGAAGAGTGAGGCACACCCCGGCATACGACCCTCAGACCCCGCCTGCTCAGCAGGTAAGTGCTGCCAAGATACCAATACCCGAGATAAAAGTTCCAGAGAATATGGTGCTTTGTCCGAGTTGCGATATGATCAATCACAAGACGCAGCAGTTCTGCAAGAGGTGTGCCAGTGAGCTTGATGTTGAGGATTGATGCTCACAGCAGATTAAAAAACGATTGCCTTAACACTGACTAGTCCGCAAATATCATTGGGTGGGCTGGGCTTTTTCACCCATCTTTATCTCGTAATCACAATGCTTGCACCTGATTTTGTCGGTATCCAGTGCGACCTTGTGTGGAGTGCCGCAGTAGGGGCAGTTGATGCTGTCCTTTTTCCTACTTTTTCTTTTTCCTGACATCCTTGCCCTCCTGACCCCTCAGAGACCTTCGAATTCCGAAGAATATGAACATGGCCAGCAGTATCGCGATTATCATGTAAGCCCACCAGTATGTCGAACAACTGGTGCAGCTTTGGTTCACCAGTTCAATCGAATCGAGCTGGACGAGCGTGCCCCACATGTAGATGCTCTCCTGGTTTTGCGTTGCCGTGGCCTCGATGTAGACGTAAGTGCCATTGATTTTGAACTCGTCCGTTAGATTGACTGGCAGCAGTTTCGTGCCGTCGTCCATGATGAGACCGTAGAAACCACCTTCGATCTCCTGGAATTCTATCGTGCCGGTTCCGGAAATCGTTTCGCCGGGGGCGGGGGCCGCCAGCACACTCAGAGGCACTAATATTATCAATGCCGCGGCAAGCGATATCAACCTTAGCCAGATAGTTTTCATGTAACCAAACGCCCCTATTTGTCGTGTTCTATATTAGAGTTTTGCCGTAATATTAATATTTCATAGGAAACCTTTATTAGAGGATTCTCGATTTTGGCGCTGATGACCGACATAACGCGCTTGAATAAGATGCTGGCTATCGTTGCTGTCTTAATTTTGATTTCGTCCTGTTCGGTGTTTGCCTATTCCTTGTTGCCGAAGGGCGACGTGTCGAAAATTATCGTGAATGATATCGAGTTCGATTGGAACGAAGTGTTTGAAGACCATGAGCTGGTGCCCTTCGTAGCCAACGATGTGGAATACGAGGGGGTTCTGCTGGCCGGCATAATCGAGGATGCCGGCGTTGTGGACCCGGAAAGCCGGCAATATAAAGTAACTGGCTCGGACGGATATCAGAAGGACGTGAGCTGGGCGGACATGGAGAACGGTTATTTGGTCTTGGACGGGCACATGACAGTATTTCCGGAGCTGACAAAGAGCTACTGGGTGCGGGATGTCATCGGCATAGGGGTGGTTTGAGTGGACAAGAAGATCGGAATCGTGATTGGTGTCGTGGCCGTGATTGTGGTCATCGGGATCGTTGTCTACCCGCTCCTGCCGGATGCCGGCCAGACTGGCGGCGGTATGACCTTCAACGGAGCCGATTACACCTGGAACGAACTGAACGAGACCTTCGAGTCCAAGACGGTCGACGGAAACACCGGCATATCTTTGAGCGCGATTTTGAACGCCACCGAGTTCGCGAATTTGACAGAGAAGGAGAAGAACGAAACGTTGTTCAGCGTGGTGGCTTCGGACGGCTGGACGAAGTACGTTTCGTGGTCCGACCTCCGGCAGGGAATCTTGTTGGAAGCAAACACCACAGCTTACTTCCCTCATCTGCCGAATGCCTACAAGGTGAAGAATCTCGACATTATCGATGACGTGCCGCTCGGACAGCTGGCCATCATCATGGCTGGCGAGCCATGGTCGGCAAGCGCGGAGCTGACCTGGGATGAGGTTTTCGATGGCCTGGCTACCGAAAATTTCACACATAATGCTGACAATTATACCGGCGTGAACATGACGGCAGTTCTCGAATATGCCGATTTCTCCGATTTGACCAATTACACTTATACGATTGAGGGCGTGGACGGATATTCGATGACCGTGACCTGGGCTGACGTTCAAAACGGGTACCTGGTCCTCGACCAGTACAAGAGCGTTTTCCCGCACCTCGATAATTCATTTAAAGTTCGAAATATCATAAGAATATACATGGAGGAGATTTGATGAAAATGAACAAGTACAGGATACTGGCCGCGATAATTGTCTTCGGCTCGGTATGGGGATTGCTGGAGTGTGTGCTCGGAGGTATCAGGTTCGAGGGCGCGCTGGCTAACTTTCCGATTGGCGCCCTTCTGGGAGGAATGGTGGGCCTCGGACTGATGGCTTTCTCGAGAAGGATGTTCAATGTCTTCTGGATGCAGCTGGGAATGGCACTGATAGCCGGTCTGCTCAGGTTCTGGGCCCCGATAGGCACGTGTGTCATCTGCTCGGCGCTGGCTATAGTCGCGGAGGGCGTGGTCTTCGAGCTCATATTCAACAGGCCGACCTTCGACATTTCGATTCGTGGCCAGAGCCAGCTGCTGAACGTGAAAACGCTAGCTCTTCTTGGTGTCATCGCCGGGTTTACGATTTACGTGGTGGGCTACATGTTCACCCAGATCATGACGCCGGTTTTGACGACCGGCTCATTTAATCTGTCAAATTTCGGTGCAGTCCTTCCGCTCATATTCGGAAGGGGCTTCTTCGCCGCGGTCTTCGGCGGAATAACGCTGCCGCTGGCTGTCCTGGTGAAGCAGCTGCATATCGATGTCTCGAAGGTTAAGCGAGAACATTACTACGCTGCAGTTTCCGGGGTCACGGCTTTCTGCTGGGTCTTTGTCATCGCGTTCTTCCAGTTTTAGGGGGTGAACATCTGGCTACTGTCAAGATACTGAAATTTCACCCGGAAAAGTGTGATGGCGGACTTCTTTGCGAGGCTGCCTGCTCGAACGTTCATTTCAAGCACGACAAGGGCGGCGAATGGTCTGCCATCCGCATCCTGAAAAAGGAAGCAGGTTACGAGATGGAAGTGTGTAATCATTGTGGTCTGTGCATGGATGTTTGCCAGGCCCAGGCCATCAAAAGGTTGGCCAATGGCACGGTTGTTATAGACAAGAACCTTTGCGTCGGCTGCCAGGCATGTGTCGGTTTTTGCCCCAGAGGCGTCATGAGAAAGGCCCGGGAAATTATCATGCCGTTCAAATGCATCTCTTGCGGGTCGTGTGTTCGTGCTTGTCCGAACGGGGCTCTTGAACTCGTCGAGGTCGAGGTCGAAGATGTGAGAGAGGTCGTATATCACAAACAGGGGGAGGACTAATGAAAGGACCTGAAAAATCTATTACAAAAGAACATGAGCCAGTAACTTTGAGAACACCTGACGGTTTTGAGACCGGAAACACGAGACACGAGTGGGACCTGGCAGCCATGAGAGCGCAGCACAAGATTCTGGCGGAATACTCGTACGAGAAGAAGCCGGTACAGCGCGGATATGTGGGGAGAACGTTGTACGTCAACCTTTCCACCAATGAAATTAAAGAAAAACCTGTGTCTGAGGACATGAAGAAAAAATTCACTGGCGGCAAAGGTTTTGACCTGAAATTGTTGTGGGATGGCATCAAGCCGACCACGCGATGGGACAGTGAAGAGAACGAGCTCGTCATGGCAGGGGGACTTCTGTGCGGCGGGACACAATATTCCGGAATGGGAAAGTGTCTGGCTGCGACTGTCTCACCATCCACAGACATTATATGTGATTCAAATGCCGGTGGGTACTTCGCACCTTACCTGAAGTTTTCCGGCTTCGATGCCCTGGAAATCCAGGGAAAGGCCAAGGAAGATGTCATCGTATTCATCGACGGAAAAGATGGAAAAGTTACGATTGAAACCGCACCGTTGGAAGAAATCGATGCCCATCTTGTAAGCGAGCAGTTGACTTACGCATACGCTGACGGTGATACCGAGCCAGATAGACAAAAAGTGGCTGTTGTTTCTGCGGGAAAGGGAGCTGACCACAGCTATTGGGGCATCCTGAACATATCATTCTATGACCCCCGCCGAAAGGTTGCACGGCTCAAGCAGCACGGCCGCGGTGGTCTGGGTACTGTATTCCGAAACAAGAAGATGAAGGCAATAGTAACGCGCGTGGACCACTTTGACGGGCTCTCGAATGATCCTGCCGACCCGGATAATATGGCTGCCGTTGGAATCAAATATAACAAGGAAATGCGAGACCTGGACAAGTCCCAGTGCAACATGAGAGTTGTCGGTACCGGCAACATCGTAGAGGTCATGGACGCTTATGACCTACTTCCCTCTGAGAACTATCGTTTCGGCACCTTCCCAAAGGCCACAAATCTGCATTCTCCGAACTTTTACAAGCGTTTTACCCAAGTCGTGCCTGATGGTTGCTGGCACGGATGCACGATGGCCTGTGCCAAGGCTGTTGACGGGTTTACGGTGATGACCGGGCCTTACAAGGGCCAGAAAGTCACAGTTGACGGGCCGGAGTACGAAAATTCCGCAGGCTGCGCAAACATGGGCCTCTGGGACCCTGACTGGGTGGTGGAATGGAACTTCTACTGCGACACCTACGGTTTGGACACAATATCGGTGGCTACCGGTGTCGCGTTCTATATGGAGATGTACGAATACGGCATTTTGAACAAGGAAAGGTGTGGTGGTCTCGAAATGGTCTTCGGTAACTCGGAGGCTGTTTTAGAGCTCATGCACAGAATCGCCGCCGGCGACCAAGACGAATTCGTTCAGGTGGCCGGTAAGGGCGCCAGAAGGGTGAAAGACTGGCTTATCGAGAAGGGATGGGGCGACCCTGAACTCATCAACGACTGCGGCATGGAAGCCAAGGGACTCGAGTTTTCCGAATACGTGACCAAAGAATCGCTGGCGCAGCAGGGCGGCTACGGCCTGACGAACAAGGGGCCGCAGCATGACGAGGCCTGGCTGATTTTCATGGACATGGTCAACAACCAGATTCCGACTTTTGCCGATAAGGCTGAAGCTTTGCATTATTTCCCGATGTGGAGAACCTGGTTCGGACTTGTCGGGCTTTGCAAACTGCCATGGAACGATGTCACGCCCCTGAGCAATGCGACAGCCGATGAACCGGCAAAGATACCGGAGCACGTTCAAAACTATGCGGACATTATGAGTGCGACCCTGGGCCGTGAAGTCAAGCCAGCTGATCTAATCGAGATGAGCGAGCGGGTTTACAACTGGCAAAGGGCGATGAACATCTGGATGGGCCGCGGCAAGCGGAAGGATGATTGGATTCCATATCGGGCCATGGGGCCAGTAACAGAGTTGGAATTCCTTTCCAGAAACAACAAATTATGGGATTACAGGTACGACAAGCAGCTCGTGGAAGATCTGGGTCTGAACAAAGAGGATGTGGAGAAGATGCAAACCGGAGAGAAGATGAAGCACCTATACAAATACAGACAGGACCAGTACCAGAAGTTGACCGATGCCGTGTATTACCGCAGGGGATGGACACAGAACGGAGTGCCTACCAAGAAAAAGATGATAGAACTTGGATTCGTGGATGAGACCGAGATGCTGGCTATGCTCCAAAAGACAATTGACGAAGACGAAGCCGCCGGGTTAAACAAATGGGGCGGAAATTACGGTGAAGGAGAACAACCGCCTACAAACGACCCAGATTATTGGAAAAAGTAGTGAGTGATTTGGACAATCCTGAATTGATGAGGAAATTGAAGGATGCCAGCGTTGGAATCGCGGGCGCGGGCGGCCTTGGCTCGAACGTCGCGATGGCACTAGCACGTGCAGGCGTCGGAAAACTGGTCATCGTCGACTTTGACGAGGTTGAGGAGAGCAACCTCAACCGTCAATATTATTTCCGGGACCAGGTGGGCCAGATGAAGTTGGACGCACTCGAGACCAACATATCGAGGGCGAACCCTGATGTCATGGTAATAAAAATCAACCAGCGTCTCGAAAAAGGCGCGATGGAGACGCCGTTTTCGGAAGTCGATGTTGTCGTGGAGGCTTTGGACTCCGCGGAAACGAAGGCCCAGTTCATTGAAGAGATACTGCTCAAACTCCCCGGCAAACCGATTGTGGCGGCTTCCGGAGTTGCGGGCGTGGGCGGCAGCGAGCGCGTGCGTTTGACGCGCTCCGGCTCCCTTTTCCTGGTCGAGGACCCTGATTCGAAGTCGAGCGATGATGACGTGCTCCTGGCCCCAAAGGTCGGACTGCTAGCTCACTGGCAGGCGAACACTGTCCTCGGAATCATATCGGAAGACATTGTCCTGGAGGGCTAGGATGACGATTGAAGTGAACGGAAATCAAGTGGATTTTGTCGAGGGCGAGAGCG
>DAOVGM010000046.1 GCA_030672365.1 Methanomassiliicoccales archaeon
CCAAGGTCTTCGCCGTGAACAAGGCCGGGTTGTTGATGGCAGAAGCCTCTTCGGAGGAAGCTGACATGGACGCGGACATCTTCGCCGGCATGCTCTCCGCGGTGCAGGATTTTGTCAGGGACAGTTTCGACCAGACAGGGGATAAAAAGGCAGGACTCGGCAGGCTCGAGTACGGGGACATGAAAATCCTCATAGAGCACGGGGACCAGCTGTTTCTCGCCGCGGTCTTCGACGGTGCGGAGCATGAGGACATGAAAAACCTCCTGAAACGCACAATCCGGAGCATGGAGGAGGAACACGGGCAGGCGCTCGAATCCTGGTCCGGGATGATGGAGGAAGTTACGGGAATTCAGGAAGAGGTCGACCACCTCACCGAGTCCAAATTCATCGTGAAAAAGAACCTGGAAGGCGTGAAGCTGGACAACGAGAGGGTGAGGATATCCGATAAAGCACTGGAGAGCCTGAAAAGATTGTCAGAAGACTGCGCGATTGCCGTTATTCTCGAGGACCTTCACTGGGCTGATGAATCCAGCCTATTCGTTCTCAGATACCTGGCCAGGAACATCTGCGACGAGAAGATCCTCTTGATAGGCACGTTCAGACCGGGCGAGAGTGACCTGTTCCTGACTGCGTTGGAGGAAATGACGGGGGAGCGGACCGTCGAAGAACTGACCCTGGAAAAACTGGGAGAGGACAGCGTTTCCTCCCTTACTGAGGAGCTGTATCCCGGCCACGAGTTCCCGTCGAAATTGATAGAAAACCTGTCCACGAGGTGCAACGGAAATCCGTTATTTATCAAGGAGATGCTCTGGCAGATGGGAGAGGAAGGGAACATTGCCATGCAAGACGGGAAGTACGTGCTCGTCAGCGAGGACTATTCGGTTCCGGATTCTGTTCAGGAGGTTGTGGAAAAACGTCTCGGTCGTCTGGATGCGGGGACAATGGCGCTCGCGGAGTACGTCTCGTGCATAGGAAAGGAGTTCGATGAAAGCCTGGCCCTGTCCTACGAGTACGGAACCGATACCGCCGAAGCTCTCGGTATCCTTAAAGACCACGGCATCCTGCAACCGATGGGAGACGTCATGCAGTTCAGCCACGCGGTCTACCAGGATTTCATTTATACCAGCATTGCCGGGCGATGGAAGATAACCTATCACAAGAACCTGGGCGAGTACTACGAGAAATCATACCGCAGCAATCCCGACGCGGTAATGTACGAGCTGGCCAGACACTTCTCAAGGAGCGGTGATTTCGAGAAGGGGTTCGATTATTCCACAAGGGCCGGTGAGAAAGCTGTCGCGTCCTTCGCCACCGAGAAAGCTACGGAGTTGTACGAAAGCTCTCTGACCCTTGCTGAGAAGATTGTGGGGAACTCGGAAGTGGAATCGAAGGTTCCTGTCGTGATGGAGAGGTTGGGCGACCTCTACACTATTAGCGGAATCTACGAGAAGGCCTTGGCCAGTTATACCTCATCTTACCAGCGGATTGAGGAAAGCTATGACAAAGCGAGGATGCACCGTAAGCGTGCTGATGTCTTGGAAAAATGCAGCAAGTATGACGAGGCTTTCTCGCAACTGGACGCGGCCGAGTCCCTGCTCCCCGCAAAGGACTCTCTCGAGACGGGTAGGATATCGATTCAGCGCGCTTTCCTACACACTAGGAAGGGAGAGTATGCGGATGCCATCAAACTCGCTTCTGAGTCATGTGATTTACTGGCAGGAAATGCGGACATAAGTCACGAGAAGGAGATCGCGAAAGCATTGCACATAATCGGTCTGTGTTATTGGTATGAAGGCAAATATTCCAGTTCCCTGGAACATAACTACAAGTCTCTGGAATTGAATGAGAAGAGCGGAGATCTGCGGGGCGTCGCTTCTTCATGCAACAGCATCGGGCTCATCCATACAGAGAAGGCAGAGTATGCGGAAGCCATTAAATGGTTCGAGAAGGCATTGGCTCTTCGGAAGAGCACGGGCGACATTCAAGGGTATGGCATGACTTATAGCAACATAGGGAGGGTGCATGTCAGGAAAGGGGACTATTCGTCAGGTTTGAAATACTACAAGGAAGCATTGAGCATCGGAGAGAGAATCGGGGACCGGTTCTTTGTGGCAACTGTTTACAACAACCTCGGGATAATGTGCCTGGGAAAGGAGGATTACACGGAAGCGCAGCAGTATTTCGAATCATCTCTCGCAACCAGGTTGAAGCTCGGAGACCAGGAAGGCATCGCTACCTCGTATAACAACATCGCAAACGTTCTGACCGGACTCGGCGAACATACTCAGGCCATTGAAGCTCACAACAGGTCGATGGAGATTTGCCGGGCCATCGGAAATGACGACACAATAACCTACAACCTTTACGGGCTGGCAGAGACATATCTCGACATGGGGCAGGTCGACGAGGCGGAGAACAATTGTCTCGAAGGATATGGGCTGGCCAAGGAAATCGGCGCAAAAGAGATGGAGTTGTGTTTTCAACATCTCATGGGAGTCATCGAGCGGGAAAGGGGGAACTGGGAAGGATCTGAGGAGAAATTCAAAGCTGCACTTGACGGGTTGATCGAATATGGGAAGGAATCCGACGCCGCGGAGACGAAATACGAGTACGGCGTGCTGCTATTCAGGATGGGAGACAGAGATGGGGCGAAGCTAATGATACAGGAAGCAAGGGAGGTTTTCCTGCAATGTGGTTTTTCAAATTTGACGCACAAGTGCAACAGGATGCTGGAGGAGTTGGATGAATGAATGAACTGGCTCTGCAACAGCCGGAACTTATCGGTCGGGAGGATGAATTGGATAAACTCAGCCGATCTCTGGATAATGCAATCGAGGGCAATGGTTCGACGATTTTCATAGGCGGAGAAGCAGGCATTGGAAAAACCAGGCTCGTTTGCGAATTAATGAAGGATGCAGAATCCAAAGGTGTCCATATGATACAGGGTTGGTGCCTTGCGGAGAGCCTCGAGCCACTTATGCCCATCAAGACCGCCCTGAGGGAAGCCAGGATGTTTCACCTGGTATCTGGGGATCCGCCCCCGAAGGTTGTCTCGGCTTATCTCATTGACGATGCAGGCATGCTTATGAACAAGGCCGAGAGGGAAGAATCCGGTTTGGACCCGGACATTTTCGCCTCAATGTTGCAGGCGGTCGGGAACTTCATAAAGGACTCGCTCTCAATGATGGATAGCGACTCCGGTGCTCACCTTCACTCTCTGGGGTACGGAGAATACACCATCCTGCTCCAGTCCCATGGCACGTTATCCCTGGTCACCGTTATCAAGGGCACGAACAGCGAGTTCCTGATTGACGACATGAAGCAGGTTCTTGCCGAAACAGGAAGCAAATTCGATGACTGGTCTGGGGACATTTCCAAAACCGAGGAGCTCCAGCCCAAAATCTCATGGTTCGTCGACTCAGGAAAATATGACGGCAGATTCCTTGTGGACGATGCAAAGATCAAGCAGGAAAATTTGTTTGATAATATCCTGTTGGGCATACAGAGGGCATCCCTGGAAAAGCCAGTGCTTCTGTTTCTGGATGATTTACAGTGGTCTGACCCCAGTTCCCTGAACCTTATCCATTACCTTGCCAGGAACAGCAGGAATAACAGGGTTCTTATTCTAGGAACCTACAGGCCGGAGGATATCTTAGAAGCCCATGACGGGAAGACTCATCAGTTGGAAATCGCCTTGCAGGGCATGAGCAGAGAGGACCTTCTCCATAAAATGGAACTGAAAAGGCTGGGACCAGAGGAAACTAAGAGGATAGTCGAATCAATGCTCGGCCAGACCGCCTTTGAGAAAGATTTCTTCGATAAGATATTCAAGGACACTGACGGCTCTCCCTTCTTCATCCTAGAAGTCATCAAGATGCTGGCGGAGGACAAGGCCATCGAGCAGGATGAAGATGCCTGGCGATTGAAGAAAGAGCTGGATGAGATCGATGTTCCATCCAAGGTCTACGACGTCGTAAAACGACGACTGGACAGATTGATGAAGGAACAAAGAAGAATGCTTGACTGTGCCAGTGTAGTTGGTCAAGAGTTTCAATCCGAGATTGTCGGCCGGGTCATGGGAGTGAACAAGTTACAACTTCTGGAGAATCTTAGCGAAATCGAGAAAGTCCACCGTCTGATTCACTATCTGAAAGACAAATATAAATTTGACCATGCAAAGATTCAGGAAGTGTTATACAACAGTATAGGGGAGGAACTTAGAAAAGAGTATCACAAGATTATTGCTGACACGATAGTGGAACTACACGAGGACAATCCGGATGACGTTGTAAATGAACTGGCCTATCATTATTGTGAGGCCAGAGATGAGAGAGCTGGAGGATATCTTGTTATGGCAGGCGACAAAGCAAAGGAAGAGTTTGCGAATGAGGAATCAATCAAGTTATACGCAAATGCTGTCGTCCTGATAAAGAATGAGGAAAGAGTGGAAGTCCTAGAGAAGCTTGGAGATGTCCAGTCGCTCATCGGTGATTTTGATAAGGCTATCGAGAACTTTGAAAAAGCAAAAGGAACAGCCGAGGACAAAGAGACCAAGGCCAGGATGCTGAGGAAGAGCAGCGATGTCTATGAGAGGATGGGCGAGTATGACAAATCCTTAGAGTTGTTGGCCAGGGCGAAGAAATTAATAGAAGAAGGGATGGCAGAGTATGGCAAGATATGTTTTGGCGAAGGATATGTCCACTGGAAAAAGGGAGATTACGACAATGGCCTGCCCCTCTTCAGGACAGCCCTGAAGATATTCGAGGAGACGGGAGACGACCAGAAGGATATTGGCAATGCGCTCCGAGCGGTCGGCAACATTCACACAAGCAAAGGAGGTTACGACGAAGGTGTCCAATACTATGAAAAGAGTCTGGCCGTGATGGAGAAGATAGGGGATCAATATGGTATCGCGACCGCACTCAACAACATCGGCATCGTGCATAAACACAAGGGCGAGTTTGACAGGGCGCTAGAGTTCCAGGAGCGCAGTCTGGAGATTCTGGAGAAGATCGGGGATAAGCAGGGCATAGCGATGTCGCTGTACAACATCGGTGTCGCGCACTATGAGAAGGGCGAGCCGGTGAGTGTGCTGGAGTTCTATGGGCGCAGTCTGGAGATTCTGGAGAAGATCGGGGACAAGCAGGGCATAGCGATGTCGCTGTACAACATCGGTGTCGTCTACCATGACAGGGGCGAGCTGGAGAAGGCGCTGGAGTTCCACGAGCGTGGCCTGGAGATTCTGGAGAAGATCGGGGACAAGTGGGGCATAATGATCTCGCTCAGCAACAGCGCCGCCGTCTACCATGACAGGGGCGAGCTGGAGAAGGCGCTGGAGTTCTACGAGCGCGGCCTAGAGATATGTTTAGAGATTGGTGAAAAGCGTGTGTCTATCCACCACCACTGCGGGCTGGCAGAGGTCAAACTTGAAATGGGCGACGTGCAAATTGCGTTCGAACACGCGGAAAAGGCGATCAGGGTTGCCATCGATATCGGCGCAAAATCCGAAGAAGGCATGAGCCATCGGGTCCTGGGGATGGTGTATCGGGAGAAGAAAGACAGGGACAACGCAATTGAAGAGTTCGAGAAGGCCAGGATTATTCTTGATGAGTTTGGCGAGAAAATTGAGCTGGCCAAGGTGTTCTATGAGCATGGTCTATTGTTCAAGGTCAAAGGCGAACCCGCCAAAGCCCGTGAGTATCTCAAAAAAGCTCACTCCGAGTTCGAGCGCATGGGCATGAAGCTGAGGGAAGAGAAGTGCAGGAAGGCGCTGGGGGAGTTGGAGGGATGACTGAACTGGCCCTTCAACAAACGGAACTCATTGGCAGGGATGAAGAGCTGAATAAACTCAAGTCATGTTTAGATAATGCCATCAATGGTGAGGGGTCCACGATATTCATCTCCGGAGAGGCAGGCATTGGAAAAACTAGGCTGGTCGATGCCTTTCGGGAATTTGCCGCGACACAGAATGTCACGGTCTTGACGGGCGCTGGGTCTGCAGATATCAGCCAGCCGTTTTTGATATTCTCCAAGGCATTTGGGGAAGTTATGGAGAAACCGCTGTTCGAGGAGCAGGAATACAAGGGATTCGCCAAGCTCTTCGCGGTGAACATGGCAGGGATGCTGGTTGCCGAAACCTCGGCCGAGGAAGAGGACTTGGATGCGGACATCTTTGCCGGTATGCTGTCGGCTGTCCAGGACTTTGTGCGCGACAGTTTCGACCAGGCAGGAACGCAAAAAGCCAGCTTAGGGCGCCTCGAGTACGGGAACATGAAGATTCTTATCGAGCACGGTGCGCAAATCTTTCTCACGGCAGTCTTTGCCGGCGAGGAGCACCCGGATATGAAACGTCTTCTGAGACGAACGCTGGAAGACATCGAGGAAAAGCACGCCCCAGTCCTCGAATCCTGGTCCGGGCAGATGAAGGACACTGCCCCCATACAGCAAGAAATCGCTAAGCTGGCCGATGTGCAGTTTCTTGTTCGAAGAAATCTCGAGGGCATAAGCATCGAAACCGAGAGGCTCAGGATTGCGGATGAAATCCTTGAAGTTTTGAAACGTTTATCAGCCGAAAAACCCATGATAATCTTTCTGGAGGACCTTCACTGGACCGACGAGTCCTCACTGTTCGTCATCAATTACCTGGCAAGGAACATACGGAATTACTCCATCCTCCTGGCGGGGACCTTAAGACCCAGAGAATCAGCTTCACTTCAGAAAGCCATCGATAACATGAATAACGAGGAGATTCTGGATGAGATGGCCCTTGAACAGTTGGACTTCAAGAACACGATTAGGGTGATTGACAAAACATTTCCTCACAATGATTTTCCCGTTACACTGGCGGAACGGCTGTACGAACAATCAAAAGGCAATCCTCTCTTTGTCATAGAAATGCTCAAGGGGATGCATGACGATGGCAGTATTGCAAAACAGGATGGGGCATACACATTGGTATCAGAGTCATATCAGATTCCAGCTACCGTAGAGGAGGTGGTCAACCGCAGATTGGAGACTCTCGACCCGGACACCATGGCCATGGTGGAATATGCTTCCTGCATCGGACAGAGGTTCGACATGTCCCTTGCGGCATCCAATCGATTGATGAAGGAACCGTATGCATCACTAGAAAAATTGCTGGCATCGGGCATTCTTTTGAAAAAGAACGGGACCATAGAGTTCAGCCATGCGGTGTTCCAAAGTGTGATATACAATGGCATAGGGGAGAGATGGAAAAACGGGCATCACAGGAACCTTGGCGAGTACCTTGAAATGACCTACGTAGATAGACTGGACGAGGTCATTTACGATCTGGCAAGGCATTTCTCCAGAACAAAGGAATATAAGAAATGTACCGATTATTGCACAAAGGCAGGGGAGAAGGCTGAGGGCTCCTATGCAATGGAGCAGGCATTAGAATTCTACAGAGAGGCCCTGGATGCGCTTTCCAGACTGGACCAAACCTATGCCCACGATATAACTTTGGATATACTGGAGAGAATCGGGGACATCCAGGCCATCATGGGGGACTTCGATGGGGCCACCGGGGAATTCCGAAAGGCAGTAGATATCGCTGATGACAAAGAAACCAAGGCCAGGCTGCTGAGGAAGGTCGGCAGTATGCATGAAAGGAAAGGAGAATACGACAAGTCCCTGGAGATTCTGGCAGAGGCCAAGGGATTGGTGGATGCAGATAAAGCCGAGTACGGCAGGATACTCCGTATTGAAGGGGGAATATACTGGCGAAAGGGAGAATACGACAAAGCCATGCCCCTCTTTTTAAAGTCTATAGAGATAGCTGAAAAAATCGGCGCAGACAAGAAGGATATCGGTAACGCACTCAGAACGGTTGGTATCATCCACCATAGCAGGGAAGAATATACTCTCGCCATGCAGTATTACCAAAAAAGTCTGGCCATTATGGAGGATATCGGAGAATTGAATGGCATCGCGGCGGTGCTGAACAACATTGGTGTCGTGCACTATGAGAAGGGCGAGCTGGACAGGGCACTGGAGTTCCACGGGCGCAGCTTGGAGATAAAGGAAAAAATAGGGAACAAACAAGGAATTGCGACGTCGCTGAACAACATTGGTATCGTGCACGCAGATATGGGCAATCAGGATAGAGCAGTGGAGCACTATGAAAAATGTTTGGCCATAAGCCTTGAGATTGGGGATAAAAGTGGGGCAATTTATGTTTATTACGGTCTGGCAAAAGTCAAACTTGGGAAGGGCGATGCCCGGGCAGCCTTTGAAAATGGGGAAAAGGCAAGAAGGATTGCTGTGAAGATTGGTGCCAAGATGGAAGAAGGCATGAGTCGCCGGATATTGGGCATGGCACATCGGGAGATGAAGGATTGGGACAGGGCGACCGAGGAATTCGGAAAGGCCCAAAAAATCTTGCAAGAGGTCGGCGAAAAGAATGAACTGGTAATATTATCCTACGAGCTCGCCCTCCTCTTCAAAGCCAAAGGCGAACCCGCCAAAGCAAAGCCACACATTGAAAAGGCCCTGGCCATGTTCGAGGAAATGGGCATGAAGCTGTGGATTGAGAAGTGTGAGAAGGCGCTGGCTGAACTGTAATAAGCTTCCCGGAATTATGATTACGTATCACAATTTTTTCCTGAAGGTGAAGAATGTCTTATCGACCTTAAACCCCATCGCCTCGTAGAGCCGAAGTGCACCCGTAGGGTTCTCGGCGTCCACGCCCAGGCAGGCCTCTTTCATTCCCAGATCACGGAGTAAAACAAAGCTTCTGGCTATCAGTGCCTTGGCGACCCCGCGCCCGCGCCACTCGCGCCCCACATGGATGAACTCCGAGTACCCTCGCAGGCGGTCGTACTTCTTGTTCTCCTCCTCGTTGATGAACGGCAGGACTGCTCCAGCGACCTTATCTCCGTCCCAGGCGACCTGCCACTTCTCGGGCTGGAACTCAGGATGCTCGAGCCAGTGCTTGTACCGCTCCTCGGAGATCTCCGTCATTTCCCACCCGTCCTTCGATGCCTCGTTGTCGGCCTCCCAGACCTTTCTGTAATGGTCGGGTGTGGCTGGCCTGACCTCCAGTCCTTCGGGAAGCGGCATGTCCGGAAGCTCTCCGGTAATGGGGCGGGTCATGAAGTAACCGTACCTGACCTTCGAATAGCCCGATGATTCTATGATGGATATCCAGAGGTCTTCGTTGCTCATCGACCATGTCTGGAATTCCTTGGTCTCGGTGTCGGGATGCTGCTTTGCGACCTCCCTCCCTCTTTTTTCATTCCAGGCGATGATCGCCTTTCTGATTCCCTTTCCGTACCAATCCGGGTCCAGGACCACGAAGTGATTGTAGTTGTAGCCGGACTGTTGCTTCCTCGACCAGTAAACTCTGGAATAGCCAATGACCGACCAGTCTAACTCGGCAACTAAAATGTCTTTGAAGGGATCACAATTGACAAGATGTTTGTATGACAATTTGAATTCGTCCAGTGTTTGGAGCATGTCGAAATCCAAGACCACATTTTCTTTCAAGTGGATATTGTGAAAGAACGGCAGGTCATCTTCTCCCCTGTAGCCGCGAAAGCGTAACCCACGAACGTCGGGCATGTCCTGAATCTCAAAGTATTCACTGCTCATGACAAACCACTGGCAAACATAACCAATAAAAGAACTTTTTCATCGACCCGGAGCTCAGACTATCTCGAATCCGTCCTTATCGAATATCAGCGGGTAATAACCGCGCTTGTGATTGGTCTGGCGCATCTTGACGATGCTGAGGAAAAGGTTGACACTCTTTCCGCTCCTGTGCATATCCAGGTGCATGATCCCGTCTGCCAGAAAATCCTCTCCGTACTTGCAGAACTCGTCGGAGCCTTGGGTCATCTCGGTGATGACAAACGTGGTCACATCCAGGTCTTTGAGCCATTCGAAGAGGAAAAATAATTCCTCTCTTGGATTGGTGAACTTCGCCATGACCTCCAGAGCTGCCAGGGAATCTATGACCAGCAGGTTCATGTTCATGTTATTATTGAGGTTATCGAGGTACATCCTGAGGGTTTCCATCCAGGTTTGGTTGCTCAGCTGGGTGAGTTTTTTCCTTATCATCCCCATGTCCAGAATGCTGAGCTCCTTTCCCATAAGGGACTGGATATCGCTCATTCCAAGACTTTCCATGTTCGCGGTCAGGCTTTTTCGACCCTGCTCCAAGGTCACAAAGACCCCGTTCAGGTCCTTCTGGCAGGCATTTTGGTACAATATATTGAAAGCGAAGGAAGATTTCATCGTGCCGGGTTTTCCGGCCACCATAACCATGCTTCCCGCTGGAATACCGCCCTGCATCTCCTTGTCCAGACCCTTTACGTAGGTCTTGATCCTCTTGACTTTCATAACACTCACACAAGGTTCATTCCCTGAGTTCACTAAGACAATAAAAGACTATCGGTATGCGAGATATTCTTCTATTTCCTTCTCCATTACCCATCCTGCCCCCGGGTCTTAATATCATTTTCGATGGAAATCCCGGAAGTGCCCAACAAAACTCAACTCTTCACCAGTTCCTTCACGTCGTCGACCAAATCCTTCGAGCCGGCCCTCGTCAAAACATCAATTGCCTTGTGGATCATGTCGACTGCCAGGTCCACCCTGCCCATCTTCAAATAGACCTGGGCCAGTTCGTACCTGAAGACCCCGAGGTCATACGGAACACCGAGATGCTCCATCCTGCGCTCCGCCTTCACGAGCCATTCCATTCCATTATCTGTCCTCCCGTGGGCGTCCTCGAGCAGTCCCCTGACGAACCACGTGCAGGCCACTGCGTACTTGTCCTCTGAATCCTTCAGAACTTCCCGGGCTTTCGCGAACTCCTCCTCCGCGACGTCCAGCTCCCCCTTGCGGGCATGGCATTCGGCCAGGTTCGTGTAGAGGTATCCGAGGCGCTTCACGTCCTTGCCGACAACGGACACGCCTTCTTCATAGGTCTCGATGGCCTTGTCGAAATCGTGCATTCGTTTGTACACTTCCCCCTGATTATTCAGCGCCCTGGCCATGTCTGATGTGTTTCCCGCGTTCCTGTAAGTTTCGACAGACAGCTTCGCGGCCTTCAAAGCCTCATCGAATTCACCACGTTCAAACCATGCCGATGAAATTATACTGGCGGCACCGCCGGCCAACACGTACTCTTCGTTCTCCAGGCCTATTCCCAGAACCTTCCCGGCGGTTTCGATGGCCTTCCTGTTCTCACCGCTTCTCCAGAAGATGTTGGCCTTTCCGGCCAGGACATAACCGTACTGCACCCGGTTTTTAAAATTCTTGACGATGGCCTCGGCCTCGTCGAACATCACCATCGCCTTTTCTCGCTTGCCCATCTTGTTGAAGACGAAACCCGCGCGTGTCAAACCGGTAGCCAGCGTCTCGTGGTCGTTGATGGCTCGCGCACCGTCTATCACCTGGTTAATGTACATCAGGTTGTCGAAGAGCCTGCCCTGATTCTTCAGAACGTCGGTCATGGTCACGAGCAGTTCCAGACGGTCCTTAACCTCCCGCTCGTCCAGTGTCTTACTTTCGCTGTCCTTCAACGCGGCCAGGCAGATGTCATGGGCATTGTCGTAATCCTTCGCGTCCAGGGCCTCCTTGGCCAAATTTATCTCGGTCTGAATGTCGACCATGGCAACAATATTTGATAGACATATATTATTTAACTTTATCCAAAGACCGTCTCCATCACGCGTTTGTGCACGGCCAGGTCTCCCTCGGAATACAAAACAAAACGAATCAACTTCACGCTCTGAAGCTCCGGAATGGCAGCTTGAATCGTCGAGAAGGCCACCTGTGTGGCCTCCTCCTTCGGATAGCCGAACGCACCTGTGGAAATAGAGGGAAACGCGATCGATGAAAGGCCGTTCGAGTCAGCAAGCCGCAAAGCATTCCGATAGCAGTCGGCCAGCAGTTCTCCCTCCGGTTTATCTCGGCCGTAAATGGGACCGAGGCAATGGATGACGTGCGGGTTCGGCAGGTTGTGGCCCGAAGTGATGACAGCTTCCCCCGGTTCAATGGGGGCCAGCGGCGCACACTCCTTCTCCAGGCCGGGCCCCGCGGCGCGGTGAATCGCACCGGCGACCCCGCCGCCCATCCTGAGCATGGCATTGGCTGCATTGACAATCGCATCGATGCCCACCTGGTCCGCGATGTTGCCCTGAATGCAATCGACAACAATACCCGATAACTCGACCTCCATGCCAAACTACCTCCTGCGTTGCAGGTTCTGCATCGCCTGCTGATACTGCTGTGCTGTAATCTGTCCGCTCTGATAGGCCACCTGCACCTTCTCTATCTTCAGCATGTTGTCGACGTCGGCATTGCACCCGGGACAGTAGTCATCGTCATCCGCGACGAACTCGCCGCAGTTCGGGCAGTCGACGCCCTCCACTTCCTCGTACTCATCGTCGTCCAGCTCGCGGACACCGGGCCTGTAAGCCGGGGCCTTGGATTTCTTTTTGTGCCTCTCCCTCAAAATCGGGTGGCGGTCGATGTGCGCCTCCAGAATTCTCTGCTGAAGCCTGGGTGTCGGGAACTCCCTCTCGCCCTTGACGGCCAGAACGAGCGCAGACAGCGTGCAAACGAAAGTGATGAATGTAAGTGTCGGCCAGAGAACGCTGTTGAACAGATTAATGACAGAAACGCCCAGAGCCAGTGCCATGAAAGTCATGATAAGGGGGAAGTTGCGTCGTGTATGTAGGAGATAGAATATTACCAGGCCGGCAACGAAAATCAGGAGGTTCATCAGGGCGTTCCAGATGAATTCCAGATTCCATTCTTGTGACAAACCGTGCCAATCGAATGCCCATAAAATCGCGTCTATGAAGATGAATAAAAAGAAAATCGACGTGACGATTATAAGGTACATGCCAGCATACTGGAAATTGCTCCTATCCTCTCGTTGCAGAAACCAATCTTCCGAACTATCCTCGGTCATTTTTACCACAAATCTGTAAGTTCCCCACGGCATATAAGTTTTTCAATCGTTGCTCAGGATGTTTTATTACTTCGAAATTAATATCTCAACCGCATGCCCAAGCAATTCAAGTGCCAGAACTGCTCCGCAATCGTCCGGTACGACCCGTCCAGCCACGGCCTCAAGTGCGAGTACTGCGGCTCGGTGGAAGTCCTGGAAGTGAAGCTGGAAAGGCCGGAGGAGCACGACCTGTTCTCCGCCCCCGCGCATCTCGGCTGGGACGCCGATGTCAAGATAATGAAATGCGACTCGTGCGGAGCCGCACTGGCCTCGGAGGGTAAGATATCCGGAAAGTGCGCGTTCTGCGGTTCGAACTTTGTCAAGGAACAAAAACCGAACCCGGACATAATCCGCCCCGAAAGCACGGTGCCATTCAAGATCGATTTGAACGGAGCAACCCAGAGATTCAAACGCTGGCTGGGCAAGGGATTTTTTCGTCCCGGGGACCTGAAGAAGATCAGCCGCCTTCAACTTCTTCAAGGCATCTACACGCCCTTCTGGACTTACGATTGCAGCGCCCACTCGGACTGGTGGGCGATGAGCGGTTATTATTACTACGTCTCGAAGCGGGTCAAGACCAGCCAGGGATGGAGGACCACTCAGGAGCGAAAGGTCAGGTGGGTGCCGTCGTCGGGCTCGCGAAACGGCGCGTACAACGATGTTCTGATCATCGCGTCGAAAGGTCTGGACGAGGGCATGACAAAGAGCATCTACCCATTCGAACTGTACGCCCTCGAGGCATACCGCCCCGAATTTCTGAGCGGCTGGCTGGCGGAGGAATATTCCGTCACCCTTCCCAAAGGTTGGCTCAAGGCCAGACGCCACGTCGAGAGCCGGGAATACCAGCAGTGCAAGTTCGTGGTTCCGGGAGACACGCACCGCTCTCTGAGTGTTAACACAACGCTCAGCGACGTCACCTACAAGCACATGCTCCTGCCAATCTGGGTCGCGGCCTACCAGTACAAAAAGAAAACTTACCACTTCCTCATAAACGGGCAGACCGGCAAGGACAGGGGCGAGGCCCCTATATCCTGGCTGAAGGTCGCGGCTGTCGCGCTGGCCATCGCCGCATCGGTCATTGCCGTCTACTTCTTCGCGCGTTGATATCTACTAATGCTTGTGGCCAGTAAATACAAATGAGCTTCTTCGCAATCTGATAATCTGGCCGTCGACCTTGCCAATCACATTACCGCACTTGCACTTCGCCTTCCCGTCCTCGTAGACGGCCAGGTCTTCCGCGATCCGGTCCCTGTGGCATTTGATGAGCTGCCCCTGCCCTATCTTGACATATTTAAAAACCCGCGATTTGCATTTGGCGCACTTGATGGTCAACATGAAGTTACTTCGTTCCGCAGCCCAGCATCACCAGCTGCGCGAACCTCTCCCCGAACCTGCGGCACGATTCTCGCTCCGGCCCCTCTGGCTCTCCGATAGACACCGGCCCGTAATGATTTCCCGACGGATCGCCCTGGATGACCATCCCGTGAATCAGCATGGCGTCGTGGATGCCCCTTATCGTGGTCTCGAAACCGGAGACGGCGGCAGTCGCGAAAGCGCCCCCTACCTTACCATCCAGCTTGCCGTGGACCGCAACGCTCCTGTCGAACAGATACTTGAGCTCGCCGCCCATCACGCCGTAATACGTCGGAGAGCCGACGATTATTCCGTCGGCTGCCCTCATGTCCTCGGGGGTAGTGTCCTTCGCGATCTTAATTTCGACGTGGAGTCCCTCTCCTTCGACGGCCTCGCCGATCATCTTCGCCATCTTTTCAGTGTTGCCGGACTTCGATTGATAGACTATCAGAACCTTGGCCATTTGTTTCCCTCGTCACGGGCATACGCAGGTCGGTAAATGAACTTTTCTCCTAATTTCAATTGATTTTGAAGCAGTCATCCCCTTAACTTGATTATAATTCTCCCGAAATTCTTAAAAGCAATGTCCCGATAACCTGAGATATCATAATCCCCAGGGGAGGCATTGTATGAGAGACAAATTGGTAATAACTCAGGACCGCTTGCAGAAGATGAACGACTTTTTGCTCGACCCGGGCAACCCGCTCGTCGGGGACCTGCTGGCCGTCATCGATAAATATGGCGGTGTAAATGATATAAACCGGAAGGCGGAGGAGGCCGGCAAGCTCGAGAACCTCGTCGCGAAGCTGGATGCCAAAGGCTCAAGTTTTGTCCAAGATTTAGAATGGCTGAGCCAACAGCGTGAAGCCGGCGCGTTCATCCCGATGGAGGATTATCGCAGAAAAATCCTCGGAGACAACGTAGGCCAGTTCGCATTCGACGATGCCTTCGCGGTAACCCTGGAAATCTCCGCCTGCCAGTACTTCTCGTTCTTCATGGAGCAGGCCCGCCAGGCAATAGAAAAACAGGAACTGATGCCAGGTCGTTTCATCCGCGTGAGAGCCATGAAGGAACAGGAGGCGGACCTGGACCTGATGGCGGTACAGGCGGCGATGAAGATAATCGATGCCAGCGTGTGCGAAACACTCGATACAAGAGGTACGGACGGCTCTAACATCCATCTCGGAGGCCCTGACACCATTACGGGCTACTTCGGAGGCGTGGGCCAGCCGAACGACCACCCCATCCAGTGGGTTGATGAATTCCTGTATTACTACACGAACTACGGCGTCCAGCAGGTGCTGAATGTCAATCCGGGGACTGTGTTCATCGCCTACATGCTGCACAAGCTCGGCGTGAATATCGAGTTCAAGATATCGGTCTACATGGGCAACGACAATCCGTACGCGATTTTATGGACACTCATGGCGGCCAGCCTGTTCTCGAGGGACGATGGAACCACACCTCTCATCGGCTTCAACTACGCGAACTCGGTGAACAACAAGACGATAGAGGTTTCGGCCAAAATCAGAAAGGCCTTCGACCTTGAAGATATCGTCAGGTTCGAGCATCACATCACGGAGACTTACAAATCCATAGTCATCCAGCCGTACGACCGCAGGGAGGAATTGGTCGAAATCGCCCCGAAGGTGAAGAACATAAGCGCGAAGCACGAGGGCGCAATCCCGGAGATCGACAAAGCCAGGGAGCATCCTTCGGACATATTGGAATATTTCCTGCCGCGGGCGGATGTAGAAGCACAGGGGCTCATGCCGGCTCTGACCCGCAACTATCTGGACAAGCACGAGGCTCTGAACAGCTCGGCAAAGATGCTGACCGAGAAGGGCGTGAGCGTTATCGCGGCGAGGAATTTGCACAAGTAATGACTGATGGTCCAGATGGCTAGTGGGTGGGTTGTTACCCACCACCATGCCAGTATTTGTTTTTTTGCCCGCCCCAACCATTGGGTGGGCCCCCCCACCCTTCCGCGTCTGCGCTGGGTGCACCCGCCCCCCTGCACCCTGCTCGACGCGGCCTGGCCTGCTCGGGACGCTTGAAAATGATTAGGATAAACGCCCGAATCTATTCCTCGATAAATATCCACATCAATAAGCCGATGATGAGAAATGCAATACCGCCCAGTATCATTGTGGACTGCTCGGAAAAAGTACTGCGGAATTGCGTGGCTACAGCCATGTAAGTTCCCCCAGCCGCACCTATTATTCCGATGAATGCCAGTATCAATCCGAAGTATTTCAAATTCGCGTTTCTCATTCTTTTCTCCGCTCCTAGTATCGGGATGTTGATTTGAGTATTTAAACAAATCTTGGGAATGCCCAGCGTAGCCAATACAACTATTCCTCTTCGACAATCTTCTTCTCTTTCTTCTCGAACTTCAGCTTGACCCCGTGGGGCAGAAATATGGCAGCCAGTATGATTATAGCGAAGCAGATGGCGGCGCCCCATATTATCATGTCCATGACAGGCGGGTAGCTGACGATGCTGATCACGTACCAGAGCATCAGGAACAGCACCAGGAAGATGATGACTGTGATGAGGAGCGAGAAGGTCTCGTGCCTGTCCTTTTGCCAGTCCTTCTTCGTCCTCGGGAACTTGAGGCCCCAGGCAGCCAGTATTATGAAAAGAATGATCGACAGCAGCACCAAAAGGTAGGCGTTCATCCTACTTCCTCACCTTGAACGTCTTCATGAACTGCTCGGCAGAATCGATGTACTCTGACCGGATAGAGGACTCGACCAGTGCCAGCGCCTTGATGAGATGCTCTTTCTCCACCTTTTTGTCGTGGTCTCTGTTCCCGACCACCGCCATCAACTTCGCCTCGTCGACGATGGCCTCGATGTCGTTCGCCGAGTGGCCGTCGGTCTGATCGGCCAGCTGGTCCAGGAGGTCTGCATCGACATCCTCGTTTCGCGGGATGTCGGTCAGGTAGAGCTGGAAGAGCATCCTGCGCGCTTCCAGGTCCGGCGGAGGCACATAGAACATCTTGTCGAACCTGCCCGGTCTCAGCATTACCGGATGAAGGCTGGCAGGGTCGTTCGTCGTAACTGCCACGAGCACGTGCTCCTTCGCCTCGAGGTTGTCTATCTCGTTGAGTATCTGGCTGATGGCCTTCCCTGCCTCCTGGCTCTCGATTGCGGTGCGTGAGCCGATGACATCGATGTCCTCGATTAGCAGGATAGATGGAGTATTCTCCCTGGCCCTGTAAAACACATCTCTGACAGGAAGTGAGCCGGTTGATGCGGTTCCGACGAATTCGGTCGCGGAAATCGTCTGCATCGGGATCTTGAGGTCCGTGGCAGCCGCGTGAAGGATATTGGACTTGCCGCAGCCGGGCGGTCCGAAGAGAAGGACACCGCGGCCTGTTTTCAGCTTGAAATCCGAAAGAACGTCCGGCTCCTTCACGAGGATCTCGATGTAGCCCATGATGACGCTCTTGACTCTGTCCAGGTGAACGAGTTCGTCCCAACTCACGACCCACTCGTCCTTGTCGCGCTTCTTGTGGTGCATTTTTCTTTCGAAATCGAGCTTGAGCATTTCGTACTCCTTCAGCATGGCCAGTGATATGCTCGGCTTGACCGCCGCGGCGATTTTGAACAGGTCGTCGTTGGTAATTTCGGAATCTTTTCCGGACTTCATCGCCCTCTTCATGGCCAGCACGGCGGCTTCCTTGGCGACGTTCGCCAGGTCCGCGCCGGAAAACCTGTCCAACTGGGCGGCGACCGTTTCCAGTCCCAGGTTGTCGGCCAGAGGTCTGTTCCTGAGGTGAACTTTCAGGATATCGACGCGCTCCCGCACGTCCGGCGGCGGCACGTAGATTATCTTGTCAAACCTGCCCGGTCTCAGAAGGGCGGGGTCTATCAACTCCGGTTTGTTCGTCGTTCCCACCAAGATTATTCCGGCGGCGCTGTCCATTCCATCGAGTTCGGCCAGCATGATACTGAGAAGCCTGGGCGTCACGTCGTCGCCCGCGTAAAGGTCGCGGTGCTTCGCCATCGCTTCCAGGTCGTCGAAGAAGATGATGCTCGGCCTGCGCTCCTTCGCCGTTTCGAAGAGCTCGGACAGCTTGGTCTCGGACTCGCCGTACCACTTGGACATGATGTCGGAACATTTGACTGTCACCATTTCCACTTTTAATTCGTTAGCCAGCGCCTTCATGAGCAGTGTCTTGCCACAGCCAGGCGGTCCGAAGAGAAGAATTCCGTGCGGTGCTTCGACGCCGTACTTGTCAGAAATCTCGCTGGCCAGCAGCGGTATCATAATCGATTCTTTAATGTCCTCCTTGACGTCGTCCAATCCGCCAATCAATTGAAAACTGGACTCGCCCAGGCTGTCCATCTGCGAGATCCGCGTGCCGATACCCCTCTCCATCTCCAGGTTCTTGAAGTAGGTGAAGAAGAACTCGTTGGCCGCGCGGCCTACCAAAATCGAGGAAATAACAATCGGGATGATGAGAAGTCCCGTAACGATGCCCTCCGCGGTCGGCGTGAGCAACAGAAACAGCGGAATGAAATACGAGCCAGCAAAGATTCCCGCAGGAATCAATGACTGCTCGAATCTGAATTTAAGCGATTTATTCTCCCGATTAAAGAATAGGTAGACGAAGTAAACGGCCAGGCCCCACAGGATTATCTGCATCAGGGGGGCGACATGAAGCCCCAGGTTGTTGACGATGACGTCACCCATCACTGTCAGGTCAGCACCGGTCATCTCTCCCAGCGCGCTGCCCAGGTGTCCGGGGTTGAACCAGGTCAATGCCGGCTTGTAGAATATCATGAAGCTCGTTTCGTGCACAGGGCCGACGAACATGCCGGCAACCGTAAGGTTGCCACATGTCACCATGAACGTGAGGAATACGCCCGACACAACCACGACCGACAGCGAAAGCAGGAGCGGAAGCATGCTGGCCGATATGACGGGAACGATCATCGAAAGACCGAATCTGGACAAGAAGATCGTTATAAAGACGAGGTAGCCCACCTTCCATTCGAAGAGCGATATCATGAGGATGACGAGCGAGAACAGCATCATGAAGAGGCCGAACTCGGGCGTTTGATAACCCGCCGCTCCGATGACGAAGATGCTGAGCAACACCATGGCCAGATACGGAAATCTATATGCCACGATTGCGATGATGAACGCGATCGTGATGGCCATCCAGATAGGGTAGAAAGGTATCCATGTAGAGCCCAGAAGCGCGAGAATGAAGAACAAAAGCACAATCACAAGCTTCGGCTCGCGGGACTCCTGCGCGACCATCTGGCTCATGGTTTTCGGCATGACCTTCCGCATGAGGTCATTCATTCTTTCCCACCTCCTTCTTCGAGTCCTCGATTGCTTTCTTCTTCATCGATTCGTCTGCAGAACGTCTCTTTACGAGCCGCCTGGTGTCCTTCGGCGGTTCGGGAACTTCCTCAGCCTCCGGAGTATCTTTCGTTTCCGGCCCGGAGGATGCCCCGGCCTCCGGAATGACTGGCTTGCCCGAGGTAATGGATTCAACCATGTCAGGGCTCAGGATGAGCTCGTCCTTCCTCTCCTCCCTCTGTCTTTCCTCGTTCAGAACGTATGCGAACGCCGGTATGGCCAGCGCACTAATGACTATCATCGAGACCAGTATCGCCGTATCGGGATACCATTTCGAGTTGTCCCTGACCCCTTCCTCGTCGCGCGTGTAATCGAAAGGATACTTGAACTGGACTATGCCGGCAAGGCTGTAATCGACGCTCTCGGACTTCGTCAGGCTGCTGTATTCATCCCAGGCGATGACCCAGAATGAGATGTTCGTACCCGCGGCGTGAAAGTTGCCGGGAATCTCGCGCTCCATTGCCGTCAGATTAATCCTGTCAAAGGTCCAGCCGCCGGATTCCGTTATCCCGTTGCTGGGTGTGTACAAGAAATAAAGGTTTGCGCCCTCGATGGGCACTCCCTCTATTGATTCTATCGCAACGGTCATCGGCTCCGTCGCATTGGGAACGGTCGGCTCCCAGTTCATGCGGATGTTCTCCTCGAAATCGTCGTGCACCCAGCCGCCGGTCCTCTCCTCGCCCACAACTGTCAATACGACGTCAGGCGAAAGCATGGGCACGTTGTTGTAGTCCAGCACGTTCAGGTAGAACTTCACGACCGTGCCGTTATACATGTAGGGCCCGATGCTCGTCCTCATGACAGTCTCGTTGATACGCTGGAACGTCCGTCCCCCTGTGGAAATCGCACCGCCGGGATAAGTGATCTCGATTTCAGCATACGCGATTTGAATAGTGACATCTGGCTCCCTCGAGGTAACTGTGATGACAATCGGCTCGGAAGGTTTCGGCACGACAGGGCTGTAATCGAGCTCGATGTTGTCCTCGAAATCGGAGTGCTGCCATCCGATGGAGGTCTGCTGGCCCAAACCGAAAAAACAAAACAAGGGCATCGAGAGCATGACAACGATGAAAGCGATTGTGAACACTCTGGCTGTCTTCATTTGAAACCTCACGTGCTTACCTTGATGGCCTGTCTGATGGCGACCTTCGGTTTAACTCTTGTCCTTATTCTGTCTCCCAATGCCAGTCCCGCGAAACCTGCGAAGAGGTATTGGGCGGGAATCGCCGTGGCCAGCGGGATGCTGGGCGGCGGAGGCGGCGGAGGCGGTGGCGGAGGCGGCAGTGTCGGTGCCGGCGTCGGCATGCTGGACGGCGCCATCGGTAACGGCGGGTCCAACGGGGCCGGGGGCGCCTGGACAAACCTGTTCCCCAGGAAAATCGAAGCCATCTCGAACATCTCGCCTGTTTGGTCCTGTGGCAAGTACGAGAACAACTCAACGGTTCCCTTACCGAATCTGAAATAAGATGCAAACAGGATCTGACAGTCTGACTCGGATGCGGTCAGCATGACCTTCATGCTCGAGGTGGCCGGCGTCGATGCCACGACCTCACTGCCCTCAACAACTATCTGACTCGAACCATAATACTGTGAAAGCGATTCCCCGACATTCGTGAAATTGGCAGTGTAGCTGTCAGACCTCGGAACGTGCGTGCTGACCATACCGGGGAACACCGCTTTCACATCTTTAATTGCCTTTCCAATGAATATCACATTCCGCCCGCTGGCTACCGCGGTTTTGATGGCAGCCTTCAACCCATAATACTTGTACATTTCACCGTTGGTACCCGGGTCTTCAAAGATTATCAGGTCATTATCCAAAATAGGAGATGGGTCCCAGTCTAAATGGTATATTTGTTTCGTCGTATGTGGTATATCCATCCTATCCAGCAAAACCTTCGAAAGACTTCTCTGCTCGTAAGCTTCTGGCTTAGCAACAATCAAAACTTTCGTTGGCTCCTCGATTTTATAAACCCTGTTCCACATGAACGTGGCACTGAGAGTATGAATGGTTACTTCGGTGAAATGTGCGCTCACGTCATTCACCACGGTTTCGTTATAGCCAGTAAGAATGATCGGGCCGCCATAGTAATACACCCCTTCCGGATGAACATCGGTCTGCATGAAGGCGTTGCCGTCCATATCCTCCGATTCGATGAGTCGATAGCAGGTCGTTTCATTTCTCAGAAGCGCGTGCATGAATCCAAACACGAGAAGCCTGTCGTTCTGTTTGTCGTCCATAGGAAGCACCAAATCGCCGGGATTAAAGGGCAGGGACTCATATCTCTCCTGGGCAGCCACGATTGCCTGGACGTTACTCGGCATGGCTGATAGAACGAGAACTAAGACCAGCAGAACGAGCCCGAAGCAGGAGTAAAATCTCCCGATTCTTGTGACTCCCCTCTTTCGAAACATTTCTTTTGCTCCTGGCCAATAATTATAAGACCCCTTATATATCATTTTCCCAACAAAATAGTAACAATAAATATATTTACCTTGAACTGTATATGTGGACGATACCAACACGAGGGGTGAGTGAACGCCTATAGATATTGGCTTGAACTATCTTATTTACGAGGAGAGGACAGACGAGACCTTCAAATTATTCGACGAAGTAGTCAAATCTGGAGTGCCTGGCCTCTGCATTACGACGGTATATCCCAAGAAGCTGAAAAAAATGTACGGCCTGGACGAAAAGGCGAAGATTTACTGGCTGTCGGATTCCAGCAACGAGCCAGACACGTTAGTGCCCACTAGACTCGACTTCGAAATCACGAGGGTCATAAACAAGTTCATTAAGGACAATGAAGAATCGATTCTCCTCCTCGACGGATTCGCTTATCTCACGCTCGAGAACGAGTATGACAAGGTTCGGAAATTTGTCAAGCGAACGAATGACCTGGCTTCCGTGAATAATGGCACAATTATTGTCGTGGTGAACCCGCAGTCATTCAACAAGGAAACCGTTACGACGCTCTCGCGTGATTTCGACAAGGTTGGTGATGTCGGCGACTTTTCAGGGAAGCCGGCGGCGCAACCGCAACCCGCGGCGCCGCAGCCAGCTACCCCGCAACCGATGGCAGCCCCCCAGACACCCACCTCGCCGCATGACCTCAGAATCGACGCAGGCGTCGACGAACTGGTGGGCCCCCCTGTAGTGGAAGAAGAACCCGAGGATGACCTGCCGGACCTTGAAATCGAGGATATATATCTCATTCATCGAAGCACCGGCACCCTTATTCAAAGAAGGACATGGCGTGACCAGGACCTAATAGACCCCGACCTCGTGGGCGGTATGTTCCAGGCTATCCTGGACTTCATCAACAACTCGTTCGCCGCTGGCGAGGTATCAGACTTCAGCAGAATCGACGTCAAAGGATATATCATTCTCATTGCGGACGGCGATTTCGTATCTGTGGCTCTTGTTTTCTCCGGCAAGGTCGAAGAGTACATCAACAAGGCCATGAAGGATATCAAAAAGGCACTCAAGTCCAACATCGGCGATGTCGAGGTCAGCTACAAGAACATCCTCGCGGAATACGACGGGGACGTGAGCAAACTTCGCGGCACCAGAAAGAACCTGGACTCCCTGTCAATGGACATCAACGCCGCCCTTGAAGAACATCTCAAGGGCAGAATTAGGAAGAGAAAATTATCACAGATGGAAAAGAAACAGGTCAGCGATAAGTTCTCCCAGGCCGTGAGTATGGGCCGTCAGAAGAAATTCGATGAAGCCATTAAACTTTATGACTCAGCTTTGGGCATAGACCCGACCCACACCGAATCCCTGTTCAACAAAGGTGTTATTTTACAGATACTGGGCAGAATCGACAACGCACTGGAATGCTATGATACGGTCATTCAAATCAACCCAAATGATAGTGAGGTCTGGGGAAACCGCGGAATAGCCCTCAGGTCAATCGGCCAGGTCGACGAGGCAATCGATTCATACGACCAGGGCCTTCAGATAAATCCCGGCGATTCCAGTCTGTGGAGCAACAGGGGCATCGCGCTCAGAAGCGTTGGGAGGATCAAGGAGGCGATAGAGTCTTATGACAACGCACTTGAAATCAATCCGCGGGACGCCGGCGTTTGGAGCAATAAAGGGGTAGTACTAGGAAGCATGGGTCTTATGAAAGAGGCAATCGAGTGCTACGACAAGGCGCTTTCCATCGACCCGGGCAGACGACTAGCTTCGAAGAACAGAGAAATTGCCATCAAGGAGATCGAAAGGAGGGGACTGACATAGGTGATGTCACATGATTGAGAAGGGGAAGAATCATTTGATTTTTGAGTCCAGCACGAATTACACGATGGAAATGTTTACCGAATTCGACAAACACGGGACACCGTGCATCATGGTCACGACAAATCTGCCGAAGAAGATAAAAAAGGAATTCAATCTCAAACAGGTTGAATTTATCTGGCTCACAGAAGCGGACGACCCGAAGGCCCTGAAAGGACCCATAACCGATGAGCTACGGGATTTTGTCAGGAACAACAAAGGCTCGGTCATTTTTATCGATGAAGTCGAGTACTTGATTCTCGAGAACGGCTATGAAGTCGTCGAGGAGTTTTTGGTGGGATTGGGGAATATAACTCATGAGTTCGGAGGAACACTCATAGTTCCGCTCGACCCCAATTCGATTACCGAAGAGATTTCAAAAGCCCTATCCAAGAAGTTTGACCAGATAAAGGATGTGAGGAACATTATGCTAACAGGGAACAAGGTAGAATGCCCGGAGTGCGGGGCGATGTGGCATACCAACATCCCAGTCTGCGACATCTGCGGTTATGAATTCAAGGCCGACAGGGTAAAACCGTCGCTGGCTTCGGAGGAGAAGAAGATCCCGCGTATCGAGGCGAAGATATCCGGTAAACTTCGCTCCGGGATGCCCGTGCCCGAACCAATGCCAGAACCAATACCAGAATCAATGCCTGAACCGGTACGAGAACCGGAGCCGGAACGCGAACCCGTGGACAAACCCGCAGCGTACGACCATGCCGTCAGACCGCAGGACGACTCCTGGTTTAATAGAGGCGTCGCCCTTGAAAAAATGGGCAAGAGCGAGCAGGCGATCGAGTGCTTCGACAAGGCGCTGGATGAGAACCCGAATGACTCCTGGGCCTGGTTTAACAAGGGCGTGTCATTGCACCGTCTTGGTTTGCTGGGCGAGGCCCTTTTCTGTTATGATAAAGCTCTGACCTACAACCCGAACGACTCGGACCTGATGTCCAACAAGGGCATTCTTCTCAGAACGCTGGGCAAGACCGACGAGGCACTGGAATGCTACGAACGCGCCCTCGAGCTGAGCCCGCACGACCCCGGTATCTGGTCAAATCTGGGAGTCACATATCGTGTTCTGGGCATGGTCGACAAGGCTTTGGAGGCTTACAATAAAGCCCTGGAGATCGACAGCCAGGACGTAGGTGTCTGGCTGAATAAAGCGGCGGCACTGCAGTCCGAGGGAAGATTCGATGAAGCCATCCAGTGCTATGAATCCATACTCAAGATCAATCCATATCATCCGGTCGCATTGCGAAACAAGGAATTCGCAATGGGGCGGTCGCTTCGCAGCTAAAACAATCATCCTTCGGCTGAATGTTTTATTCAAGCAGCCATATGCTCAAATTTATTCGAGGATGAAGACGGCCGTGGATATTACGGTCGTCCATAGACCAGTCTTGTCGCAAATCCCTGATTGAGTGTTATTTCTGGTCTTGATTATCCTTCCATCGATTTTAAAAAAATCCTTTTTTTCGTTATAACTGGCATCGATGTCAAAATCAATTCCGTAAGTGGAAGCCAGCATTTCGGCCGCGAGGTCTTCGGCATACTCACCGGCAACGGCTTCCTTCTGTCCGAACGAGTGGTGCTCGCTGAGGTATCCGTAGTGCTCCGGGTTTTTCGGTATAGCAACTCCGATGGATGCCGCCATAAGTCGATTGGGCTCGTTCGAAGAGTTCTGGGCCATAACGCAATAAACTATCTGGCCCGGTTTCAGATACTCCAGTCCCTTCTGCTTCGGAATGATTTTGCATTTCGGGGGTAAAATCGAGGAAACCAGCACCAAATTAAATTTTTCGATGCCAGCACTTCTCAACGCAAGCTCGAAGCTGCTCAATTTTTCCTTATGTTTTCCAATCCCTTTGGTAAGAAACATATTCTTCGGCAGGAAAGGGCAGTCTTCGGTCATAACCGGCGGATTGGGGATTCAAATAAAAGGTTTTCCCCCCCATCTTTTATACTTAAACTTCCATTATGATACTGAATAAATATCTGGAGGGCATGGGAATGGTCGAGAAAATTAAGACTTATATCGAGGGTTTTGACGAGATTTTAGGCGGCGGTATACCTACTGGCCACGTAGTATTGGTATGCGGCACCCCGGGCACAATGAAGACATCGCTCACGTTCAGCATGATGTACGAGAACGCCCGTCGGGAGGGTCGTCGAGGCCTCTACATTTCCCTCGAGGAAGGGTATGAAGGTCTCAAGGGGGCAATGGAAGACCTCGGGATGACTGGCATCGACGAGTTGGAAGTATACATGGTGGACGTCGGAAAGATCCGCATAACCCACAAGGAAGAGGAGCACGGCCGCAACTGGCTCCAGATTATCGAGAAGTACATCAGGAAGAGGGTTCAGGAGGACGAGTTCGACATTCTGGTAATCGATTCGCTGGCTGCCCTTTATTCACTGACCGAATTGAAGCATCCCAGGGTCGAGTTGTTCCATTTTGTCCGATTTCTGAAAGAGCTGAAATCTACTGTAGTTCTCATTTCGGAGATAAGCCATGGCAGTGTCCAGATGGTCGCCAATGACGAGGATTTTCTTGTCGATGGAATTCTGTATCTCAAGCTGCACGAAGTCGGGGAGGCCGATATACAATTGAGGATATCATGCGTCAAGATGAGGCGGACCCAACACGACAGGGGCTGGCTCAGGCTGATACACAGGGTCGACAAGTTTGTGGCTCATCCAGTCATCTCAGAATAATATGTCCGAAAGGAATATATATTAGATAAGGATAGTATCGAAGTGCTTGGGATGCACCCAGCATATACTTAGATGGTTGTTGTAAATGAAACAGATGAACATTACCGTCAGGGACGTATGGAAATCTTACGATGACAGACGTCAGGTTTTGCGAGGCATAAATCTGGAGATTGAACCGAACGAGGTAATTCTCATCAAGGGACGGTCCGGAAGCGGTAAGAGCACGCTTCTGAACCTTTTGGGATGCATCGATAAGCCGTCACGCGGTGAAATATTCCTCAACGGATACAACACGAATGAACTCTCCGACAAGGAGCTGGCCAACATCCGGCTGCATAAAATCGGCATAGTTTTTCAAACCCACAATCTGATAAAAGACCTCACCGTTTTCGAGAACGTACTGCTGCCGATGAAGATCGCGAAATGGCACGACGGCGAATGGAAGGTCAGCGAGTTGTTGAAGACCTTTGACCTCAAAGAATACGGTGACAAATATCCCGATGAAATAAGCGGCGGTGAAAGGCAGAGGGTGGCTGTTGCCAGGGCACTAGCCAACAGTCCGACGGTGCTTCTAGCCGATGAGCCCACAGCATCACTCGACATTGATAATTGTGCGGTTGTTATGGAAGCATTCAAGAAAGCGAATAAAGAGTTTGGAGCCACGGTCGTTATCGCTTCACATGACCCTGCCATCGAAGACTACGTTGCTAAAAAATATTATCTGAATCGGGGAGTTTTGACGGAGGGAACAAACTGAGTTCCAATAATCCCAAAAGTCTGTTAGAGGGCAAGGAATATCCGACAGATTTAATCATCGTATTATTATGGTCTATTGCAACAGTGATTTTCGTTTTTGTACTTCCAGACGGCAATATTGTGAGAATTATATTCGGCATACCTATGCTTTTGTTCATACCTGGCTATGCCCTCGTATCGGTATTATGGCCCGAGAAACGTACAAATTTAAACGAGGACATCGACGAAAACCTAGAACGGTTTGCCCTAAGTTTTGGTTTGAGTATAGCAATAGTCTCAATAATTGGTCTGGCTCTTAATTTTACATCTGCCGGCATAAATTTGATGACCACGGTCTTCGCAAATTTCGGCATAATCTTTCTCCTGTCATTATTCGCATTTTACAGAAGGCAGCAATTGCCGGTCGAAAGGAGATATAATATCGACCTCACCTTTAAAACGGCCAGGATGCCGGAAGATAAAACGGAAAGAGTTTTTATTGTGGCCATTACCGTGGTTTTAATTTTATCGGGAATTGTATTGGCTTACGTTCTTGTTACGCCAGGAGTCGAGGACAAATACACGGTGATGTACATTCTGGACCACAACGGTACGGCAGTTGATTATGTCTCCGACATTACAATAAACGAGACAGCTGAAGTGATAGTCGGTTTCGAATCCCATCAATTTGAAACAACATTGTATTCGTTCTATACTGGAATAATCAGCCTCGACGGTATTGATAATTATGTATATTGGAACAGCTGGAATCAAACCGACGATTTGACGAATGTTTCTGGTGGTGGTCAGGCAATCCAGCTGGAACACGGAGAATCTTATGAGAGAAATTTCGAGTTCAACATAAGAACGTCAGGGACGTATCAAATTATCTGGCAACTCCACACCGAAGGAACGGATAATTATTACGAGGTTCGCATAAGGGTGAACATAAATGCTGCTTAACGATGCCTTTGCCGTTCGTAAAACACACAAGTTTTTGATGAAGAGCCAATACTGGCCTCGGGAGGAACTTGAAAAATATCAAAATACGAAACTCAGAGTACTCGTACAAAATTCCTACGACAATGTACCATATTATCACGACATTTTTAAAAAACTAAACCTGAAACCAGATAATATTAAAACAAAGGCGGATTTGCATAAACTTCCCATTCTCACAAAAGATGACTTACGCCAGCATCTGGACAAAATGCTGGCTTCCAACCTGAAAAACAAGGCGATGCCGTCCCAAACCGGGGGTTCGACAGGCGAACCTTTGAAATTCTACGTTCAGAGGGAGATGTGGACATGGGCTAACGGAGCCAGGTACAGAGGATGGAACTGGGCGGGTTACGAGTTCAGAGACAGGATGGTGGACTTATGGGGCGCCAGTTTCGAAATTGAACAACTCGAAAAAATGAGCACAAGTTTTCGTCACAAGCTCCTTCGCAGATTGACACTCAATACCTTCAGAATGTCCGATGAAGATATGGGCCAGTATGCCCGACAAATCATTGATTTCAAGCCGAAAATAATTCGTTCATTTTCGGGAGCGATGTACGTTTTCGCGAAATTCGTCAGTGAGCACGACATTAAAGGCATCGAACCCGAGTCCATTATCACCACGGCGGAGAACCTCTTCGACTTCCAGCGCAAGAAAATCGAAGATACGTTCGGTTGCAGTGTTTATGATGGTTACGGCAGCCGAGAGACCTCGCTGATAGCCCACGAATGCGAGCATCACAGGGGGTATCACATTTCCGATGAGAACTCCATCGTCGAGTTTCTGAAAAACGATAAGCCAGTAACTTTTGGGGAAAGCGGTGAGATTATCATCACCGACCTGCACAATCTGGTGATGCCGTGGCTCAGGTATTCCATCGGTGACATGGGAACTCCCAAAGACGAAAAATGCAGCTGTGGTCGAGCCCTTTCGATGATGACCTCGATTGACGGTCGCGTTCACGATTTCATAGTCACACCGTCGGGTCAACGGTTGCCCGGTGAATTCTTCCCGCACCTTTTCAAAGACGTCAACGGCATCAGGGAATATCGCATCGTGCAGAAAAAAATCGAGGAGCTGGAAGTTGAAATTGTCAGAACCTCTGATTTCACCGATTCAGATTTCCAATACCTGCTGACGCATTTCCATGAGTACCTGGGCGATGACATTGATATCGAGGTCAAATTTCCGAATTCAATCGACTGGCCTGAATCTGGAAAGCGCAGGTTCACGATATCGGAGGTGGCCTGATGCGGATAATGATAGTCGGCAACGTGTATTCGATTCACGTCAGAAAATGGGCAGAATATTTCACAGCCAGACACGAAGTTTATCTGGCCTATCTCCCTAAGAATTCAATCGATGAAGTGAAAAAGTTATTCGAGAACGACAAGATCAATCTCGTGCCCCTAGGAAGCCCGACGATAACCAACGTCAAACGAATACCCAGAAAGGTGTCGATGAGTGCCTTCGGCGGCAAGCATTATATGACACTGGGTCTCAAAGAATTAAAGGTCGCAATCGCGGAAATAAAGCCAGATTTGATTCACGCCCATTATCTGCCGGATTATGGCTGGCTGGCCTCTCAAACAGGTTTCAGACCGCTGTTTCTCTCGGCCTGGGGATTCACACTGGCCTACAAGGGCGGAGGTGAGGATAAGAAATACACCAAGCAAATGTTTGCCTCGGCAGATACGGTCTTTGCAGGAGATGAATCGGCAAAAGCCCGGCTTGTCGAATACGGTTGCGATCCCGAGAAGATATTCATTCAGCCCTGGGGAGTTGATACAGCTAGATTCTCGCCCGATGTTAAAGTGCCCGAACTAAAAATACACCTTTTCGGCAACCAAAACTATCGTGTCGTGACACTAGTCAGGCATCTGGTCGACATCTGTGACATTTCCACTCTGGTCGAAGCAATTCCTTTAATATCAAGGGATATCACGGATGCCAGATTCCTGATTGTCGGGGACGGTCCCGAAAAGGCGAACCTTGAAAAATTGTCGAAACGCCTAGACGTGGCAGATAAAATCGTTTTTACCGGAAATGTGCCCAATGATGAACTCCATAAATACCTGGCAGCCTCCGACCTGTATGTTGATACACCGCATCCTACAAAAGCGGGAGGAGGCATCGGGGTCGCTCTGATGGAGGCCATGAGTTCGGGGCTTCCGTGCCTTGTGGCCGAAAGACCGGGCGCCGAATATGGGGTTCGTACGGGACTCAACGGCGAAATCTTCGTGGGCGGCGATTCCGACGACCTGGCCAGGAAAGCGATCGAAATTTTGAAAGACAATCGGAAAATGGAGCTGTACGGAAAAAACAGCAGGGAATTGGCCCTTGAAATCGGCGACTTCGCGAAAAATATGAGGGATATTCTTCGTTTGTACGAGAAATATCTGAACACAACGGAAAAGTTATTTACAGAACAGTGAAATAGGGGGGTTAATGAGCATCAAGATTCCGCTTCTCAGACCGTATTTTGATTCCGAAGAGATGGAGGAGATAAAAAAGGTTCTGGATTCAGGCTGGGTTTCTCAGGGTCCAGAGGTTAAGAAATTCGAGCGAATGACCTCTGAGTATCTTAACGCAAAGAACACCATCGCAGTTTCCAATTGCACATCTGCACTTCACCTTTCTCTTCTGGCTCTTGGAATCGAAAAGGGTGATGAGGTGCTAGTCGCCGATTTTACTTACCCCGCAACCGGCCATTCGGTCCTCTATTGTCAGGCGAACCCGGTCTTTGTTGACATCAAACCAGACACATACAACATGGACCCAGAGGATTTAAATTCAAAGATCACGGACAAATCTAAAACCGTGATTCCGGTACACACTTTCGGCCAGCCGGCGGACATGGATGAAATCATGAAGATAGCGTCTGAAAACAACTTAAAAGTAATTGAGGACGCGGCATGTTCTTTCGGAGCAAAATATAAAGATAAGTTCTCTGGCACAATCGGTGATACCGGTTGCTATTCCTTTCATGCCAGGAAAGGTTTGACAACGGGCGAGGGAGGTATGATCGTTACCGAAGACGATAGACTGGCCGCCCGAATGAGAAAGTTATCTGTTTTCGGCATCTCCGGGACCTGGGACCGTGAAAGCAGTGATAGTTTTCACGTCCCGGAATTCACCGAGGTCGGTTACAATTACAAGATGAGTGACATACTGGCTGCCGTCGGCGTTGTGCAACTTAAAAGACAGGACTTGATAATCAAACGGAAGAGAGAACTGGCAAAACATTGGGATGATCTGTTGAATGAAATGGATGATATTCAACCGCCGGCGATATCGAAATATTCCATACACGTTTATCAAAGCTACGTGCCGATACTGGACAGAGGATTAAACAGGAATCGGGTTATTCAGAAACTCCGGAAGAAGGGCATTCAAGCGAATATCGGGACATATGCATCCCATGTCCAACCTGTTTACGCTTCACCTAAGAATTGTCCCACTTCTGTGGACATATTCGAGAGAACGATTGCCTTGCCCATGTATTATGGCCTGGAAGAGGAAGAAATCAACGAAATGTCCGCCTTCTTACGCTCGACTATCGCGGAGGTGAGATGATCCCAGAACCAGATTTCACTTACGGTTATTATCAGAAGCTACTTTCCAAGGCCATGACCATCGCACCCATCACACCGTTCAGAGGGCAGCCAGAAGGACCGTGTATCATCCTGAGACATGATGTTGATTTCGACATATTCCCAGCATACGCGATGGCCCAAATTGAAAGAACCTCGGAGGTAAATTCCACTTATTTCATAATGACCACGTGCCATTTGTACAATCCATCATCGTCTGGAAACAGGGAAATGCTCAGGTCGATGTCAGACGACGGTCAAGAAATCGGCCTTCATTTCGACCCCACAGTTTATGCCGCAGAGGACGAGAATTTACTGATCGAACACGTACGCGATGAATGCCGAATTCTCGAACGCATTGTTGGCCAGGATATAAATTCAATAAGTCTTCACAACCCTTCCGTAACAGGTAAGTATCCGCTCTTTGAAGGTTATAACAACGCATATTCCCCGGAATTGTTTACAGACGAATTCTATATCAGCGATTCGTGCATGGACTTCAGACAAAAAGACCCCATGAAATTCGTCGAGAAAGCAAAGACCAAGTCAATTCAAATGGTATTCCATCCCTTGCATTGGTTCGATACCAAATCAAATTATTTGGATTTGATATACAGGTCAATGAGAAGGCACATTGAATTTACGGACAAGGTCTTCCATATCAACTCAACATATATAGCTCACTTGGGCGGCCGAAAACTCTTGGATGAGATAAAAAGAAGGTGAATAAATGGAGAAGAAATTTACAGTGACTGAACTCTGTGCTTCATTAGATGAGTCGTATGAGGTGACCGGCCCGAAAGATACCCTAGTCACAAATCTAATGCCAATTGACAAATCTACGGAATCCTCCATAACATTCTGTAGCAATACAGATAAAGATGATGCAAAGAAGATGATATCATCTTCAAAGGCCTACGTTGTGATATGTTCTTATTCCTGCGGATTCGGAAATTCCGATTTTCAGAATAAGACCATAATCTCTGTTGAAAATCCGAGAAAAACCTTCATTAAACTGATGAAAAACCTCTTTATTGAAGAAGTCCAGTATGAAATTTCTTCGAATGCAATAATCGAGAAAGGGGCAGAGATCCACCCAGAAGTTTTCATCGGCCCGAATACATACATCGGCGGCCAAGTAAAGATCGGCCCCCGAACCATCATTCATGCCAACGTTAGCATCTATGACGGCACGAAGATAGGAACTAATGTCGTAATTCATTCTGGCACTGTAATCGGGGCATCTGGTTTCGGATATGAAAGGGAGGACAATGGCGAATTTCTGGCATTCCCTCATATGGGTGGTGTTCTGATAGAGGATGATGTTGAAATCGGGGCTAACACATGCATAGATAGGGGTACGCTGGGCGATACAACAATCGGCAAAGGCACTAAGATAGACAACCTGTGCCACATTGCCCACAACGTGGAAATCGGCAAGCACTCCGCAATAATCGCACTCACCCTTATTGGCGGTAGCACAAAGATAGGAGATTATTCTTGGGTAGCCCCCTGTGCTTGTGTCAGGGACGGCTTGAGAATAGGCAAAAACACAATATTAGGCATGGGGACCGTGGTTACCAAGGATGTGGAGGACAACGCTATCGTCTTGGGCATACCCGGGAAAAAGGTAAAGGATAATCCAATTCCTACTTACTTATCAAATAAAAAATCGGAGGAAATCGAATGAGTTTAAAAGACAAAAGAATCGTGGTAACAGGCGGGGCTGGATTCATAGGCAGTCATCTGGTGGACCGCTTGATTAAAGAGGAGCCGGAGAAGATAATCGTTGTGGACAATTTTTTCCTGGGAAAACACAGAAACATCGAGGAAGCATTCAGAAAGTTCAGTGCTCTCAAACTCTACTATCAGGACGCGTCCCATTACGAGAAGATGAAAAACATCTTCAAGATAGAAAGACCAGATGTTGTCTTTAATCTGGCTGTCGTTCCGCTTTTAACATCTCATGAGCTTCCGAAAATTACCTGCGAAGATAATATTTCGATCACGCTTTCCGTCCTTGAACTGCTCAAAGATGAATTGTACGACACACTCATTCATTGTTCTTCCTCTGAGGCTTATGGCACCGCCACGGAGTCCATAATGGATGAAAACCACCCATTACATCCGACGACACCTTATGCTGCCAGCAAAGCGGCTTCAGATCTTCTTGTCGAATCATATTCGAATACATTCGATTTGGACACGGCAATCGTTCGGCCGTTCAACAACTACGGTCCCCGACAGAACGAAGGAAGCTATGCCGGCGTGATTCCTATCACGATACAAAGAATAATGAACGGCCAGAAACCGGTTATTCACGGTGACGGTCTTCAGACCCGCGACTACATCTACGTTAAAGATGTGGTGGAGGCATTCGTGGACATTTACAATCACGAATCCACGCGTGGTAAGGTGATGAACATAGCTACGGGCAAGGAAATCACCATCCTGGATATGGTCACGGCCATAGCTCGGGAACTGGAATATGGGGGTGAGTTCATCTTTGAGGATGAGCGGCCGGCCGACGTGCGAAGGCACAGGGGCGACATAACATTGGCCCAGAAGTCATTCGGCTTCGAAGCGAAAACGAGCTTCGACGAAGGAATCAAAATGACGGTTGAATGGTATCTGGAAACCACCCATAATTGAGGTATACTAATGGATGATGATAGGAAAAAGGCAGTGACTGAAGCGAACATCCGCTTTCATTCCCATTACGCCGACACTTACGACGAGGTTCAGCCACATTTCAAGCCCGAAAACGTCGAGCAAGTGGTTGCCAAGTTGAAAACACTGGCCCGAAAAACAGGCGGGAACAGGCTGTTGGACATCGGATGCGGGACTGGGTTCATATCGCATCTGGCTGTGCCGTTTTTCACCGAGATTTGCGGTGTTGATATAACCGAGGCAATGCTGGACAATGCCAGAGCGAAGTTTGAAAAAGATAAAATCAAGAATGTCAAGTTGTTTTTGGCCTCGAGCGAGAAACTTCCCTTCCCAGACGGCCATTTCGATGTCGTCACGGCATACGGATTCTTGCACCATCTGCCAACCCTGGAGCCGACCTTAAAAGAAGTAAGCCGCGTTCTGAAAGAAGGTGGAATTCTTTACACCGATCAGGACCCGAATTTCTACTTCAGGGAATCGATGAAATCGCTGCCACAGAATGGTGAGGGATTATCGGAATTGTTGGAAATCGAGCGGAAGTCGGTTTGCGAGATGGTGAGCGAGGTGAAAAAGGCAGCCGGAGAGACACTAGACGCCGAGACAATCCAGATGGCGGAATACCAGATGACTGAGGGGGGCTTGAAGGAAGAGGAGCTTGTTTCTTTATTGAAAAACCTCGAATTCCGGGACATCGATTTCGGATATACCTGGTTCTGGCAACAGGGAAGGGTCGTTCATGACATCTCGCCGGAAACAGCCATATATGTCGAAAACCATCTTCGGGCCGCGCTTCCGCTGACCAAATCCTTTTTCAAATATGTCAGGCTGGAGGCTGTAAAATGATATTGATCTGCGTGAATGTGGGGTGTTTTTATGCCTTTTGACGAGAAGACGGAACAGAAATTGAGAAAACAGATTTTGACGTACAAAATCAGCGAATTGATGACAGACCGAGAGCGAGCTAGATTACTGGGATTGCCTAAAGGCTGTCGCATCCGGGAGAACGCGAAGATAATATCTCCGGAGAACTTCGATTGCGGCAAGAACCTGTGGATAGGCGAAGGCGTGATTCTCGACGCCTCAGGCGGTCTGATGATTGGAGACAACACGCACATCGGTTCTTATTCAATGATATGGACGCACACGGCCAGGGAGCAGGCGCTGGCTGGTGAAACCGAAATCTCTCGTGACAAAATAAAACGGGCTCCCACAAAAATCGGTGAGAATTGCTGGATAGGTGGGCCCAGCGTAATATATCCTGGTGTAACAATCGGAGACAGGGTGACGGTTCTTCCGATGTCCGTTGTTATCAAGGATGTTGCGGACGACGCGATTGTCGCTGGGAGCCCCGTCGGCAAGTTGAAAAACCTCGAGCAGAAGGTAAGCCAGCTCGAAGAAAGAATAAAGGAATTAGAGGACAAATAATCGGTGATATTATGACAAAAGTGGCTTTGATTACAGGTGCAAACGGTGGAATCGGAAGCGCCACGGCATTCGCATTGGAAAAAAAGCTCTCGACATAATCTTTTCAGATTTTTTTGACGAATCAGAAATCACCAATGACAATCTAAAAATAATATTCGTCAAGCAGAACAAAGACAATCATCGTCTTGAAAAAGCGACTATTTTTGATATTTCCTCAAAGAAATATACTAAAAAAAGGACAGATATCGAAATAAAATTAATGAAATTTCTTATAAGCACCAAAGCAAGATTTTACCCATTATCTGGCTAATTTTTCAAGGCCAAACATAAGGTTCTACCGCGGTTCGGCAGATGAACGCTTGCCAATTACCATTTTAGCCATGGTGAAGAAATCCTTTGATAAAATTTTAGAACCATAAAGGACTCCAATATACAAAGGAATTATAATCAAACCCAGAATATTTTCTTGAACATTGGCACAATGACTCAGGACAACGGTAATTCCAAGGAAGATGAAGAAAATCATCAGTCCAATCCAGATTCTTCTGATCTTCAAACGGATTTTCAGACACGGTTTCAGGTAAAGAAACGTCAAAAATATGCTGGCTATAAAATTACCGCCCAGAGCGAGGGCAGCTCCGTTCAAGCCACCGATGTTGAAACCCCATAGAGCAAGACCGGTCATCGGAATCAAAGCAATCGCAATTCCGATATTCGTGACTGTTCTTGCAACGGAAATCTTCAAAGGTATGTCCGCCCGCCCGGCGGAGGCGAATATGGCACCCACTGGTACTATTACACCGAACGGCACTCCGGCGACAGCCATAATTTTTAAGGGATTCACCGCCAACAGAAAGGCTTCTTTTCCTGGAAATATTAACGTTATTATATCATCAATATAGAATATCAAAAAAAGGCAACCCAGTGACATCAGGATGAAGGAAAATCTCATAATCAATTTCATCATTTTCACAACCAGGGCTTTCCTTTTTTTGGCGAAATGGGTTGAAAACGCGGGATATGTGACTTTCTGAATTGCTTGCGGAACCATTATCATGAAGTTGAAGAACATAAGCGCAGCCGCGTAAATTCCGACATCGGTATCAGTCAGATAAAAACCGATGAGTAGGGTAGCAGCCTGAGCATTCAGCAAACTAACACTGCTGGCAAAATACAATTTTCCTCCAAATCCAACAAGACGCCTCGTATATTTCTTGAAATTTTTGAATCGGAAACGGAAATATTTTTTATGGATTGTCAACATGGTTACAGTAACAGACAAAGGCGATAAGACCAAAGCCACAACGGCGCCCTCAATCCCCATACCCATCCATATGAAAACGAGAGTAAAAACGAGAACCAAGCCCCGTCTGAACATCTCCAATAGTGCGTAATTCCTCATTTTTCTCAGGGCGTTCAGAGTGCCCGAGAACACCTCATTAATCACAATGAACGGGAATGAAAATGACACGATTCTTAAAAGGTGACCCAGATCAGGAATGTTGAAGATATCTTCTACAAAAGGAGATAGCAAATAAAGGACCGCGGTCGCAAAAAGACCGATTAAACAACCTGACAACATGGCTGATGAGACCAGACTGTTCCAGATTCGCGGCCTGTCCTTGTACTGGGCAACATATTTTATGACTGCCAGCGGGATACCTAATCCTGCGGTTAGAGCGGCGATTGTCCAGATGGTCAAAACCATCGAGTAAGCACCGAGACCACTCGCATCGAAATAATTACCAAGGAGAACTCCCAGTATGAATCCGACGCCCATCATTGCAGCCAAACTTGTCGTGGCCCATCCCACGTCGAACGTAAACTTCCTCGCATTCTCGACCTCGCTCATAAGATTACCCGAAGTACTTGTAATTTTTATAACCTTGTGTCATTACCGTAGCTGAAGTGTGGAGAATTTCTATGAGGATAATGATAATGAGCCAGTATTACCCACCCAATTACACGGCAGCCGGCACCCGTGTTTATGAAATGGCCAAATATTTCGCGGCCCGCGATGAAATCAGCCGCATCGACATCGTGGTTTGGAATCCACTTTTCAACAGAAAAAAGCCGATACCCCAGCATCCGAAAGTTGAGGTTCACGAAATACAGATAGGCAAACACAGCCAGCTTCTCCTCAAATATCAAGACCCGAATCCGATATATGCCTCGGTCTGGCTGGGGCTGACCGCAAAATTCTGCAAGGAAAAAAATCCGGATATCGTGATTTTCTCAACGCCGCCGGGTGTGATGCTGGCCGGCACCGTCTGGTGCCGCATTTCCGGAATCAAATATGCCATCGATTACAGAGACAATTGGGTGGCGGTCAACGAAAACATAATCGGGCAACACGGCATCGTCGCCCGAATCGTCGCAACTCCGTTGCACCGGCTCTCACATCTCATCGCCAAATGCGCCAATAAAAGAGCGGCATTTATCTCGACTGTTCATCACAGCATCACTGACTTTCTTGGTGTTGACCGGAAGAGGATAGTCGAAGTCCGCAACGGAATCGACGTCAACAAGGTGAAACGGGTCAAGCCAGACGATTCAAACTGGTTTGGCAAGGACAGCAAATACATAGCTTATGTCGGCAACCTTTCGACCCCTTATTATTCGCCTGAGATTCTCATCCCCGCGCTTCGGAAGAACCGGAATTATAAACTGCTCGTGTTCTCGACGAGCAGTAGCTTGCGCTTCATCAGAGCAGTAAAAAAAGCGGGTTTGAAATCACAGATATCAATAATAGAGGCCGAGCGTGACAAACTTCTCTCCGTTCTGAAAAGATGCGATGCCGGTTTGTTAATATTCCAGAAGAACGACCCCCAAGGCAGCTATGCCATTCCCTCAAAATTCTACGATTATATCAGCTGCGGTCTGCCGGTTCTGGTCGTCGCCGACAGAACTTCGTACGTTCACAGGTTCATCAAAAAGCATGGGAACGGCATTGCTTTGGACTGGTCGGAAAAAAAGAGAATATACAAAACGCTGGCTGCCCTTTTAGACAACCCTGATTATAGAAAAAATGCGGCTAAAATCGTGCCGATGGTCTTGGAAACATTCGATAGGGAACGGCAGATCTCCCGTTTTCTGAAAAAACTGTGGGAAATCCACGGCTAACCGACATATTTGTATATCTGGCAATCGGGCGAATCGAATATTTTTATGTAGTCATCCCCAGCGATTTTGTTTTTCAGAAAGTCAATATAAACCGTGTTTTCGTGGTACCACAGAGAGAAATATTCGTCTGAGGAGCAATAGATAATATAAAGGTCACGGCCCGAATCTTCGAAAAAATCTACCTCGGAATATGAAATTCGACGGTAGTTTTCAACATACTGGCCCCGATCTACTGGATTGCCCCCCAATATGACCGACCCAATAGGCATGTTGTCGAATACGAACTCCGCCCCGCCGACCTGTGACGGCGGAGTGTAGTCAATCTTCTCGTTGCCATACATTGTCAGGATATGAAGAGGAACAGCGATGAATGAAAATACAAGCACAATTGCCAGAAATTTTTTCTTATCCAGGCCGAGCGAAATCAGAACAGCCAACGGCAGTCCGCAGAACAAGAACGCTCGCTGGACAATTTCGACCTCGTAATAGAAGAGGAATATCGGGACTATGGCGGAAAGAATTATGATGTACAACATTCTGTTATTTCTTTTGTCCCGAGCCAGCTTTCCACCCCAAATGGCCAATATTGCGATGGTGAGGGAAAACACCATTCGAATCAACACAAGGTTGCCGTGAGCATCGGAGCCAGAATAGAGTTTATTGATATATGCGGATGCCAGTGCAGGTAGAAGGCTCAGATCGATTCCCCAGTTCGCATATCTGACCCAGTTCCCCGCGAACGAGAACCAGAAAATCAAACCGCCGATGCCAATTGCGGCCAGCAATCCAAGTATGCGCCTGCTGACCACAAGAGATTTAATTCTCTTTTTCAGGACCTTATGCCAGTAAGCTTTCCAGAATTTCTTTTTGACAAGCCATTTGAGCCTGAATTTCTTTTTCCTTCGTTTTCTGCGGGCTTTGGGCTTTGGCCAAAATATTTGATACAGGACAAACAACCCTAGGAAAAGGCAAGCCACAAAAGCCGTCAAAAGGTGAGTTAGTATAAGGACGATGACCATTAATCCCAGCAAAATCAACATCTTGAGGTTTTCTTTTTTAAGGTAGAAAACGACGAGGTAGATGACGAACAGCAACAGTAAAAATCCGAACAGCTGGGGTGCGAAGTGGAACTGATTTTCCCAGGTGACTAGAAAAAATAAAATAATTCCGATGAAGCGTATTCTGTTGTCCTTGAAAAACCTGAAGAAAAACAGTATTATAACAGAGAATATTATCATGTCCAGTATCAAGGGGAATATAAGGGGAAAGGTCACTGGGTCGATGCCCGTAATCTGTACGGTCTGGGCGGAGAAGATGAACGGAAGCGGCCAGTTGTGATAATGTGTGAGACTTTGAGAGATGTGCCCCGTTCTGACGATGTAATCCACGTACCCGTATTTCGACCAGCTGTGGGGCGACCTGGCATAACCTTCAATAATAGATGGTGTGAACAATAAGAACACCATGAGGAGGAATGACTGGAAAAGCAGTGCCTTCATCAGATATCCCTCTCCACAATTCTTGGCAATGAAAATCGTGAAGAACATGGAGGTCAGCAGAACATAAACGGCCAGGTAATAAGTAAAAGGCAGAACCGAAAAAATCCCGTACTCCTCTATCGCAACTCCCTTAGCCTGGATCAGGGAGATTGCCCATATGAGCAGCGATATGGAGGGCATCAAATAAATCACATATTTGTCATACCTGGTGCTCAATTTAGACAAAGCACCGGTACTGCTCCGCCAAGTGCCTACGTTTTCAGTGGCTGTATTCATTAAGCCAATTATAATGCCATGAGATATAAAGTTTAGCCATTTCTGGTCATTTATCAGATTTGGAAAAAGTGGACAGTACATAACCGAGCACGACCGCCGCCATGACAAAATCGTTTCTGGCGGATATTCAACGGCTAGTCAGTTTGAATTTCCCATATCCGAACATCACCACTGCCAGCACAAAACCTGTCATAGCGTACATCCTGATTTTATCTACCAGTCCGCAGGTGTTATGGGGTTTGTGAAGGTTCGAAAACAAACCTGCTAGATAATTCTGCTCGGTCGAGAGGGCAGCCTCGCCTTCTTTCTTCGGGAATCGGTTCTCTATGTAGCCCTTCGAGTAGCCCTCCCAGTAGGCTCGGTCCAGCAGGTTTTTGAAGACCACACGGTAAGGGTAGACCTTGTGGTTGATGGCCACTTCCGGCGAATGCACAATCAGGTAGCCAGCCTTCCTGAACTTAAGGCAAAGGTGCCTCTCCTCGCCCACCAATCCGGTTTTCGTCACCCATTTTCCCTTGATCTTCTTCCACTTCTGGACGGCGCCCAACTTGGTGTGGAATCCGCCCAATCCAACCAGAATTTCGCGCCTGAAAGCCATGTTCGTGCCGAAGGCGGTGTCGACAAAGGCCCCGTCCTCGATGTCGGAATAGGTGCAGCTTATCATCCAGTTCAATTCCTTGGGAAACCACTTCTGCTCCTCGCCCAGCCATTCGGGGAAAATCGGGCCAGTGCAAGCCCCGATTTTCGGGTCGCCGGAAAGCGCGGAGCGTATGCCTTCCACCCATCCATCGCACGCGGTTGCATCGTCGTCAATAAATGCGACGATATCGCCTTTTGCATGTTTGACACCGAGATTCCTGGCTCTAGACAGCCCTTTTTTGTCGCTGACAACGATCCTAATAGCATCGCCGAAGTGTTCTCTCAGAATGGCTACCAGTTCCGCATTCCTGTCAATAACTACTAAAATTTCGGAGTCGGAATCTTTCTGTCCCAGTATGGAATTGACGGACTGGAATGTGTCTTCTATCCTGTCCATTCCATAAGTGGAAATAATGACCGAAATACGCATCAGATAGGCGAGATGTTTTCCATATAAAAGATATTCGTCGCCATAATAAAATCTATATACTGTCACCATTTCGTGCCATTGATATCATGAAATATCTAGTAACCGGAGGAGCGGGATTCATCGGCAGCCATCTCGTCGACAGGCTTGTGGAGGTGGGAGAGGTCGTCGTGTTCGACAACCTCTCCAGCGGAAAGGAAAAATTCATCCAGCATCATTTTGGAAAAGACAATTTCGAATTCATCAACGCGGACCTTCTCGATAAAGATGCCGTGCAGGCTGCCATGGCAGGAGTGGACATGGTCTACCACATCGCCGCCAACCCCGACATTCGCTACGGAATTGAGTACACCGATGTGGACCTGAAGCAGGGCACGATCGCCACTTACAACGTTCTCGAATCAATGAGACTGGCCGGCATCGGGAAAATCGCGTTTTCGTCCAGCTCGACAATATACGGCGAGCCCACCGAAGTGCCTGTGCCGGAGGACTACGGCCCGTCGCTCCCGATTTCGCTCTACGGCGCTTCGAAACTGGCCGGAGAAGGCCTGATTTCCAGCTTTGCCAGCACATTCGACATGCAGGTCTGGATTTACCGCTTTGCCAACATCATCGGCTCCCGCGGGACGCACGGCGTGATATTCGATTTCATCGAGAAGTTGAAGAAAAACCCGGCCGAACTGGAGATATTGGGCGACGGCAGCCAGAGTAAGTCCTACCTGTTGGTACAGGAGTGCGTTGATGCCATGATTTTCGGCGTTGAAAATGCCGACGAAAATGTCAATGTTTTCAACCTGGGCTGCGATGACTGGATAAATGTTTCGAGGATAGCCGAGGTTCTGGTCGAGGAACTGCCGCTGGACGATGTGAAATTCAATTATACCGGCGGAGACCGCGGCTGGAAGGGCGATGTTCCGAAAATAGTGCTCAGCGCGGCGAAAATCAACACTCTCGGGTGGAAGGCCGGACATAATTCGGAAGAAGCGATGCGGAAGGCCGTCAAGGTCTCGATCGCCGAATACTGGAACCAATGATTATCATGAATCCTGACATCTCGATTTCCTTCCCGATACACCCCACCGAGGAAATTGAAAAATTGAAGACCGCGATTGTCAACATATTTCCCGATGCCAGCGTCTCGGAAACAGAAACTACGATTCAGGCAAAGGCAGCCGACCTTTCCCACTTCACCGAGCGCCTGAAGAACCAGCAGATCCGCGACACTGCCAGAAGCATCTTTCTCAGGACTTCAGACGAAGGCAAAATCACGTTCCACTTGAACAAGCAGGCGGCGACAGTCGACCGCGTTAATTTTACCGATGGAAATTCGGTCCTCGGAGACATCCTGGTCGAGATATCCGGCCCAGACATTTCCGAGGTCATCGAATTCCTGACATCCAAAAACTCGGGAGGTGATGCAGAATGATAGGAATTTCGAGCCCAGCGTTCTCCGTCGTGCCGTTCAAAGACGCCTTCGAAGAGATTAGCCAGCATTTTGATTTGTGGGAGATTCTCTCGGACGCGGACCACGCCCTGCCGTCGATTCGGGACGAGGTTCAAACAGCAATCGAAACCACTGGCATGAAATTCCAGGTACACGCCCCTTTCAGCGACATCAACCTCGCCGCGCTCGATGCCGGCACAAGAAGGCACGCGATCGACACCACACTGGATGTGATCCGGATTGCGGACGAGCTCGAAATGGAGGTAGTGACCATGCATCCGGGCTACATACTGGCCATGGGGTATTACGACAAGCCGCGGGTGCCGAAGCTCACCCGCGAGAGCCTCAAGATAATTGACAGGGTGGCTGGGGAATTATCAATCCCTGTCGCTCTGGAAAACATGCCGAGCCAGAAGTATTCGTTGTGCCTGGCCGCGGCTCAAATGGTGGAAATGCTGGACGGCCTCGAACTGGGCATTTGCTTCGACGTGGGGCACGCGAACCTCAACAGCCAGATGGTCGAATTTTTGGAATTGAAGGAGCGCTTTGTGAACGTCCACCTTCACGACAACATCGGCGAGAAGGACAAGCATATGACCCTGGGCGAAGGGAACATCGATTTCGGAAAAGTCCTGGGCCAGCTGTCCGGATACCATGGCAATTATATAATCGAATCGAGAGACTTGGCCAGTGGGGTCGAGAGCAAGGCGTATTTGGAGAACCTTGCTTCATCTCATCAGCTTTCTTTGTAAACTACCAGGCCCTAAAGGACCTGGCGTTAACGCAGGAATATGAACCTGCTAGATTCAGGCCTGGAAGTTCACTTTCAGGCAGCCGTATGCTCGATTACTCAAAACCAGAAGTTATTGGCTTTGAGTTTCGATGCATGATTATCGATGAGCATACGGCGGTATCCTCACGTTGAAATCATCCAGGTCGATTCATCTCAGCCTTGAAAGGCTGAGCGTTCTCGACCTTCAACAGGTAACCGCAGCGGACGCAGACAAGCGCGTGCTCCTCGTACTTCGCCTCGAAGCCGCCGCAGTTTTTACAGGTATAGCCAGTTCCCATACTTTCGTCGAAAACGGGGGGTTGCTGTCGAAGACGTTCTCTTTCCTCGACCGAATCCCCGACCGATTGCAGCCAGACAAATGCCCCCTTCGCGTAATGCACGAAGAAGTAGGCGCCCGCCGCGGCCATCAACAGCCAGACCATGACCAGTACGCTGAGTATCATATTATTATCCGGCCATAGGTCCAGCGAGATGAAAAAGAAATTAGTAGTGAAATGAAAAATAATCGAGGCGAAGAGCCCTTTCTTCACGAACAGGTAGCCCATGACCAGACCGCTGAGAAACGTCCCCGGGAACTTGAACGGGTCCCAGCCGCCGCCGATAAAATGAGCTAGCGAGAACATGACCGACGAGAAAACGATCAGCAAAACTGTAAGCACATTGACAGAAAACCCGCCGCCGAGCACGTATCGCCACAACGGTCTTTTAACCCGCCCCAGCTCGATGAAGAACAGCGGGATTCCGAGGAGCAGTACCCTGGTGATAATTTCCTCGTTCACGGACGCGTTCACGAGCCCGTAGATCAGATGGGCTCGCGCCATCGAATCGAAGTCCGGAGAGACTGGCTCTACCCTGAACAGCGACAGAATGAGCTGATAGAAAAACAGGAAGAACACGGTGGCCATGAACAGTTTCGCCGTGAGCTCGATTCCGCTGTCCTCTCTTTTTCGGGCGCGCTCGCCGGCCCCCGATTTTAACGAAGCTATCAATCCATAGATACTGCCGGAAAACGAGAGAAGCACGACAACGACGACGAATGTGAACCATGCCTGGATCGCGATTCCGCCAGCGTAGAAGCCGACAGGCGCCGGAACTATGGCGACGAAGATGGTCAGTTCTGCGCCCGATGAACCCATCCAGTCAAGCGCCCAGGGAAACGAAGCGATCAAAATCCCGAGGCTCACAATCAGCATAGCCAAATATGCGGGAAACGATGAATACCAAAGGACTTGCTTCATCGCTTTGATCAGTAATTTCAACGGGTCGTCCTGCACTGGCATGGGGCCGAATTGCTGGGGCACAGGTGCGTCTTCCATGTCTGAAGTGAAGGATACGGCGGCATATAATTATGGTGTTTAATAATACATTTATATTCGGTGGGCTATCGCACTTCATATTCGGAGGTCGGAAAATGAAGACAAAAAGACTGGCTGGCTTAACGCTTGCGATGTTGGCTATGATGTTCCTTCTCGGGAGCATCATCACGCCGACGGTTTTTGGGGACCAAGCCGATATAAACATTTACTCCCAGGACGACTATGCAAAAGAAGTGGACATGGACGAGTCCATCACCTACTTTTGGGGAATATTCAACAGTGGTCTGAATTCCCACGTGGTTATCGTAGAAACGGACTCCACCGATTTTGGCTGGACAGCCGAGCCCACGACCACCTACTTTGAGTTGGAGCCAGACGAGTTCATGACCATCGAGCTCGTAGTCACCGCTCCAGATTCCAGAGACCATCCCACACAGTTGATCGGCGTCAGCGTGAACATCACGGACCTGGCCACCGGTAATTCGTGGGACGAGCCCCTCGACCAGACCACGAGCGAAATCACCGGCGGCGCCTACATACCGCCGACGAAAGCGCTGGGATTCATACCGAACTTCTTCGTCGATATGGGCGTAGACGCCCTCGACAACGAATGGGGCGTTTTCATAATTTCCATATTGTTCTGGCTGCTCATCGGAGCAATAATCTATTTCGTGATGGACCCCTTCGTGAAGAGGCTTACTAGGTCGACGACAACTGAAATCGACGACAAGGTACTGGCCATCGTGAAAGGCCCTGTCTTTTGGCTGATCGTCGTGTACGGTGTCATATCGTCTCTGGGGGTCCTCGATTTCCCGTGGTCGGTCGTCAATTTACTTCAATTGATGTTCTCGATACTGGTAATAATTTTCGGATGCTGGATGGCTTATAAGATATTCAGCGACGTGTTGCTCATCTGGGGCAAATCTTACTCCGAGAAGACAGAGACCTCATTGGACGATGTCATGCTGCCGCTCTTCGAGAAGCTGGGCATGGTCGTTATCTTCATCGTTGCCATGATTCTTTTGCTCAACCTCTTCGGCATCGACGTGACGATGCTGCTTGCCGGCATGGGTGTCTTGGGATTGGTGATCGCCTTCGCCGCTCAGGACACGCTGGGCAACTTCATAAGCGGCATGTTCCTTCTTACGGACCGCCCCTTCAAGATCGGCGACCTGGTCTTGATGGAGAACGGCGACTACTGTCGTGTCGAGCACATAGGAATGAGGAGCACAAAGCTATACAACACGTTCGACCACGATGTCATCATACTTCCGAACAGCAAGATAGCCAACGAGAAGGTCATCAACCTCACCGAGCCGGATAACAAGATGAAGGTGAAGGTGACCATTGGTGTGGATTATAAGGCAGATATCCATAAAGCAAAACAGATAATGCTGGACGTTGCGAACGACCATCAGGAGGTCATAGAAGATGACGACAGGAAACCCTTTGTCAGACTGGTGGACTTCGGAGATTCGGCCATCAACCTCAAATTGTACACCTGGGTATTCCATCTGGACGATCAATGGCGGGTCGGCGGAGAGATGCGCGAGGAAATATTCAAGAGGTTCAAGGAAGCCGAAATCGACATTCCGTTCCCGCAACGGGTTGTGCACATGGAAACCTACAGCGACAACAAACCCTCAATATCAGGTTAAGCATTCCCATCCCGGCCAGTATTCCTTTCGCTGCCCACCCCCAACCAGCGGGTTTTGGGTGGGTTAGCCCCACCCCATATAGTGGGTTGGCCCCCCGCCCTTCCGCTCCTGCGCTGGCCATACCCATCCCCCTATGGCCTGCTCGGAGCGGACTGCATTGCCATATTGGGCGGCCTGGCCTGTAATTATCAGTCGGTCATGTTCAAACCCAATGAAACAGCATGTTCGTAGGCCTCGGCAAACTCATGCCGTTCCAGACTTCTGTTTATTTCTGGATAGCGGAAGGCCTTGTACATCGGCCTGTATTGAGCCATCACATTGACCCGAACCGTGTCGCCGAAGGTCTCTGCCAGCCAGCTCAGAATTGGTTTGGAGCAGCACTCGATGTGCCCAGGCATTACGAGGTGCCGGACGATGACCTCCGCCTGCTCCTTGGCCAGTACGTGATTTCTGGTTATAATCTCCCAATAATTCTCGATGCCCGACAATCTCTTCGCGCAGTCGTCGCTCCCGTATTTGAAGTCCGTGAGGTAGACATCAATCACACCATCCAGCAGTTTCATGCTCTTCTCCGTCAAAAACATGTTGGAATTCCAGACCTGTGGAATTGCAGAATCCGAGATTGCCAGCACCTCCAAGATAAACGCCAGGTTGGACGTGGGGTCGCCGCCGACCCAGTTCACGTTCTTGGCGATTTCCTCGCGGCGCTCAATCAGGTGGGCGACCCCTTCCACAGGAAATTTTTCACCTCCCTCCGGGCTCTGGCTGATGTCGAAGTTCTGGCAAAACACGCAGTTGAACGTGCAGCCCGAGAAGAATATAGTGTAGGACGGCACTAACTCCGGCTCCTCGCCGTAGTGCATGAATTCCGATGAGATACGCGGCTCCAGAACGCCGCAGTGACCACGCTGGCCCGATGTCCTATCAACAGCACACCGCCTCTCGCAGAACTCGCATTTCCGCAAGATATCGGAGGCGATGCTGGTCTTCAGATCGAGAAGCGAGACATCCGGCTTCCCGGGATCGGCATTTCCATGTCCTCCAGCACTCCCAAAACCATCCCCCGTTCTCAATTCGGCAACCACCTTATCATGCAATGCCCACTTCTCATCGAGCGAGTCTGGAATTCGCCCGACAGCCACTTTCTTGCAAGCCAGATAGTTAGGCGTCTCATCTCCGCCCAGAATTTTCACATAACGCCCCAGCGCTTTCGGGATGCCGCTCATCGGTGGGCAATCATTTTAAAGCGATAATTACTTTTTGGCCTGATGAAAATCGCGGTTATGGGAGCAGGCGCCCTGGGAAGCCTCGTCGGCGGATTGCTGGCTCAGAACAACGATGTCACGCTGATAGGTAGCGAAGACCACATGGGCGCAATCCAAAACCACGGCCTCAAAATAGAGGGGCTCAGCGAGCTGGCCGTCAGCCCGAAGACCGCAACCACAACCCAGGACTGCGAAATCCCGGACCTCATCATTCTCACAGTAAAATCCTACGACACGGCAACTGCCATAAAACAGGCGGGCCTGCTTATCGGAGAGCACACCGATGTCCTATCGCTCCAGAACGGCCTCGGCAATGTGCAAGCCATTGGCTGCCACATCCCAAAACCGCAAATCATCGCAGGTGTCACGAGCCACGGCGCGACGTTTGTCGAGAACGGAATTATCAGGCATGCCGGCCTCGGCGACACGATTATAGGGCGCCCCTTTGCTGAGAACGATGCGAAAGTCTGGGAACTGGCTATACAGCTGAGTGATGCCGGGATCGAGACAACCGCCTCTATCGAAATCATGAGCGAGATATGGGCGAAGACACTGGTCAACGCGGCCATAAATCCGCTGACTGCCATAATCCAGGCGAAGAACGGCTTCCTTTTGCACAACGAGAAGATGCTGGCCACGATGAAGGACATAGTCTCGGAGGGCGTGAGAATTGCCAACGCCCACGGCATTGCTTTGGAGGAGGGCCAGATGTACGAAAAGACCCTGGAAGTGGCCAGGCGAACAGCGGACAACAAGTCCAGTATGCTCCAGGACATCGAGAAGGGCAGAAAGACCGAAATCGAATCCATCAACGGAGCACTCGTCCGCCTGGGAAAAGAAAAAGGCCAGCTAGCACCCAAAAATCAGTCGATGGTAACGCTCGTCAAGGCACTTGAGGAGCACAGTCGGTCGTAATTATTTTTATTTATTGACCCGCCCCAGCCTATGGGTGGGCCCCCCACTCCTCTGGCCGCCCTTTTTTGTCCCGCCCCATTCAATTCACACTCCCCCCTCCCTTCCGCGTCTGCGCTGGGCAGACCCTTCCCCCTCTGCCCTGCTCGACGCGGACAATACATTTTTATCCTGAGCCCAGTTGTACTTTCATGGTCAAGATTGCACTTGTTCAACTGCAGCCAGTTCTCGGCGATAAGTCGGCGAACATCGAGCTGATTAGGAAGGCGGTGGCGTCGACTGATGCGCCGTTGGTTATCTTTCCGGAGATGTTCCTGACCGGCTACATGGTCAGGGACAAGCTCCAGCCCCTGGCCGAGACACTGGACGGCCTGTCTGTTCGGGCGGTTTGCGAGATTGCCAGGTCTGAGAACAGGTGCATTATCGTCGGCATGCCGGAGAAGGATTCAGTGCGCGACGGCATCCTGTATAACAGCGCGGTTGTCGTGCAGCCAGACGGTTCTGTCGGGACATACCACAAGATGCATTTGGTTAATTTCGGGCCATTCGAAGAGTATACTTACTTCGCCAAGGGGGCCAGGATGCCGCTCTTCGACACCCCGGCAGGCAAGGTGGGCATCATAATCTGCTTCGACATTTTCTTTCCCGAGCTCTGCAAGTACTACGCTCTGGAAGGCGCGGACATGATCGTTTGCATCTCGGCCAGCCCCTCCGTTACCCGCGAGTTCTTCGAGAAGGTCATGGTGGCCCGGGCAATCGAGAACACGGTGTTCTTCGCCTACGTGAACTTCGTCGGCCCGGAGAAGAATCTGATATTCTGGGGCGGCGACGCCCTCGTCAGTCCGCGCGGGGATATAATCGCGCGCGGCGGATACTACGAGGAAGGCATAGTCGAGGTCGATGTGGACCTGAAAGAGCTGGAGGTGGCCAGACAGTTCAGGCCGACCATCCGGGAATCGCGGGAAGATGTGTTGAGGGCGGTGTGCGACCGATTTGCGCTGGGACCGAAGCCAGACGATTAAACCCCGGGCAATAGGAATAGGACCCCGACCAGCCTATTTTACATAGGGCCAGTCAGGTAATATTAAATCTCGCAAAAGGTATTTAAGGCTGGACGCCTTGCCGAGAAATGGGATAGATGGCACTCAACGTTTTACTTGTGTTCGCCGGGATCGGGGCAATCATTTTCGTAGGATTTCTAGGCTCGATGCTCTTCGATAGAACGAAGATACCGGATGTTCTCATCCTCATATTCATCGGTCTGTTCCTGGGCCCGATTCTCGGCATGTACAATAAGGGATTGCTGGACATGCCCGAATTCGCGACAGGCCTCAGGCAAATAGCGCCCTACTTCACATCGCTGGCACTCGTCATAATTCTTTTTGACGGCGGTCTCAATCTGAAACTCGAGAAGGTCATGAGCTCGCTCGGCGTTTCAATCCTGCACACCGGCATAGCGTTCATCGGCACGATGTTCGTGACAGCAGTTCTCTGTTACTACTTCCTCGGAATCACAAACGTCGTAATCGGGCTGTTGCTGGGCTGCATACTCGGCGGCATCAGCAGCGCGGTCGTGCTTCCCATCTTGGGCGGTATCAGCGCGAAGGATGAGACCAAAACAATTCTCACGCTGGAGTCCGTTCTTTCGGACGTTCTGTGCATTGTCACCGCGTTGATCCTCATCGAGGTATTGAAGGGCAGCACAACGGACACCGGAGGACTAATCCAGGACCTTCTCAGCACGTTCATACTGGCAGGCGTCATCGGACTGCTTTTCGGCATAGCCTGGCTGGGTGTCCTCAAGCGAGTTCACGGCAGACCGTTTTCCTTCATGGTGACGATTGCCGCACTTCTGATTCTATATGCCGGGGTGGAGTACATCCAGGTCAGCGGGGCGATAGCGGCACTGGTTTTCGGCCTCGTCCTGAGTAACAAGGACGAGATAGCCAGAATGTTTAAGATTCAGACAAAATTTGTGTTCGACGAGAAGATCAAGGAGTTTCACTCGGAGGTGTCGTTTCTCATTCGAACATTCTTCTTTGTTTATCTGGGTATCACGTTCGTCTTCACGTTTACGACATGGGATTACACGACGCTTCTGCCCTTCAACCTGACACTTCCCGTGGCCATCACCGGCACCCCAATAGTATACTTTGTTTTCATTCTCATCCTGATATTCATCGGTATCTTCGTCGTGAGGTATATCGCATCGACCGTGACAACGCGAATCAGGGAAGAACTCAAGCCCGACAAGTCGTTCCTCTACGCCATGTTGCCGAGAGGTCTGGCCGCTGCGGTTCTGGCTGCACTTCCATTCGCGATTTCCGAGTTCAATCCCGCGTCGTCGGATTTCAACCTGGCCTATGCGAACACCATAGGCCCGCACCAGGAATTGTACATCAACGTCGCTTTCTGCATGATTGTGATAACCGTCATCGGAACCACCATCGGCGTATCGAGCATCGAGCGCTCGCGCAAGAAGGCCCTTGAAGCCGAGCAAAATGGGGAGCCAGAATGGTCAGAGAGGTCGCGCATGTTCAGGAAGCACGGTGGCGATGTGCCGCCTCCAGAGACTGAAGAATGGCGTCCCGCGGAGAAGAAGAAAGCGACCTCGAAAAAACCGATTATCAGGGTTCACCCCCAGCCGCCCTCATCTCCGCCACCCCAGAAGAACCAGCGATTTGCAAAGGTACCCATCGCGCGACAGGCCAAGCCATCGAAGCCGCACCCGCTCGCCAAGCGCGCGGATGAGACCAAGGCGAAGAAGCCAGTATTGAGAAAGAAACCATAGTTGGAAAGTCCGCAATTTTACAAACCCACCCCACATCGCATTATTTTTTCCCACCCCAGCCAGTCCACGCGCCCCCCACCCTTTCCGGCCATCGCGGGGCAAACACATCCCCCAAAGCCCAACACCGAGCCAAAGGCATGGATTTTACAAGAAGAACACAAAAAACAA
>DAOVGM010000081.1 GCA_030672365.1 Methanomassiliicoccales archaeon
GACCCCGTCACCGGTTCCGGCGGTTCTGCCGGCTTCCAGGCACCGGCCGCCGGCAATCATGCACTGGGACACGAAGTTCGCACAATCCCCTCCGCTCGCAGAGTAATCATTGTAGGCAGGATTTCGACCATCCCACCATGCGTCAGAGTATTCGGCTGCCCGTGCCCTGTCGTATGAATTGTTGCTGGCTGTGTGAACGGACACAAAAATATCGTCATTGTTCGTGTTTGCCGTATCAACCCTGTCCTGAAGGTTTGGCGCACTGTCGTCAGTCCTGGTCATGTGAACTGTGGCACCCTTATTCTCAAGGAGTGTCTGGAGTCGAAGGCCTATGTCGAGTGCGATGTCCTTTTCCTCGGGATAGCCAGTACCGTCAAATCCAACTGCCCCATAAGCACCGCCCCCGTGACCCGGGTCCACGCAGATCGAGTAGCCGGTGAGTGCATCTGACACCTGCGGAGGTGTCGCTTCCGGCACCTCCTCACCGCCATAGCCAGCAATTCCGGAGAACGCGGAAAAAACCATGGAGATTACAATTGCCATGCTCAGAAATGCGACCCTTCCTCTCATGTTGAATACATTATCTTACGGATATTTAGATTTTTTCATCGTAGCACTTTTAATATGTTTAAGATATTCGGAAATAGGTAATATTGTGGGTGAGGCAAAGGCTCTTGAATCGCGGGAAATCGTTTACCGGGCAATAGAGGAAATAGATGATATCAATAATGCTGGCTGTGACACGTTTGCCCTGGAAAAGGACCTCGTGAAGCAGATAGAGGCACTGGAACTCGGCGATGCCAAGAAGATCAAGAAAATCAACAAGGAAATCCAAAAGGATATAGGGAAGTTAAAGAAGAAACAAGAGGACGAGATTCGAAAGAACAAGGATTTTTGTAAAGAAATAATTATAAAAATAGATAAATATATTAAAGAACAGCCGGCAGAGTATTCTGCCCATCTGGATTACGAAAAAATTACGGTCCGTATTAACGAATTGCTGGAAAATAATGAAGACAATGCGGCCCTCGAACTCGCGATTTCCGCCAAGGAGAAAGTTAAATATTACCGATTTCTGGGAGAACATCTCGACGCCAGGCTAAAGAACTACGCCGCGGAGCTGGATGCCGCGCACAACCTTGAGATACCGGTCAAGAACGAGGCGAAGGAGCTGGAAGACCTCCAGAGGGAGACCGACCCGTCTGTTTTGAAGAGGGAACTGGACGAATTCGCAGAGACAATAGGTAAGATCAGGACTGCGATGCAGAACAAGGCGTATGTCGAGGCCTCGTGTGCCAAGAACATCCTGAAGAAGCTCGATGATTGCCCCGATTTGGAATATCTGGCCGGTCGCGCGACCCACGCCGAGGAATTGATTTTGGGCAACGACTTCAACACCAGCATCGAGCTGAGCAGGTCCATCGTTAACGACATCGAGTTCCTCCTTCAACAGCAGGAGGACGCGAGGCTCGTCAAGCTTCCCTTCACCCACGGGATCGAGTGCGAACTGCAGGTCATTTCAGCCAATGGCAAATGGGTGCCTGGCGATAAGATGAAGAAGGTATTCCGCGAGATTTTCCTGAACACGATGATGCAGCTCCAGAATGTGCTGGCCGAAGACGATGTACCATATTTCATCCGCGAAAAGGTGGGCGAGGTGTCGATACAGAAGGACGGCCACGGCAACGATGCGGTTCACGTCGAATACAAGCTCGGCGAAGAGACGAAAAAATGGAGTGTGATTGGCAAGGACTCGCACGTTTCGTTCCAAACCAACATACTGGAAATTCAAACACCTCCGTGCTCCCGCCTCAAAGAGTTGGAATGGTGGCTAGCCACGATATTCAGGATTTCCTACACGACCGTCAAAAAGAGAAAGGAAGGGCTGGTGCTGATTCCCACCGGCATGAACCCCTACGAGCCGTTTTCCAGGGGCGTTTCCTTCGGCGACCATCATCATCTCGGAATTCAGGACGACGAGGTGCGGACCGGCGCCTACAACATGATTCGGAATTTTCTGCCGCACATCATCGCCCTCAACGTGAATTCGCCGTTTCAGCACGGCCAGAAGCCGCACGTTGACAGAAGCCAGACGAACAGCCTCACCCTGCCGCACGGCACGATGTCGTCGAGACTGGCCCTGAACAACCGGCAGCTTCACATGGTGCCCGCGCTCGACATCGGAGATACGGACGACGACTTCATGCGAAAGACGAAGAAGGACAAAAAATCGAAAAGGATGGTCGACATCAATCCGTTTTCGACATGGGGGACGATTGAAATTCGCTGCATCGATTCGCAGCTGACCCTGTCGAACAGGTTGGCGCTCGCAGTGTTACTTCAGGCCATGGCCCTCAAGGTGCGGAACATGGCAGAGGCTGGCCTACAAATCCCGTGCGTCTCCGAAAAAAGCCTGAAAACCAACAGGGAGAACACCATCATAAGCGGACCGCTGGCCCTGTTATTGACAGAACAGGATATGCTCGGGGAAGACGAACCCGGGCCCTACCATCAGGTTTTTACCGACGAAGGCCGGAAGGCGGTTTTGATGTATGAGGCGTGCGCCAGCATGCTTCATTATTTGAGAGAAGAACTGGAGGAACTGAACATACTGGCTACCAAGTATCTACACCCTGTTCTGATTCAAATCTTCGGAAGTAAGGAGCAGAGAGCGGATTTTTGGCTTCCGCTCTCGCCTGCCCAATACCAGATGTTGAAATATACCGAATTCGAAGGAGACATGAAAGAGTTCAGGAAGTTCCTCGACGAAATTTCGCAGAAGTGTGCCGACTCTCCTAATTACAACCCGATCATCGAGCTTATGGGCGAGCCAGTGGTTCCCGATTTTCTTGTTGAAGGGCCGAAGGAGGGGGATGATTGCTAGTCTTCAGGAATAAGGGTGACGGCAGTATTGTGAAGTTCTTCACCGTGGACTTTCATCATCACATCGGTCGGGATGAAGAGGGCTACGAGAGCACGCCGACCGAGCACAACGGCTCATACGACATGTGCAGGAAGCTCCTGAACGGCGACAGGCAGGATTCCGGTCTGATTTCCGAACTGGCCGATAACCACGACGAATACTCGTTCGAGCCTGTGCCCGGCCAGCAGATAGCGCAATATCATCGGATTATGAACTACTTCGGAACAGGGGACAGGAGACTGGAAACCACCTATCAATTCGAGCAGACGCTGGCCCTCGACCAGATAGTTGTCTTTCCGACACTGGACGAGAAACGTTTAGAAACTGACATCGAGTATCAACTCTGCAACGACCAGATCCAGATGTGGAACGAAATGTACCCGCACAGTCTCCGCCTCATCGGCTTCGGGCGGCTCAACCCGAACCAGTTCCCCGACTGCTCGGAAGAGCTCACGGCGATTGCAGGCCGGAAAGGTCTCCGCGGGCTCAAATTACATCCAAAATCAGAGGATTTCATGATGCGCTCGGCCCCCCTTAAATCACTGCTCAGAGAATGCGCGAAATTAAACCTGCCAGTCATCTTTCACACCACTTACGGGTCAGAAGTCGTGGCACTCGAAAAGGCGGCCAACGAGCTCATCGTCGACCTCTTTGCCGAGGGAGAAGAAAAACACCTGCCTGGCCTGAAACTAATCGCAGGCCACTGCACCTACACGTCAGAGGACCTGTTCAAGGCCCTTTCCCATCCGTGCATTTTCGGCGAGCTTTCCCTGCTTAGCAATCCTGTCGATTATCTCGCGAAGGCAAAGAAGTCGATAGACAGCCGGCGTTTTATCGGGGAAACACTGCCGTCCCTGACCGATGAGAACGAGAACATCACCGAAGAAAAAATCACTGGCTTGTTGGGCTCCGAGTTGAAGGGCACCTGGTCGCGGAAGCTGTTGCTCGGCTCCGACCATCCGTTTTCTCCGTTCACGAAGTCCAGGGATTTGATTGCCGGCCTGCTGCACAATGATTGCCCTGCGGAGACGGAGGACATCGAGAACATCCTGGGCATCAACGCCCTCCGGCTCATCAAGCCGAAGATATTCACCGGCGCAGTGGGAAGCGATGTATTCGACAAGATTTCGGTCAAGGCATTCATGAAGCACACCTTGCGGAAGCGAAAGCGGATCTACTTCGAGCCGCTTTTGTATCAGGAAGACGGAAGCCGCGCTTCCGTCGGTAACAACACCGTCGGAAGCCAGTTACTGCAGGATGCCGGATCGATTAACGTCGACTTGTCCCGCGGAAGAAGATACGGGGCCGTTATCTCCGAGCGCAGCGGGCAGGGCCGCATCACAGAGATTTCCGACATTGCTGGCCACCTGAAAATGAGGTGCGGTGAGTACACACGCGAGCTCGACGAACTGCCGGGCTTATGAGCCGTGTGCTCCACCGA
>DAOVGM010000014.1 GCA_030672365.1 Methanomassiliicoccales archaeon
ACACAGCCATCGAGAAGGGCGTGAAAATCATCGGGCCAGCGTATATCGGCGACGACGTCTACATCAGCACCGGCACCGTCATCGACAAGTCGTGTATTTACAACAGCGTTTTCATCGACCGCGGGACGAACCTCAAGAACAGCATCATTCTGGACGGCACCAAGGTAGGCTGGCAAAGCACCATCGAGAGCAGCGTGATATCCCGAGATTGCGAGATCGAGGAGGACGTGACTATCGTCAACAGCATCATCGGCGATAAAATGACAATTAAAATTCACTCGCGGCTCGAAGATGCCAACGTTACACTGCCGGCAGATACTAACAATCAACAGTAATTTTTATTATTTCGAAACCTTTTACATGCCCATCCAAGGGAGGATACCTAATGGCAACAGCCGTTAGGAAATCCTGCTACGAAGTAGGAGGATTACGATGGCGAAGCCGTTAGGTAAGCCTCCGAAGGAGGATTAAGAATGGCAAAGATAAAGTTAAAGAAAAGGAAGGCCGGGAGAATCGCCTACATCGAGCACACCGGCGATTACGGCCAGATACCTTTTGACGAGTACTATACGAAATTGTATGCGCACGCAAAGGCGAACAAATTGAAGCCAGGTTTCAAACCGCTGGCTATCTTCTTCGACAACCCGGAGAAGACCCCGGCGGAGCAGTGCAGGAGCGAGGTCGGCATACCGATTTACGGGAGCGGAGAGTCGGGTGAAAAAATAAAAATTAAAGAACTGCCAGACATGCAAATCGCCGTCATGAAATTCGCCGCCCCCGCCGAAGATTATCCGAAGGCTTACGGTGAAATCGGCAAGTGGCTCGAGGAGAACGGCTACGACTGGGAAGGGGCTCCAATCGAGGTGTACGGCAAAAAGCCGAAGGTGAAGGACGGAAAAACGATATTGTTCAGCGAGATTCAGGTGCCAGTTAAACCGAAAGAGTGATTATTACGCTCGTTCCCTCTTCAATCCCATACTCAGCGGCCAGACCCTGATTTATCTCCACTACCCACTTGACCGGCCTTTCACTGTAATATCTGAGTAATTCGGAGTCGGGTGTGCCTGCTGGCTCGACGTCCGCCTGTTCGACGTTTGTCACGATGTTGTTTTCGTCGATGAAGATTATGTCCAGCGGTATCAGGGTATTTTTCATCCAGATGGTCACGGTTTGCGGTGAATCCAGAACAAACAGCATTCCCTCGCCCAGCGGGAGGTCTTCCCTGTGCATCAAACCCTGATTTCTTTCGGCTTCCGTATCTGCGATTTCACATGTGACGTTGAAATACTGGCCATCTGGCAGTTCAAAGCTGACCGTAGATTCGCCGAGCTCTTCCGGACTATCGAGAAAAACGACGCCGAGTATGACAAGCGCCGCAATTGTTATCCCGATAATTGCGAATATCTGGCTGTTCTTTTCCACCGCTCTCACCTTTTTTTCCAAGGTCATTCCTTCTCGTCTGCCAGTTCCTCAGGGACCTCCGGCTCTTCGTCCACATGGAAACCGTCCGGCTCTTCGGTCGGTTGGGGAGCTGGTGCCGGTGCAGGGGCTGCCGTCTTTTTCTCGGCAGCCTTCGGAATGTCGAACTGCGTTTTCTGGACCTCCTCTTCTCCGCCTTTCTTTGAAACGTAGAGGTACGCGAAGACTATTGCCAGCACGAGGAAAACGATGGCCAGCAGCCAGCCGAGCCACCAAATCAGGAACGGCTTTTTGATGAAATCGCCGATGGATTCGTCAGGGGTGTTGGGGTCTGTTCCGAGCGCCTGCTCCTGCTCGTTCGTCAGCCCGTCGCCGTCAGAGTCCTCAATCACAGTGACGTTGGCGAACAGAGAGTCGTTGTTACGGTTTCCGAGGGCATCCAGAACCGAGAGTGTGACAAGATACTGGCCCGCCTCCCCGAATGTATGGCTGATGACCGAGCCGTACAATGTCACCGGCTCGGCTCTCGTCACGTAATCGGTTATCAACCACGTCCAGTTGACTATTATGCCGTCGTCGAAGGAGGCCAGGCCGTTGAACGTGACTGGCACGTCAACGGTTGGGACAACATCGTTGCCGGCGACTGCCCGGGGTGTGGCGATGTCGTAGAAAATCGTGAGGTATCTGGCTATCTCCGTGTTGCCGAGATTGTCCACCGAATAATAGCCTAGGGTGTGCTTTCCGCCCGCGACGATGCCCATGGATTGCGGTGTAAGGGCCGCGTCGTAAACCTGCCAGGCGTTATCATCCACTCGATAATAGCTGGCATTGACACCCGCCCCCCGGTTCGGCAGCCCGCCTGGAATCGCGGGGGTGTAGGGCAAGTCCATGGCCCGGATGCTGAAGGTGTTTCCTAGGGTGAAATAGGTCACATCGTCGTATGTGACGCCGGAACTTGCCGAAACATAAGTGGCCGGCGGTTCGGCCTCGATGAACACCGTCAATGTCTGGATGTCCTCGATGTTGCCCAGGTTGTCGACAGCATAATAATCAATGACGCGCCTCCATTTATGGGATATGTTGACGGACCCGAAATAGGGATTCCACGTTCCTTCATCTATTCTGTAATAAATAAGGAAAACTCCAGAGCCATCGCCGTCATCTGCCGTGAGGATTAGTTTGCTCTCCGAAGTCATGAACAGAAGTTCATCGGCTTTCGTCGTGTTGTCTACAAAGGGGCCGTCGACAGACCAACCGGTGGAGGGTGCGGTGTCGTCCACCACGACAGCCAGCACGTTCGGGACCTCGTTTTTGCTGGCATTGTCGGTGCTGTTGTAGTATATCAGGTGATTACCGGGCAGGCCAGACAGGTCGAATGGACCCGCGTATTCTGTCCATGCGCCGGAGTCGATCCGATACCAGGTGCTGTTGACGCCGCTCCCGGCATCACTGGCCGTGAGATTGAACTGCGTCGCGGAGGTAACGTAGGTGACGTTTCCCCCATCATACGACGGAGAGCCGGTGCCCATCGCGGTAACCGGTGCAACAGTGTCGATGCTGAATGTGCTGACTGCGGAATAATCACTCCACCAGCCGGACTCGTCCTGCATTCTGACAATCCAGTACCAGTCGCCGTCAGGAATCGTGGTGTAGTCTGTGCCCATCGGGAACGACCAGAGCGGTTCAGTGAATGATTGGGCCCCGCTGTCGAAATCGACACTTCCGAAGCCTGGGTCATCGTCTATGAATATCTGGAACACTGTCTGGCCGTCGATTGCGTCGGGGTCATTGATTGCCCATTGGAACAGGGGGGTATTGTCACTTAGCCAGCTTCCTCCTGCCGGTACAGTTGGCGTCGGCTGCAGCGGTTTCCGATTTAGTTCCAACGTAATCGAGTTTATGAGCGGCGTCTTGGTGTTCGTATCACTTGTGTTGAGGTATGCCCTCACTTTCAGGTACTGGTCACCGTTGTGATTGGTGTGAATCGCGGTCGGAGTCGAGGTATAATTAGTGGCAGAAGTGCCGTCAGCACCCCAATAATCCCAAGTTGCCATGTCGTTGTTACTGGCTATCTGGAATGACACCCCTGTGCCGTAGGGCAGCTCGGCATCCCACGAGAGCTCGAGCCATGTGACATCGGTAGTTCCGACGTCGAACACCCCTGACTCGAAGGTGCCGGCAGTGTTGTATCTCTCTGTTTCCTCGGCTCCGACAAGATATGCAGGCACAGGATAAACCACGTGCCTGCGCTGTGCAAATCTCAACTCGCCAAGGCCATTATCTGCACTGTATGCTATCTGCGGAAATCCGAGTGAATCCAGGGCCAGAGAACTATGCTGGCCTGTCCCCAGGGCTGCAGAGGCGTCTACAGTTTGGGTAACCCAGGCCGAGCCGTTGTGATACATGTATTTGAGTGCTTGACCTGGACCGTCGAAGTAGGTTATGTGCGGATTGTCAGAGGAGTTCAAAACAAACGAAGAAACCATACCTACAGATGGCACAAGGGTGCTGATGTTCCATCCTGCCCCTGCCTGATTAGCATATTTCAGGGAGCTGGCACCCCCATCCCCATATACAATGTGAGTCATCTCGTTTGAATCGAGTTGGATGGTTGGGAATTTACCAAAATCACCTGCAGTATCAATGTTATTAGAGGACCAAATTCCTGAATAATTCGCATATTTTAAGTTAGTATTATCTGTATCATAATGAGCAAAATGCGGCCAGTCATTTGAGTCGAGGTCGAGTGATGAGTAAACACCGACATCGCCTGCGCTGTCAACACTTATGGATGTCCAGACTCCAGGCGATGTCCTGTTTCCGTAGTTCAAATCATCAAGATTGCTCTCATAATACGAAACATGCGCCCTGTCTGTTGAATCAAATGTCAGAGAATGTGTGGCACCCAATATGCCAGCATCTGTCGCGACGACCTCGGGCGAGTCAAACGCTCCCCCTGAGTTGTTCACGAAATCGAGGTGATTCGAGCCGGTTTGATTGTAATAGGTAATGTGGGGAACGCCGCTGGCGTTTAACGCGATTTCCGGCATGCCGTGGCTTCCGCCTGCATTTGTTGTGACGGGCTCTGTGGTGAAAGTTGCGGAGCCAGTCGGTATTGTTGCGTAACTGATTACATGTCCGAATGCGTCGCCCTCGTAAGTTATGTGCGGGAGGTCGTTGGAATCAATACCCAGACCAGGATATTCGCCGACTCCGGCACCGGTGTCGACGATTGTCATCCTCCAGTAGAACGTGTTGTCAAAATCGCTTTCGTCTAGGGCGGTTGGATTGCCGTAATACATGTAAATAGTCGTGAAGCCGGCTGCCGCAATCTGCGTGACATTGACCCATATCACGGTGTTCGCGTTGTCAATCGGGCCCTCGAGCCAGTAGTTCAGATAATTGCCTGTGCCGTCGGAAAATCTTATGTCGCTGCCGTTCGCGTTCATGTCTCCGTTGCCTATCGGCGTGGAGGTGTCGATTTCCAGGCGCATCTGATAACCGTACAAATCATCACCCATGCCTGAAAAACTGATCGGAATCCGATATGGCCAGTCACTGTCGAACCAGGTTTGATTCAACAGCGACAGATTGGCGCCGCTGCCTGAATCTTCGACGTTCGTGTCGTTGAAAGAGCCGGCACTGAAATCGATATCTGAGTCTATGACAATAAAATCTATTGCCTTCGCTGTTTGGGCGAAAGGTATTGGCATAGATGACAAGAGCATTCCTGCGACAAGCACACAAATGAGAATTCGGGACTTCATCTCCTCTCCTCCTAATGAAGTTGGGAAAGAACAATCGGATAATAAACTTATGCGCCCTTTGGCAACTCAAGCCCGCGTCGAGCAGGGTATGGGGGGTAGGGCATACCCAGCGCAGACGCGGTAGGGGGGGGGGAGTACCCACCGGGTGGGGTGGGCTATGTTTGGAACGGGTTATGTTTGAACATCCCCGCCCTCACAGGCGGGGCGGGTATCGGCGATGTGCGAGCATGGCGGGGGGATGGTTGGTGGGGGGCCGAAAGACGGGGCATATTTGAACATCCCCGCCCTCACAGGCGGGGCTTTCACGAATCATTGCTGATTTCTGCTTGTCACAGAAAACACTGGTATTCAAACACCCCGCCCTTGAGATGAATAATCAATGTACCAGACGGGGCATGCTGCTGGTTAATGTTCATACCAACTAATTTCCAGACGGGGCATGACGCTGATGGTGGTGCCGGCAAAAGATTATTATTTGCCGATGCCATCCTATCCACATGGTTGCACTCACCGACAGCCTTATCGTCATCGGGCTGTGTCTCACCTTGTCGTCGCTGGCTTACGTCCGCTCTGTTTTCACACCTGCCGGCTGTATTACCGCGTTCGTGGTCGGCGTCATAATCGGAATAATGGGGCACCTCACCTGGGTCATCCTGCTTCTGATATTCCTTTTCACGAGCTTCGCGGCCACAAAATACAGGTTCGATTTCAAGAGAGCCATAGGTCTGCAGGAGGGCAGGCGGGGGGAGCGCGGCCACAAGAACGTAATCGCCAACGGCGCGGTGCCGGTGGTCATCGCAATCCTGAGCTTCGAGAATTCTTTTTACCCTTACCTGGACAAAGAGTTGGGCTCTATCCTGTTCCTTGCCGCTATAGCAGTCGCAGCGGCGGACACGCTGGCCAGCGAGCTGGGAATTCTTTCCCGGAATGTCTATTTGATAACTTCCCGAAAGCGGGTCCGCCCCGGGACTGACGGCGGTGTTTCCTGGACAGGCCAGATGTGGGCGTTCTTCGCCGCCGGCTATACCGCGCTGCTGGGAACTCTCATCTTCCACTATTGGGGGCTCGTCGATTTCACGCTCTTCAACTTGCTGGCTGTCGGATTTGCAGGCTTCATCGGGTGCCAGATAGACAGCGTCATCGGCGCCACTCTTGAGCAAAAGGGCATGGTATCGAAATTGACTAATAACCTCGCGTCTATAACTATGGGCACGGCCCTGGTTTGGGTGTTGATAACATGGCTAACGTGAAGAAGAAGATCCTGATGATAATCTGCGACGGCATGGGTGACAGGCCGGTTCCCGAGCTGGACGGCAAAACACCGCTGCAGGCCGCGAACACACCAAACCTCGACAAGCTGGCTACAATCGGAAAGAACGGCATGATGTCCACACTCGGCCATGGAGTGATTCCGGGCAGCGACACGGCGCATCTGGCCCTCCTCGGATACGACCCTCACAAGACCTATTCGGGAAGGGGGCCCTTCGAGGCAGGGGGAATCGGGCTCGACCTGCTGGCCGGCGACATCGCCTTCAGGGTCAATTTTTCGACGGTAGACGAGAACATGACAGTCATCGACCGCAGGGCAGGGCGGATCACGGAAGGAACTGACAAGCTGGCCGATGCTCTCGACGGCATGACTATCGAGGATGTACAGATAATTATCAAAGCAGGGGTGGAGCACAGGGCCGCCCTCGTTCTCAGGGGTTCTGGCCTGTCCCCTAATGTTGGCGATACCGACCCCCACGAATTGAATACAAAGGTGCTGGAAGCGAAACCGCTGGATGCGGATGCCAAGGCCGAAAAGACTGCCACAATTCTCAACGAGTTCACGAAAAAGTCTTACGAAATCCTCGATGTTCACGAGGTGAATGTCAAGCGAAAGGCAGACAGCCAGCAACCTGCAAACATAGTTTTATGCCGCGGGGCTGGTGCAATGCCGAAAATCCAGCTGTTCAGCGAGAAGTTCGGGCTGAAAGGGGCTGCGATCGTAGGAATTCCGCTTGTCAAAGGCCTGTGCAGAATCATAGGTCTGGATACAATCGAAGTGGAGGGCGCGACAGGCAGCGCGAACACCAATCTGAACGGAAAGGTCGAGGCAAGCCTGACAGCCCTGGAAGATCATGATTTCGTGTTCCTGCATTTCAAAGGGGCGGACGCGCTGGCCCATGACTTTGACGCGCAGGGCAAGGTCAGGTTCCTGGAGGACGTCGACAAGGCACTGGCCCCCATCATTGACGGCCTTGACGAAAAGCTCATAGTGGCATTCACCGCAGACCACTCCTCGCCGATAGTCACGGGCGAACATTCCGCGGACCCTGTTCCGTTGGTCATCGCGGGTGGCGGACTGCGCATCGATAATGTTACAAAATTCGACGAGATATCGGCGTCCCAGGGCAGTCTCGGAAACCTCACTGGCTCTGACCTGTTACCTATGCTCTTGGGATTGGGCGGATGGCGGAAGATGTACGGCGCCTAGAACTCATCCATGCCAAGCACCGCTCCGAGCAGGCCATTGGGGGGAAGGGCTAATGTTGTGTCACTGGCACAACATTTTACTTCTGGATGCGAAGCGAACAGAAGTAACGCCAGCGGAGGAGCGGAAGGGTGGGGGGCCAACCCAAAGGATGGGGTGGGTAGCTAACCCGCCCACTGTCAGGGGCGGGCCTCAACCCATCTCAACGGCCTTTCCATTTTTATACAATAACAGATTGGGGATATTGTGAAACAGATTATCACCATCCTGTCATGCGACGAGATACTGGACAAGGCCTTTCGAAAGGTCAGCAAGATAGAGGTGCGCACAGTCAAGGGCGCGAAGGAAGCCAGAACGGAGTCCATCTCCAGGTTGAACGCCTTCGGTCATACAATATCCAGCCAGCTCCAGAAATACGTCAAGGCTTTTCCGACGATGGACAAGCTGCCGCCATTTCATTATGCGCTCATCGACCTGCAGGTGAGCGTCGACGACCTGAGAAGGTCCCTGGGAGCTCTGACCTGGGCTGCCGGCCAGTCCGAGAAACTGTTGAAGGAGTACGTCAGAAAGGTCAGGCGCTCCGGCGGAAAGAAGGATGCCGAGCAGCTCCGAAAGGCGGCTTACGGACGAATATCGTCGGTCCTGAAACAGGTCTCGACCGACCTGGAGAGGTTGCAGGAAGCCAGAAAGGTCATCAAGAGGATTCCAGGCATCAACTTGGAGGAACCGGTGGTCGTCATCGCCGGCTCTCCGAACGTGGGTAAGTCGATGGTCATCGAGAAACTGACATCCGCGAAACCGAAGATAGCATCGTACCCGTTCACCACCCAGGAGGTCAGCATCGGACACCTTCAGCACCGCTACCAAAGAATCCAGTTCATGGACACCCCGGGCCTTCTCGACCGCCCGCTCGAAGAACGTAACAAAATAGAGAGGCAGGCGATACTGGCCATCGAGCATCTTGCGGATATCATCGTGTTCATCTTCGACCCGAGCGAGACCTGCGGCTACACATTTGACAGCCAGCAGAATCTCTTAGAAGAAATCCAAAAATCATTCCCCGACATCCCAATCATCACGGTAGCTAATAAGACAGACATCCTCCACAAGCCAGACATCGGAATATCCATTTCGGCATTGAAGGGGACGGGCATCGATGAACTTAGAGAAACACTGCTGGCGAAGGTCGATGAAATATTGAAAGAAGATTAAAACGGGCTAATTAAATTCATAATTGTAAATTTGTATATTTCCTGTATATTCTTCCCAACCAATGTTGGTAATTGGATTGGCAAAAATTGATGCACTTGTCCCTTGTTGGGCACCCTTCCCAAGATATTCGTATTGTTCTTCAACATAAACTTTTATATTATCATTATCTGAATAGAGCCAGTAATCATTGTATAGGAATAAAAACGGGTCGTTAGCTTGATTCGGAATGTTTTCAATTTCTAATGGCCTATCTGACAAAGTTAAGTCATTGATTTGATTTATATTTTTTAGTACGCATTGTAATTCTATTGTATCATCATTTGACTCGTCATTTGATTTAATTTCAAGTCCCTTACCATGTTCGGTATCAACGACTTTCACTTCGATACTATTACTTTCTTTTTGAAAGCATTTTACAATCTCATCATATGAAGCAGATTCATTTTGCGAAAAAATCGGTAGTGGTACAATAATAGTGTAAACTTCTTCTCCAGCATTGAATATTTTAACAGTGTAAGAAAATTCATATTTTGATTGAGGATATAGCGAAGCAACGGTAAATATTATCAGACAGATTACAATAAAAATTGTGAATAATATGATTAAACTACTCGGTTTTTTTAGTTTGTTCATTTTTGATATTTCAAGGTCAGCCATACATAACCTCCACAGGTCAATTTGCTCCATTATTTTCATTGAGTTGTGAGTTTGTATGCCGTTTTGAACGCCATTTTAATAAAAATGCTGTTCCAATTAAAAACAAAGCAGATAAAACACCCAGTGGAATAAGACAAATCACACCCCCTCCCGATGACAATCCTCCAAACCAAGTTGATATTATAAACATCCCGCACGCAGATAATAATAGTCTTTGTTTTGATGTTTTAATGCTATATCCAATTACAATAACGGCCATGATAATTGAGAACATTGCCCAAAGACCAATCGAATAGCTTGAATCACCAGTCATAATCCCATAAAACAATAGGTAAAAACTTGCTAAAATATAACCTGTGTTTGATAAAGATTGAAAAGTTATTCGCCTTTTTATGTAATATTTTTGCCAATTAAGATTACTACCAGTATTCCAGAGCAAATTGACGACCAATATTATTAAGAAAATTATGAGTCCAATTATTCCAATTATTGTGTATCCTGTTTCAATTGAAATGTAATTTGAACGATAAAAAGTTGCTCTTCCAAAGGTGAACCAAGAACCTATAAGGAGTGAGAG
>DAOVGM010000012.1 GCA_030672365.1 Methanomassiliicoccales archaeon
GAAATGAATGGGGCAGGAAAAACGACTAGCTGGGGGGAGTACCAAATGGATGGGGCGGGCCAGCTAAACCAATCATATTTACATTTTGGCCAAAAAGGCCTTCCTCTCGATCTTGTTCTTGTTGGTTTCGAAGGGCGATAACACATCACTCTCGACCTCGGCCAGCCTGTCTATGAACTTGTTCATCGTCTGTACGGTCGGGCTCCGTATGTCTAAGTCGACAACTTCGCACGATTTCCGAATCACGGACATAGCGTAATCAGTGTCCTGATGAAAGTTCTCGCAGAAGTGCGCCACGATGTTGTCCATCGCCTCCGCGGGGCTGATTTTTTCCACTGCCGGCTTGATGCTGACCTCCGTGTCCTGCGTGCCGGGAACGATCTTGCGCCCCAGCATCTTGAAGGCTGTTTCCACATTTTCTCCGGTCTTCGCGCTGGTGACGAAAAAGTTGGCGTCGTACTTTTTCGCAATTTCCATCATTGCCCGGTTCTCGATTTTCGTGTCGTCAATCAAGTCACATTTATTGGCCAAAAACACTACCGGAACGTTGCCCGCAACCTCTTTCAATGCCTTGAGCCAGTATTCCTCGAGGCTGGAAAGCGTGTCGGGGCGCGTAATGTCGCAAACCATTAGAGCACCGGAAGTGCCTTCGAAGCTCATTGACTGGAGTTTCCTGTACTCCTTCTGGCCCAGTATGTCCCAAATCATGAGGGTCAAGTTGAGTTCCTTGCCGAAATAGTCGACCAGGAGCTCCTTTTTCACCGTTTTGGTGCCTATCGTGGCGATGTACTTGTCGTCAAAGGTGTCGAAAACGTATTTCTTGATGAGCGAGGTCTTGCCTACTGCGTTATCTCCCAGAAGACAAACCTTTTTTATCACCTTTTTCTGCATTCTGGCCACCCGGGTATCAGTCTGCTTCAATCATAGTCTTCAAAATCATATTGCCGAGGTCATCAAACGCCTTCTCGACATTTTCGCCGGTCTTCGCGCTGGAGAACATAGCCGGCATGTTGTACCTCTTCACCTCTTCGTCGAATGCGGCCTGGTCGAAAACCCGTTGGTCTGTCAGGTCGTTCTTGTTGGCCAGAAATACAATGGGCACTTCGCCGATTACGTCCCTGACGGAATCTATCCAGCTGTGAATTTCGGTGAGCGTCTCCTTTCGGGTGACGTCGCACACGGCCAGTATTCCGTGTGCTCCGTAGAAATAGGCATCCTGAAGAAGCGTCCTGAAACTCGGCTGGCCCATGATGTCCCAGATTATCATGTCCATGTTGGCATCCTGGTCCTCAATCGGGTAGGTCTTGGATTTCTTGGTGATTTTCGTACCGATGGTGGATATGTACTTGTCGTCGAAGATGTCCAGAACGTACTTCTTGATGAGACTGGTCTTGCCTACGGCGCTCTCACCCACAAGACATATTTTCGACTTGAACCTCCTGTCCGCCAGCATTACTACCATTTCTCATCGCTCCTTGGCATCGCTTATCATTTTCGTGACCTTGAACTTACCGTTATCGAACATCAACGTATAAAAATTCGTATTGTGATTTGTCGAGCGCAACTTCACGCAGCGGATGTGCCTCTCGACGCTCACTCCACCCAGCTCCGTCATTCTCAGGTACAGGATTCCGTCGGCCAGGAAGTCCTCGTCGTACTTCGAATAGGACCTTGAATCGGGATTCATCTCCGATACCAGAATCGTCGTAATACCGAGGTCGCGAAGCCACTCGAACAGGTGGAACAGTTCTTCACGCGGGTTTTCAAATTTAGCCAGCACGTCCAGGACTGGCAGTGAGTCGATTACAAGCAGGTCGTAATTGTTGCTATCCTTCAGACTTTTAACGTACATCTTGAATACCTGCATCCAGGTATGGTCCTTCAGGTCCTTCATCTTCTTGCGGATTAGGCCCATGTCCACTATCTCGACCTTGTCCATGATCTTGTCAAATTCCATGTCCATGGTGCTCATGTGCTGGCTGAGGCTGTTGGTGCTCTGCTCGAGTGTGATATACAGGCCCTTGGCTTTGTCGTTCACCGCGTTGTGATAAAGGAAGTTGAAGGCGACGGACGACTTCATGGTGCCCGGCTCCCCGACCAGGAGGACGACCGAGTCCCTCGGGATTCCGCCCTGAAGCTTATCGTCAAATCCTTCGATATAAGTTGCGAATCTCTCCACCATTTGAACCATACACCTATAAACTGTATGAGTTTAAAATGTTTGTGGGATTAAACAGGTAACAGGCCAGCCAGATGTTCATCCCGCTCCGAGCAGGTTTTTGGGGGTTGGGAAAAGCCAGCGCAGGAGCGAAAGGGTGGGGGGTTTGAAGACTGGCTGGGGTGGGAAAAATGACATGCTTGGATTGGTAGCACCAGAAGGTAGGGTGGGCTGGGGATTGTGAATTGAAAGGGGTGGGAAAAATAGGGTGAATGTAAATCAACTGGCAACCAATTTCCTCGCCCTGATATAGCAGGCCTTCGCCTCGTCACGTCTGCCCAATTTGGCCAATATCTCACCTTTATTCACCCATGCCGCTGTGTATTTCGGTTTCAGGCGGGTGGCGATGTCCTGGCAGTGCTTCGCCTTGTCCAGATTTCCGAGCCTGGCCAGTGTTGTCCCTTTGTTATTCCAAGCGATGGCGTACCTCTTGTTGATGTCGATGGCATTATCGTAGCACTCCAGCGCCATCTCCAGCCTCCCGAGCCTGTAAAGCAGGTCGCCCTTGTTGCACCATGCGACCTCGTTCTTCGGGTCGAGGTTGAGAGCTATGTTGTGGCTCTTCAATGCCGCACCGTATTCACCGAGTCGCTTCTGGGCCACTCCCTTGCTTGTCCAGGCGGTGGCCGGTTTGTTGCTGAACCTGACGGCCCGCTCGTATCTGTTAAGCGCATCACCATAGTTTCCGAGGCGGAACTGCCTGTCTCCAGCGGCGATGGCGGAGGTGCTTATCCTGAACAAAAGGAACGTGGCCAGGAATCCCATGAGCGCGATGCCGAAGAACAGTCCGGTGGAAACGGCGGTCATGTTCTCGAATGCCCAGAGTTTGAAGGTGGCGAAAATGACGAGGAGGAGTATGACGGTCACGAGGATGATGATGTCGACGTACCGCATGCCGAAGAGATGTACCTTCGGCAATTCTTCTTCCGTGATGTCCAGCTTGTCCGGGATCTCGACCTTCTCGCCCTCGACCTCAACGATTTGGACTTCATGGACCGGCTCCGGCTTGGGTGCTTCGGCAGTCACCTCTTCTTGGATAATTTCCTCGGCTATGCCTTCCAGCTCTGCAAGGCCGTCCTCTATGGAATCTGCCAGGCCGTCGATTGCCACCTCTTCCATGAGCTCGCCTGCCTCGTCCAACCGGGCGTTGCAGTTCGTACACATCTGGGTGTCCTTCGGAAGGGTGGTTCCGCAGAGCGGGCAGTCGAATTCGGTCTCATCTCGCAAAACCAGCGAGTCCATGAGCTCGTCGAGCAGCAGTTCGTCGTCCTCGTCGGACGCGGGTTTTCGCGGAACCGGCTTGGCCTCTTCCTCCAACTCCAGGGATTCCATGAACTCGTCGAGGAGGGCCTCTTCCTTCGTGTCGGCGGTGAGCTCGATGCCCAGGTCATCGTCGTCAACCTCGACCTTCGGTGGCTCGCGCTTGAAAAGGTCCTCGAGCACGTCTATTTCATCTTCTACGACCTTTTCTTTTGGTTTCTCTGCGGAGGCGGGTTTAGGTTGCGCTGCTGGAACCTGCTTTGGCCGGGTAACCGGAGCTGGTTTTACCGCAGGCGCTGGCTCCATGGCCTTGGCCTTTTCCGCGTCCGCCTTCAGCTTCGCTATGTTCTTGTCGTAAAGCTCCTTGGTTATTTTCCCTTCCTCATAGGATTTCTTCAATCTGGCCAACATCTCTTCGAGTTCCATTCAAAGTCTCCGGACAATACAGCGATTTATCGTGCTTATGGGATATAAACGTTGTGTAAGCGGTAAGAATTTATCCGAAGAGAAGCATGCAATGTTGTGTTAATTGCACAACATTTTACTTCGGGACGCGAAGCGAACCGAAGTAACGCCAGCACGATGGAGAAGGTTATCAACCTCGGCGAGGGCATTCGGATTTCATCTGATTTGGCCGTATTTCTGACAGGGCCAGCAGTTCTCGGGCTCTGCGACCTGCACATTGGCTACGAGGCCTCGTTGCAAGCCGAGGCCGTTGCGATTCCCGACTTCCAGCTCGAAATCATGATGAAGCGCCTGGAAAAACTGCTCGACAGCTTCGAGCCAGACATCGTGGTCATCAACGGCGACCTGAAGCACGAGTTCAGCAGGAACAGGGCGCAGGAATGGGTCGAGATAAATACTATCCTGGACATGCTGGCCCGCGACGGCGCGGACGTTCGCGTCGTCCGCGGCAACCACGACAATTATCTGAAGACCATTCTGGCGAAGAGGGGCGTCGAGATGGCCGGCTCGTTCGAAGTGGGCGATTTCGTGTTCGTCCACGGCCACAACCCGCTGGAGCCCGACAATGTCAATCAAGATTCCATTGGGGAGAGATTCAAGATTTATGGGCACGAGCACCCTGTCATCCGCCTGAAAGATGAAATCGGCGCGATTATGACCTTGCCGTGCTTCTTGCACGACCCTGCCAACAAGTTCCTCATTATGCCGGCGTTCAGCCCGCTGGCCTCGGGGACGAACGTGACTTCCCCCTCCCGTACATTCATGATTAAAGAGTTGCGGGACAAGGAGCTGGCTGATGCGAAAATCTATGCCGTGGGAGACGACGGCATCCTGGACTTCGGGACGGTGGGGGCGCTCAGGAAGATGCACGAGACAGAGGAATATCGATGAATGTGACCCCGATTCACGACGAATCAGCTCTCTTCATCGAGGAGCTGGCTTCCGACGGTTCGGCTACCGGCGGAAGCGCAGCTACCCTAGTGATCGCCGACCTCCACATCGGCATCGAGCACCAGATGTTCGAATCCGGAGCTAAAATGCCCAGCAGGACTGACGACATGAAGCACCGCCTCCTGAAACTGCTGGCCGATACAGGGGCGGAAAGACTGGCGATAGCGGGTGACGTGAAGCACTCCGTCCCCCTGTCCAGCTTCCAGGAGTCGAGGGAGATACCGCGCTTCTTCGATGAGCTGCTGGCTGTTGTAGACAACATCCAGATAGCACCAGGCAACCACGACGGGCACCTGAGCCGGTTTCTTCCGGAGGGCGTTGTATTGCACTCGTCGAAGGGCTTCGTCCTGGGGGATGCCGGCATCTGGCACGGGCACGCCTGGCCGTCCGCCGAGGTCATGGCCTCCGAGACGGTGATATTCGCGCACCTGCATCCGGTGGCTTTATTTGTCGACAACCTGGGGACGAAGGGCACTGCGAAGTGCTGGCTACGCGGAAAATGGTCCAAAAAGAGGTGCGCCGAGAAGTATGAAAAAGTCGGCAAGGAGTTCATCCTCATGCCTGCCTTCAACGACATGTGCGGCGGCACGTACATGAACGAGAAGAACGCGCGGCTCTTCGGCGTTGTCGCGCGGAACAAGCTGGCCAATATTCAAAATGCGGAGATGTATCTGCAGGACGGCACTCAGCTCGGCAAGGTGAGGGATAACCTTGCCGTAATCGACAGAAAATGGAATGCTGGCTATTGCAAAGGTCAACTGTCAAAATAGACAAGTTACCGGTCAAAATAGGGGCTCTTGCTGGTCACACTTAGGGGGATGCCCATCACAACTTTCGAATCCAGTATATTCAGGTTCCTGGCTGCTACGCCGACGCGGTACATTATCCTGTTGTCGACATTGTGAATTTGAGCAGTTTTGGCTGCCGAGCCGAGGGCGATCCCCATGTCCAGAAGCCTTATCATGCAGCTCGGGCCCACGAAGTCGGTGTTGGCACCGGTCTTGCTGGCCTGCGCAAAGTCCGCACAGGATTCATGACCGCACGCACCGCAGTCCAGGCCAGGGCCGGGATGCTCCCTGACACCGATGAGGACCAGCCCTTCCGAGTTTTTCAAATTGTTGCCGTCCCTCTCGAAACCGGGGTCGTCCCGCTCCTTCGCGATTCGGAACATTTCTTCGGCTATTTTGGCAATCTCTTCCTTGCTGGCTACCTTCACATCCACGAAATCTTGGCCCACTCCCTTGGGGGCGGTGGTGGCCGCGACCTTCATCAATTCCGCAACGATGTCGACTCCTTCCATGCTCATTCCTCCAGTTTGATAATATCCCCGGCGCTACTGCCGACATCTATATTCTCACGATGTCGGCGGGACTATGCTGGCTCGCGGGAACTATCATGACCCCATCAACTTTCTTCGACTTAAGGATTTGTTTGACAGTGCCGAGCGCAACTTCCGGTGAATTATTCTCCTGGCTGAGATGGGCGAGGGTCACGTGTTTCGTGCGTGCTGAAATCACCTTGGCTAGCACCTCCCCGGTCTCGACGTTCGGCAGGTGCCCCTTCTCGCTCAGAATCCGCTTTTTCAGAAAGGCAGGGTACGGCCCGTCCTTCAGCATCTGGATGTCATGGTTTGATTCGAGAACGAGCGCATCGCAGTTCTTGAGCTTGTTTTGAACCTTCGCGGGGGCGTGGCCCATGTCTGTCGCGATTGCCATGCACTTTCCGCCGTTCTCGATGCGGAACCCGACAGTCTGGCTAGCGTCGTGCGGAACCTCGAAAGGCGTTATCTTGAAATCATCGATCTTGAAGGCCTTGGTGGGCGAGATTCTCTCCTCGTTCTCCAACCTCTGGCCCCTCAAAAAGTGGTTGTCGTGAGTTATGGGTGTTGCATACACTGGCAAGCCGTACCTGCGCGACATCACCCCAACCCCCTTGACGTGGTCGCCGTGCTCGTGCGATACTATGACCGCGGTGATCTCCTTCGGGTCGAGGCCTGCCTTCTTCATCCTGTTTATTATCTCCTTTCCGCTGAAGCCAGCGTCAAAAAGTAATGTGGTCTCTTTATCTCTCACAATCGTCGCGTTTCCGCTGCTTCCGCTTCCGAGAACGCAGAACTCGAGCATCAACTCACAGCTTCTCCGCTATCGCGTTAGCCACATCCAGCGTCTTCGCGTCCCCGCCCATGTCGTATGTCCTGACCTTGCCCTCGGCGATGACCTCCGAAACCGCTTTTAGGATGTGCTCCGCCATCTCTGTTTCGCCGAGCCACTCGACCATCAAGCGGGCTGCCTGAATCATCGCAATGGGGTTGACCTTGTACATGCCGGTGTATTTCGGGGCAGAGCCGTGGGTCGGCTCGAATACCGCGTAGTTGTCGCCGATGTTCGCAGCCGAAGCAAAGCCAAGGCCGCCGACCAGCTGTGCGCTTAAATCGGAAATAATGTCACCGAACATGTTGCTGGACACCAGCACGGAATAATCCTGCGGGTTCTTCACGAGCCACATGCACATCGCGTCGACGTTAGTCTCCCAGAGTTGGATGTCCGGATATTCCTCGGCCTGCATTTTCCGGGCCTCGCGGACCATCAGGCCGGATGTCTCGCGGATGACGTTCGGCTTTTCTACAATCGTGACAGTCGGGCGCCCGGTCCTCTTCGCGTATTCGAACGCGGAGCGCAGAATCCTCTGGCATCCCTTTCTGGTGAAAATTCTCGTCGAAATCGCGAGGTCGTTGAGGTCGGTCTCTCCGAATCTGGCCATCTTCTTGTGATGCTGCATCATCGCGGCCCTCAGGCCTTCCGGGACTGGGTGCCACTCCACTCCCGCGTAAAGCCCCTCGGTGTTCTCCCTGAATACAACCAAATCGATGTCGTCGCGGTAGTTCAGCGGGTTGCCGGAAAACGCGATGCATGGCCTCAGGTTCGTGTGCAGATCGAACAGCTGGCGCATTCCGACAATGGGACTCGAATAGACCAAGCCTTTACCTTGTAGTTCCGGGGCCAGCGCTTTCTGGGCCTCCTCTTTCGGCATCGAGGTTATCGCCCCGAATAGTGCGCAATCGGTGTTCTTCAACAGCTCGATCGTCCTCTCCGGGAAGGGGTCGCCCTCCGACTTCCAGAACTCCCAGCCGATGTCGCCGTGGACGTATTCGGCGTCCAGCCCGACCTTGTCGAGCACTATTTTCGCAGCTTCCATCACTTCAACCCCGACACCGTCGCCGGGCAGCCAAGCAATCTTGTATTTTGCCATTTTATCCCTCGCAAATTGTAAATGGGAGGGTGATGTAAATGGGGTAGAAAATACTTATTATGGAATATGCTATCCCGCCCACAATGACAGACGAAAAATTCCATAAACTCATGGGCAACTGCGCCGAGGTCGTGACAGAGGACGAAGCCAGGGCACTTCTGGCTTCGGACAAGGAGCTCATTTCGTATTGGGGAATAGAGCCCTCGGGCCTGATGCATGTCGGCGGTTTGCTGGCCGCGAAGAAGTTGTTGGATGTGGCAGAGCTGGGTTTTAAAACCACTGTCTTTTTGGCTGACTGGCATGCGATGGTGAACGACAAGTTTGACACAAATATGGACCACATCAAGGTCAGCGGCGATTATCTTCGGGACTGCCTGGAAGGGCTGGGCTGCGTCCACCCGAACATAATCTACAGGTACGGGAACGAGCTCGTCGACGACCCGAAATACTGGGAGCGGGTGCTCAGGATATCGAAGGCGTCCACGGTTGCCAGGATAAAGAGGGCGATGACTATCATGGGCAGGAGCGAGGACGAGGCGGACAGCGACGCCTCGAAGCTCATCTATCCCGCCATGCAGGTTGCCGACATCTACCATCTGGACGTCGACCTGGCACTCGGCGGAATGGACCAGAGGCACGCGCATATGCTTGCCCGCGACGCGGCCGAGAAGCTCGGCGAGAAGAAGCCGGTTGCGTTACACTGGCCGTTGCTCATGGGGCTGCAGGGCGGGGGCCGCATGGACGCCGCGGAGGGTAAGATGAGCAAGTCGGACCCGAACTCGTGCATCTTCATCCACGATACGCCGGAGGACATCCAGGCGAAGTTCAACAAGGCCTACTGCCCTGCTGGCGAGGTGGATGAAAACCCGGTGCTCGACCACTGCCGCCTTATCGTATTCCCGTTCGTCGGCCAGATGGAGGTCAAGAGGCCGGAGAAGTTCGGCGGCGATCTGGTGTTCGAAAGCTATGAAGACCTGGTCGTGGCTTACAGGAACGGCCTCCACCCGGCAGACCTGAAGAACGCGGTTGCAGGTCACATCTCGGACATACTGGCCCCTGCCCGCGAGCACCTCACTCAGAATTCATCGAATTTTGCGAAATTAAGAGAAATCATCGGAGAGAATTAGATGGGAAAATCCAAGAGAACTGCAAACCAGAGAGCGTTCTTGATCGGCCTTATCGGCGGTTTCCTGATGCTGATAGCCGGGATAACTGGCTTGTCCACGTGGGCCGCAATGGGCAATGCCGCCATAACGCTCACCGGCATCGAGGCCCTGAAGTACGTGTTCCTGATACTCATGATCCTGGGCTCGCTCGGCGGACTTCTGGTCATCTTCGGCTCCTGGCTTTTCGTCTCGAAGGCCAAGATGAAGAGAAAGAACAAAGTATCCTCAGGAAAGACCCTGATATCCATCGGGGCTGGCTTCGGTCTCATCGGCCTGATAATCCTGATCGTTGTCGGCCTTCTGGAAGACCAGCTCGTGCAGCTCATGACAGGCGTCAACCTGGGACTAATCGGCCTCATCCTGTCAATCATCGCCAGGAAGATAGCGAGAAAGTAATTATTCGATACAGGCTAGATATTCCAGTCGCTCCGAGCAGGGCATAGGGGGACGGGTATGCCCAGCGCAGGAGCGAAAGGGTGGGGGGCCAACCCACCGGATGGGGCGGGCAGCAAAATAGATACTGGTCGGGACGGGAAACAACCCACCCGCAATATGGGGCGGGCCAAAAGGGTTTTCGACCCTCCATTTAGAGCAGAGCCAACTGCCCTGTCACCGCGTCCACCAGATTTTCCGGCGCCGGGCCTATTCCCAGGCAGGTCACCGTCCCCGGCGGCAATTCCGTGTGGCCGGCGTCGGTAATCAGCGAATGAGGTAATTTATTCACCTTGGCCAGATGCTGCAACTCCCTCAGTTCTTCAATGTCGTGTGCTTTGAGCACGACCTTCCGCTGGCCCTCGTCGTACCACTTCTTGAACCACTTCGGGTTCGACTTTTTGGAGGCGAAAGCGCAGTTCACCGAGGCGTGAGAAACCTGGGCAGCCAGCTTGCCCGGGCTGAGCTTCAGGTCTATGCGTACCGCGATGACCAGTTTGTTTTCCGTAAGCGGTTTTTTCATACTCTTCATGCTCCTCGATTCTTCATCTTCAAACCATCCTCTCGCTGTTCTCCATTTCCCAGATCTGGGCCTCGAGGTCTTTCAGCTTCTTCTGGAGGTCAAGCTGCTTTTTCCTGTAATAAGTTTGCATTTCTCCCGAATGCATCGCCTCCTTCTTCTCCATGTCCTCGATGGCATCCAGCAGCTGGAATTTCTCGTTTACCATGAGGCGGTGGTGGAACGCCTTTTTTCTATCTCTGATCTCCAGCCCGACAAGGCTTCTTGGGTCCGGCGGCGGGTTGCGGATGAGCACCGGATGCCACTTTCCGAGAATTGGAAAAGCGCCCCTGAGCCAACCGATGAGGAAGAAGGAGAATGATATTGATAACAGGGTGAGGACGATGTAGCCAGTGGTGAAATATCCTATTCCCGTGTCGGGATTCGGGCCGAGGAAGTTCAGGGCGAAGCCGGTCAAAATCGTGATGACGATGCTGAGACCTATCGCGATGGAAATCCGATATAGGGTGTCGAATTCCCTGTCCAGCTCTCCCTTTCGCGGGAATAATGCCTGGACCAAAAAATATCCCGGAATGAAAAATATCAGGAAAAGGGCGGCTATCGCTCGAAGGATTCCCAGCATCGAAATTACCGGGGTGAAATGGTGCTGCGAGTTTTAAAGGTTTAGTAGTTTTATTATACAAGGTTTTCATTGTGGTCGCAAGCGTGATAGCATGATAGACAGGAAGGACATCCGGGAGATAGCCAGCAACTATGATTTGGATAAGGTGAAGGTCGGGATGGTGGCTTCCCATTCCGCACTCGACGTGTGCGACGGCGCGATCGCCGAAGGGCTTCCCACACTGGCCGTCTGCCAGAAAGGCCGCGAGAAGACCTACACCGAGTTCTTCAGGGCGCAGAGGGATGCGTCGGGCAAGGTAATCCGCGGAATGGTCGACGAGTTCTGGGTGTTCGACAAGTTCAACGAGCTCATGCTGACTGACAATCAGAAACGGCTGATTGATGAGAATGTCCTGTTTGTCCCGAATCGCTCCTTCACCTCCTACACCAGCATCGACGCCATAGAGAACGATTTCAGGGTTCCGATGGTGGGCAGCCGCAACATGCTGAGAAGTGAGGAGAGAGGCGAGGTTCAGGATTATTACTGGCTGTTGGAGAAAGCGGGCCTGCCGTTTCCGGAAAAACTGGAGAGCCCGAGGGACATCGACTCGCTGGTGATGGTGAAGTTGCCGCATAAAGTCAAGAAATTGGAGAGGGGATTTTTCACGGTAGCCAGTTATTCGGAATATCAGGAAAAATCATCTGAGTTGCTGAAGAACGACGTTATCACCGAGGAGGCTTTGGCCCAGGCCAGGATCGAGAGGTACGTCGTCGGGCCGGTCTTCAATCTGGATTTCTTTTATTCGCCAATCGAGACAGAGATGAACCCCATCGAGCTCATCGGGATAGACTGGCGGTTCGAGACCTCGCTGGACGGTCACGTGCGATTGCCCAGCCCCCAGCAGATGACATTGGTCGGAGAGCAGCAGATGCCGGAGTATACTGTCTGCGGCCACAACTCCGCGACGCTGCGAGAATCCCTGCTCGAAAAGGCCTTCGACCTGGCCGAGAAATTCGTGGCAGCCAGCAAGGAGCATTACGCTCCCGGCATCATCGGGCCGTTCTGCCTCCAGACCTGTGTAGACAAGGACCTGAACTTCTACATCTACGACGTGGCTCCGAGGGTCGGCGGCGGGACGAACGTCCACATGGCAGTCGGGCATCCGTACGGCAATGCCCTGTGGCGCACCGAGATGAGCACCGGCAGACGTCTGGCTCTCGAAATAAGACGCGCAATCGAAATGGGCAAAATCGAGGAAATCGTTACTTGAGCCAGCCGGACAGCCCAACCCGCGTCGAGCAGGGTGCGGGGGGACGGGTGCACCCGGCGCAGACGCGGAAGGGTGGGGGGCCTGCCCACGGGATGGGGCGGGAATCGACCCACCAAAAATATGGGGTGGGCCAAAAAACAAATGACTGGCTACTTATGAGGCTCGATAATTATCTTGAGGCTGTCCTTCGCCTCGACCATCAATTTGAAGCCCTTGGCAGTCTCGTCCAGCGACAGCTTGTGGGTGATAAGCTGGCGGATGTCCACTTCCTTCGTTTCGAGGAGTTGTATCGCCTCTTTGATGTCCTCCGGGGCGGCTGCATAACTGGTGGCCAGCGATATGCAGTTCTTCCAGAGTTCCCATATCTCCACCTCCGTAATCACATCCGGCTTGGTCGGCGCGAAGAAAAGAATGGTGCCGCCTTTTTCCACCGAGGCCAGCGCCTGCTTCATCGCAGACGGCGCGCCCGCACAAACAATAACCATGTCGGCCAGCTTCCCCTTGTTCCACGTCTTGACCTTCTTCGGAATGTCCTGGCTGGCGTGGAATGTGGCGAAAGCGCCGAGGTCTTTCGCCATTTTGAGACGGAAGTCCGAGACGTCGGTTGCGAACACCTTCTCCGCTCCTTTTGCACGAGCCAGCAGTAGATGGAGCATGCCGGAAATGCCGCTTCCGATGATTAGGATTGTCTTCCCTTTCGGGTCGCCAGCGGTCCGCTGTCCCCTGACCACGCAGCCGAGCGGCTCGATGAAGGTGCCGGCAGGGTACGACATGTTGTCTGGCAGGATGAAAACCCCGTTCTTCATGTTGACTTCGGGGACTCTCACGTATTCTGCAAATCCGCCTGGGTCGAAATTGGTCGTCCTGAGCTGCTCGCAGACTGTGTGGTTTCCCTTTTGGCAGTGGTCACAGGTGTCGCACGGGACGTGATGTGATACGAATACGCGGTCGCGAACTTTAAAATCCTTGACATCCGCTCCCGCCTCGGTTATCTGGCCTGCTATCTCGTGGCCGAGTACCCGCGGAGCCGTTTTAACCCTGTACCATTCCATCAAGTCGCTGCCGCAGATACCGCTGGCCTTGACCTTGACCAGTATTTCATTCGGCCCTATCTCCGGCTTAGTGAGCTCCTCGGTTCGGACATCGCTGTTGCTGTAATACATCGCAACCTTCATAATTCCATGTACCCAAACCTGAGCTGATTAAAGGATTTTTCGATTGTTGTGCCAGTCAATTCATACAGCCTTGGCCAAAAAAATTATAAAAAAAATGAAATACCTGTCTAATTATGCATATTATTATAGGAAGTTTTATATACTCTTGTCAGAAAGGTTTTTATTAATTACTGCACTTACGTGGCGATTACCTCAACTTCAGGATAATTTCACATGAACACGGACGATTATAAGCGACTAGTTTCGCAACTGCAAAAGCCATCTGACATAAACAGACTGGCCAAAGAGAACGAGGACATGAAGGAGCTCTTTCTGATTCTCTACACCCACAGGGTCGTCCGCGACGCCACCAAACGTTACTACAGGGTTCAAAACAAGGCCGAAAGACTGCTCTGGCAATGGAAAAAGGGCACGCAACTTCTCCAGCTGGCCTACAGAGAGGACTTTCCCCCGGTTCTGCTTTCCCTCATTCTGGTCAAGGAGATGGGCTATTCAAGAAAGGATTACTGGAAGTTCGTCAGAGACCCGAAGAGCATTAAAGATTCAAGGCTGAAAAGAGAGATCCCTGAAGCTGCAAAAGCAGACATCATCTATTCACCTGTCGGCATGGATATACAAACCGAGAGGGGCAGAAAGGGCGAAGAGAGGCTGGCCCAGTGGCTGGACAGGAATTACATCACCTATCGCAGAGAGGACGACCTTAAGGCCGAGTTCAGGAAAACGCCTGATTTTCTCCTCGAAAAGCCATTGTTCGTGGGCACGGAGGAATGCATCTGGATAGAGTCAAAGGCCAACTTCGGGGACAGGGTCGAAATCCGGAAAAACATGAAGAAGCAGCTCATTCCCTACACCGAGATTTTCGGAAAGGGCATTGTAGTGTACTGGTTCGGACACGTTGATGACTACGAGCCAGTCGAGGGAGTGACAGTCGTCGATGCACATTTTTTCCACAAGGACATAGCGGAGTTATGAAGGCGTAAACTACCAGCCCTTCAGTCTGGAAGTTTACATTCAAGCAGCCATATGCTCAAATGGTCAAAGCCAGATTTTTGCTTTGACCGTTTGAGTGCAATTGGTGGAGCATACGGCGGTCTCAGCCCGCTCAAAAACGCAGATTTTATTAGAGCGTACTGGATGTCAGGTTGATTAGTATGTCGTGCATCACTTTGAAGGACAGGGTGCTCAGCTCGGATATCGCCGTGGGCCATGACATCGTGGTTGCTGGCTGGGTCCAGGACACGCGAAATCTGGGAGGCATAGCTTTCCTCCAGGTCAGGGATAAAACCGGGGTAACGCAAGTTACCGCCTTAAAAAAGAAGCTGGGTGACGACGTTTTCAAGGATATCACGAACATACCCAGAGAATCTGTGGTTGCCTTCAAGGGCGAGGTCAAGGCCAACGAGCAGGCGAAGTCCGGCTACGAGCTTTTGCCAGACTGTTTCGAGATACTCAGCGAGGCCATGACGCCGTTGCCTCTCGGCGTCATCGACAAGGTAGGGGCAGACCTGGACACGCGGCTGAACAACCGGTTCCTGGACCTGCGGAAGCCGGAGGTTTTTGACATATTCAAGGTGCGCGACGTCGTTCTTCAAGAGACCAGGCGATTTTTGATAGAGTACGGGTTCATCGAGGTCAGTACGCCCAAGATAGTGGCTGCGGGAGCGGAGGGCGGCTCGACGCTTTTCGAGCTCGACTATTTCGGCAAGCCGGCATATCTGGCCCAGTCATCGCAACTGTACAAACAGGCGCTGATGTCCTCCGGTTTCGAGAGAATCTTCGAGATAGCGCCGGCGTTTCGGGCGGAGGAATCGGATACGGTGCGCCACATAGCCGAATTCGGCTCTCTAGACGTCGAGATGTCGTTTGTAGACACGTCTCACGAGGTCATGGACATTTTGGAAGAAATGACCATCAATATTCTGGCCGCACTGGACAGGGAATACGGCGACCTTATCCGGACGCTGAACCCGGACTTCAGGGCTCCGGAGGGGGCTTTCCCGCGCTTGACCTATGCAGAGGTGAAAGAGATGCTGGCAGCTGAAGGTATCGACCTGAAAGGCGACCTCGACACCGAGGCGGAGAAAGGCCTCGGGAAGATCATGAAGGAGAAAGGCCACGACCTCTATTTCATCACCGATTTTCCGACCGAACTCAAGGTCGGCACGTTCTACGCGAGGCGTAACGACGACAACCCTGAACTCACCGGCTACTTCGATCTGGACTATTGCGGGCAGGAGATAGTGTCGGGGGGCATGCGCGAGCACAGGTACGACAAGTTGGTCAGCCAGCTCGAGGAGGCGGGCCTCAATCCAGACTCGTTCGACTTCTACCTCAAGGCGTTCAAATACGGAATGCCGCCGCACGGCGGCTTCGGCTTCGGGGTTGAGAGATTCCTGCAGATGATCCTGAACCTGGCTAACATCAGAGAGTGTGTTTTATTCCCGAGGGACATGCACCGCCTCGAACCCTGAAACAATCAGCTTCCGCTGAATGTTTCATTCAAGCAGCCATATGCTCAACCTCTCGAATCCAGAGTTTTAGATTCGAGTTTCGATAAACTGTTAACGATGAGCATACGGCAGTCTTCGCTTGTCTCTTCGCCTGTCTTTTGAAAAAGTAGGGAGGGTATCAGCAATAACTCTGTGTGGCGGGGGGCAGGAAGGCGGGGCAGGAAGGCGGGTAAGGGTGGGTCCCTACAATGTACTAGCCTGGTGGGGGGCCGGAAGGCGGGTTAGGAATCACTAATTGGACAAGTCTTCCTCGATAAAAGCCAGCCCCCAAGAAGCAGTCCGCTGGTGATAGATATAATTACAACGAATCTGCCGATGCTCCACATGTTGAAGATGCCCCAGCTCTCCTCGGCGAGGACGAAAAACGAGAGTACCGTTAATAGCAGGTAGCACACCAGCCCGATGAGCCCTAGGTAGAACGCGGACATGCCTATGCGATGCCAGTCGATTTTGATTTGCATGTTTCACACCGATGAAGAGAATGTTCGAACAAGGACTTAAACCTTCCGCTCCGAGCCCTATTTCTTCTTTTTATGGACCTCGCTGCGCTGGCTCTAGGTAAATATTTCATGATTGAACTTCGTCAATCATAAGAAGGACGGCAGGCTGCGCCAGCCATCTAAGAAGGATCACAAGAAAAACTCGGGCAATCCTGCTCGCTCGGTCCCACAAAAAAAGAGAAATGGGGCTGGACACTTTTTTCCACTTTTTTTATATACTCGGGCTGGTATCAGATTGCCATGGCCAAACCCATCATTCAGATTCGCGGCATGTCCAAAACCTTCAGTTCCAAAGAGCGAAAAGGCGGTGTTTTCAAGGGCAAGAGGAAGAAGGTCCGTGCCCTCATCGATGTCGACCTGGACATCATGGAAGGCGAGATTTTCGGCATCCTGGGACCGAATGGTGCCGGCAAGACAACCCTCATCAAGTGCCTGACCACACTTCTTCTTCCGACTGCTGGCAAGGCGAAAATTAATGGTTTTCACCTCGAAAAGGAGGACACCATGGTCAGGGCGTCGCTCGGCTGCATGTTGATGGGCGAGCGCGGGATGTATTGGAAACTGACCGGCCGCGAGAACCTGGATTATTTCGGGGCCTTATATCACGTGCCGAAGAAGCTGCGGAAGGAGAAGATAAAAGAATTGGTCGAGCTTCTGAAACTGCACGACTTCATCGACAGGACAGTTGAGACCTATTCCAGCGGGCAGAAGATGATACTGGCCTTCGCGAAGGCGCTGGTCAACGAGGCGCCGATAATCATCCTGGACGAGCCGACGGTGACGATGGACGTCCACGTTGCGAAGGAACTGCGGGAGATCGTGAAAGGCCTGAACGCCAAGGGCCACACCATCGTTTACACGACCCACATCATGCAGGAGGCAGAGGAGTTGTGCGACAGGGTGGCTATCATCGACAAGGGCAAGATAATGACAATCGGCACGCCGGATGAACTTCGACAGACCATCGAACAAGAGAGCTCGGTGGCTATCGAGGGCATTATTCCTCAGAAGGCGATTGACGAGATGAAGGCGCTGGCCGGTGTGAGAGATGCCGTTGTGAAGTCCCAGAAGAACGGGCATATAACTCTGTCTGTCATCTGCGAAAACTCGCGGAAGCTCCTGCCCGGCATCATCCAGACGATAACAGCCAACGACGGGCACATCGAGTACATCAGCCCGACGGACGTGACACTCGAAGATGTATTTATCAAACTGACCGGCCGCTCACTGAGCGTCGATACCAGGGTAGTGGTGAAGGATGATGCAAAGGACGGGCCTAAGTGAGTTCAACTGGCGGACGAAGCTGGACATCATATGGACGGTGGCTGTCGCCCGCTTCAAGACCCTGGCCAGATACCGCGGCTGGGTATTCATGGACATTAGTATACCCATCGTTTTCGCGGCGATGCCAGTTCTTCTCGGCATCGCGTTTGCCGGCAGTGTCAGCGCGGCGGGAGAGAACTTCAACACGAACCTGATGAACCTGACCGGCGCATCGACCCAGCTGTTCCAGGTCTACATGCTCATCGGGGCCAACGTTTTCATGATAGTGTCCAGCTCTCTGTGGCAGGTGGGTTTCTGGATTAGGCGCGAGAGGTTTACGGGAACCCTCGAATCGATATATCTGGCTCCTGCGTCGCGGATGCTGGTATTGGCCGGTATTTCGTTGTATGCGAACATCCGCTCCATCCTCGCGTTCTTCGTTTCGTTCACAATCGGGTGCCTGATCTTCGGCGTCTGGCCGTTCCAGGGGCAGTTCCTGATCGCCATCCTCTTCCTGCTGGCCGGCATCATCCCGTTGTGGGGCGTCAGCTTCTTCTTCGGCAGCATAGTCATGAAAATTAGAGAGGCGAATGCGCTGATAAACATCGCCCAGCTCGGTATATCCTTCATCATGGGCGTGTACTTCCCGATTCAGATTTTCCCCAAGGCGATGGAGTATCTGGCCCTGTGCTTTCCGCCCACGTGGATGACGAACGGCGTTAGGTCGTCAATACTCGACCTCAGCTACTTCATGGAGCACTGGTATATCGATTTCGCGGTGCTCTGGCTGTTCGCGCTCGTGTTCCCGCTGATGGGCCTCTGGGCGTTCCGCAAGATCGAGGACGGCATCAGGAAGAACGAGGGGGTCGGCCAGTTTTGAGCATCCACAGGATCAAGCACCACAGCTGGCGTGACAGCTTCGCGGCCTTCCTCACAATGTCGAAGAAGCACTTCATCGTCATGACCAGATATCCGATTAACTTCGTCACAAGTTTTGGGACCATACTTCTTTTCACACTTATGTTCGTGCTGGCTGCCACGATGTTCGTCGGAGCTGACAGCGACATTACTTTCCTGTCCGGCATAATCGCGTACGGCTTCGTCATGTTCATGTTCCTCACGAGCACGCTCTGGGACATCGGCTATACCATTCGGGACGAGCAGATGCAGGGCACGCTGGAGGCATTCTACATGTCGCCTGTCAACAGGTACAGCAACATGGTGTCCAGAATCTTTGCTTCATTCCTCTGGACGGCCCTGAATACGGTTGTGGCCCTGGTCATGCTGTATTACGTCCTCGGCGGGATGCCGATCGCCAATCTAGCTCTCGGGTTATATATCCTGTTCATCAGCATAATCGGGTTCATCGGGCTGGGCTTCATTTTCTCTGCCATCACCCTGAAATTAAAGGAATCCGCCGCACTGCTGGCTAACTTCCTCCAGTTCTTCTTCATGATCTTCTGCGCGATGTTCTTTCCGTTCAGCGCGCTGCCGGACGTCATTGTGAACTACATCAGCAAAATCATTCCTGTTAGTTATTGCGTGGACGGCTTCAGGTCGGTGATGAGCGGCACGGAGCCGGAACTCATGTCGTCGCTTCCCGCAGAACTGGTGGTAATAACTCTATTCGGACTGTTGACTCCGTTCATCGGCTGGGCAGTGTACAAAAAAATCGAAAACATGTCCAGGGTTGACGGAAGCCTGTCGGAGTACTAAAACAATCATCTGGAGAGCTTCTAATACCGCCGTATGCGAGTATTTTTTTTACTTTCAGTCACCCTCAAAACGTGTTTATATACTTAGACGAAGATTGGTAAATGATGGTTGTGGAAAATGAACATTTTTCCTTTGATGATTTGGTACATACAATCCAACAGGTTCATGACAAGTTGGCGGGGGAGGCTGCCAAGGCCGTGAATGTCAGCTTGACATTGAGAAACTGGATGATCGGGTTTTACATCAGAGAATATGAACTGGACGGAAGCGACAGAGCGACATATGGTGAACAATTACTAGAAAAATTGGCCTATCAATTGCAAAAAACAGGAATAAAACGTGTTGAAACGCGGGAATTACGAAGGTACAGGCAATTTTATCTGGCATATCCACAAATGCGGGAGACTCTGAATCCCGAATTTACAGCGATGCTTCCTGCACTGGATCGAGCAAAGCCGAAACGGGAGACGGTGACTCCCGAATTGGCAACAAGCGGAATAACACTGATTGAGAAACTTTCCTTTTCACATCTGGCCGAACTGCTCAAATTAGATGACAAATCGAAACGTGCCTTTTACGAAATCGAATGCATGTGTGGTAACTGGTCGGTGCGGGAATTGAAACGGCAGATTGCATCCCTCTACTACGAGAGGTCTGGCCTGTCAAGGGATAAGGAAAAATTGGCAGTGCTGGTGAGAGCCAGCGCGGAAGCAGAATCTCCTGCGTTGAACATTCGTGACCCATATGTTTTTGAGTTCCTAGGGCTCAAATCCAAAGAGGTGATGAGCGAGTCAGACTTGGAAAATTCATTGCTCGACCGATTGCAGGATTTCCTTCTCGAACTCGGACACGGTTTCTGTTTCGAGGCCAGGCAGAAACGCATCCTCATCGGAGACGAGTATTTCTTCGTGGATTTGGTGTTTTATCACCGCATCCTCAAATGTCATGTTCTGCTGGAATTGAAAGTCAGCGATTTCGGCCACGAATATATCGGCCAGCTCAACACCTATGTGAACTGGTATATGAAGAACGAGATGTCCGAGGGTGACAATCCTCCTGTGGGAATCCTGTTGTGCACGAGAAAGAACAACACATTGGTGGAATACGCACTGGCAGGCATGGACAATCAATTATTCGTTTCCAAATATCAGCTGGAACTGCCGAAGAAAGAGGAGATGCAGAAGTTTCTGGAAGAGCAGATGAGGGAGGGGGCGGGGGTCGGAGGAGCATAGGCGAGGATGTTCTCCCTGTGCCTAACGTGATTTATTATAGTATAGTATTATCACCTGAGGTAAACATGTCAAAAAAAGATGGCAAGAAAGGACAAAAGAGAAAATTATCTAAAGAAGATATTGAAGTTATGGAAAAAATGAGAAATGTTCCTGGCACTCATGTTTATTTACCAAAAGAAATCTTGAAAAAACCAAGTAGATATGAGACAATGGATTCATATTATGGCATGATTAATTTTTACAAATGGTCTAAAATTCCAGGTAAGCATGGTAGTGAATTCTCTCCAATTTTCTTTTATTTGGATGAGTTAAAGAAAGAATATCCTAAAGAAATCGAAATACTAGAGTTGATATGTAGGAAAACAGCTTATCTCTGTACTTTGAAAGAAGAAATAGATTATATATCGAACAGATTTGAATGGAAAGAGATTGACTGGATTGAAGAAGTATTTTTATCACGGTTCGAAAGCTTTACAACATCTTTAGTAGAATTGATATTGATTTCCATCAATTTTCACGAAACTGGAGTATTGAAACGAGACAAAGACGAAACTGAAGTGATTAAATTTGAAGATATATTGTCTTTCCTAAGAAATCCAGAACATAATCTGCCATCTTATTATAACTCGATTAATGAATCTATAAATTTGTGTATATATGCGTATATCAGGAACAGCATTGTCCATAATCCAAAAGAATTGGAATATCTTAAAAATAATCAAAACCCTATAATCCAGATAAAGGATATGCCCTTTGTCAAGAGAAAGGAATATGGTGTTTTTAATGATTATTTGGAGGAGGTCTTTAAGCTATCGAAATGTAAAAAATCTCAAAACACATATCAGAAATGTATCGATCCGAGATTTCCTTATTTGGAATTTGAACTATGGGTAAACAAAAAATCAAGGCTTGGTTTAGAAAAAACAAAGGTCAAATTTAAGATGGATATAATAAAATTGACGGATATGATGTTAGATGATTTATTCATTTTACAAAAGGACATATTTAAAACAATAATTGATTCAAATTAACTTATCTGGCTGTCAAGTGAATTAGGTTTCTCCCTCTACAATCCCAATCCCCTCTCCATACATTGGTTTAGTCCTGTTTCTTCTTGGCCTCTTTTATAACGTCAATTACATCTGACAGTTCATCTGGGTTCTCTATAATAATATCACAACTAGGACCCCCCCAGAAATCCTGTACACTACGTGTCAAACTCTTAATCTTTTTATTTTTTATTCTCTTTTTCACTTCATTTTCTGCTAAAATCACAACAATTCTAACTTTCTTTTTCCTAATCTGGATAAAAGCAAAATTTTTATTATCTTTGAGAGAAATGTAATATTTCCTTGGATTTATAGTAAGATTTGGATATGATTCTAACATCTCACTTTTTATTTTATTATATATATCTTTGACCGCCTGGCTAGTTCCTTCAAGATGAAATTCTTCAGTATATTTGATTTGTTCACCAATATCCTTCTCTTCCATTGTAGGAGCATCGATGAAATCTATTTGTTCAAATGGTGGCATGACTGTTATTACTCCTTTTTTCTTAGTTCCATAATTTTTAACAACAATTACCTTCACTTTTTTATCCCAGGTATCTGTGTATGTTCTTTGGATTTCATGAAATTCCTTTAGCTCATCATCAATTACTATCAAAATGTTCTGGCTATCATCAATGGTATCCTTCAAGAACTTATAAATTTCACCCTGGCCGATATTGGTTTTCAAATCAGCCAAAACATTGGTATCTTCATTAAATGCAGTCCAGACCACATCTACTAAACGGGTTTTGCTCTCTTCACTTCTGAAAAACGCAAGAAATTTGGTTACTTGGGGAAAAATGTGACGATAAAAATCATGCTTGGCAAGCTCTGCTTCAACAATATAAAATTCTGGATTTTCTTTATCAGATAGATCAAAAAGAAAGCCATCTGGGACTGCTCCGCCCAAAGTTTTGCTTTTTATTAATTTTTTAGCATCAAGATAAACCGATTTTTTACCAAAGATAACTTTTGAATTATCAATTACCAGAGTCTCAAAATCTTCTTCAATTTTAAACTCTGTTTCACGTTTTCTTTTTTCTTCAAAATATACTGCTGTTTTCATATCTCTCCCTCAATTATCTTTATCTCATCTTCACTCAGCCCATAACAGAGTTACAATAAATAATGATTTAACGTAATTCAACAATTGATTTTCGTCTAGTCGTGGACGAGCCACGACAGACTTAATGACTCATTTTACTCGTCAATAAGAGCAGGTGACCAGAGTGTTCTCGATTACCGAACGAGCAGGCTCTGGCGGGTTTTTCTTATTTTGTCCGTCTTTTTTCTTTTTGGAGCCAGAGCCAGCACAGTGAGGTCCTATAAAAAGAAAAAAGTGGGGCTGATGGAATAAAACATTCATCCAGAGGATGATTGTTTTAGAATTTGTGAATCCCACTCTCGAGCTTCTTCTCCGCGGCCTTGACCTTGTCGACTGCCGAGTGCTCGACAGCCTTGACCTTGTCGATTGCGTGGTGCTCAGCCTCGACGATCTTCTCTTCGGCTGCATGAGCGAAGTGCTTTACCTCGTCGGCCAGCTTCCTGATTTTCGGTATTCTTTCAGGTGTCGGCTCGGTCTCCACGAACTTAGGGAAATACTTCAAAACGATAACGTCGCCGACGCTCTGAATCCACCTGTACGGCACGCTGACCGGCCTCGAGTGCTCGACCAAGAGCGGATTAGGGTTTCCGATGAACAGGCCCTCGATCTTCTGGGTGTCGGTCTCGATAACCAGGTCGTCGATGTTGCCTAGGGCTATGCCCCTGTCAGTATACACTTCCATCCCGATGAAGTCATTGATTTCGCTCAACATAATCATCACCTTCTGCAATACCTGTATACAGCACGGGGATTTTAACCTTGCGTTATATTTGTTAATGTTTGGGTCATCAGTTGAGAGTCCAAGTCGTCGCCGCAGTTGCATATACCCAGTACGCGTTTCCCGCAGACATTACGGTCGACCCGTCCGACGTTTCGATTATGTCGTACGGCGCCGTATCGTCGTAATAACCGATCTTCGTCACCGTGGTTCCCCAGCCAGGCAGGGCATCCTGTGCCTGCATCTGTGTATTTGACGGATAGCCGACCAGGTTCCACCCAGCATGCAGTTCAATTTGGACAATGCCTGATTCGGCACCCTCCCCAGCAGTCAATACTCCGTCCCCATTATTTTCGATAATATGTATCCAGAAACCCATGTGGTTATTGACTAAGTCTGGCATATCTTGTATGCCACCCCAGTTCTTGTTGTAGGATTTCCAGGGGTCTGTCGCGTCCGTCGGGTCGTACCAGTAGATGATGTCCCAGGCAGTACCTCCATCACCCCACAGACTATCATCAAACACCGTTAACACATCTGCGTTTACATCTAAGGGAACTGACACAAATTGCCAAATGCCAGATGAACTCGTTATTTGATCTCCATTACTAATTGATACATCATAGGTATTCCAATTGAATGGGCCTGCCTCAGGAGGTGTTCCATTTGCAGGTACCCCTACATCATCTGTTCCATTTTGTGCATTTGCAATCCAGTAGAACTTTGATGGTTTTGGGCATGGGTCAGATACTGGCGTCCAGTCATGGCTGCCATCTATTGTGTAATCTGTCCCAAGATAGTTCCAAGAACTTCCATTATTCGTGGAATAATAAAGGTCTACTGCAGATGGGGAGTCAGTCCATTCGTAAGTCAAGGATATGATTGGGTCATGGCTGGCTCCCTGGGGGCCGGTGGCGGTTGCTGTTTTTTGAGCTGGTGGGATTTCCCACGGTTCCATCAATGGGTAATTGTCTTGATTACCGCCTGGTCCTACAATATTTGTGTAAGGCGTGTCGCCCATTCCGTCACTTCCCTGTACGTTTTGCAAGGGTCCAGACATCACATCAGGTCCAAGATAATCAGACCAATAGTTACCCCCAATTGGATAGGAATCATTCCATACACAATCAAGTGCTATATCATAGGCTTGGTAATCGATATTGTTAATAAAATTGTTATTATAAACCCGAGTATTAACGCAACCAACGGAGCGTATTATGATTCCTCGATCATTATTCTCAATTGTGTTAAATCTAATGACATTATTTGAAGTGTAGTAATCTATCCCATAATAATTTGAATAAATTTCGTTATTCTCTATGATATTATTATGGGAAGCTGATATGACAGAAAGTCCTCTCCAGAGGTTGTCATAGAGGGTATTATTTTGAATGACATTGTTATCTGAAAAGGTAAGAAGGATGCCGTCTATGTCATTACTAGAAATAATATTGTTGTAGACGTGGGCATATTGGTGTTCTTGTCCACTATCTCCAATACGAATACCATTTCCATCAATTGCACCTGTTATTGTAAATCCTGTTATTGTCACATTATTTGCTTCAATTTCCATAACATCTCCAGCAATAGTCGGTGTGATAATGGTTGTATTCTTATCTTCTCCAATAATTGTCAATTCCTTATCCACAACCACATTCTCATAATATGTCCCAGCCGCAACCTCAATCGTGTGCCCATTCAAAGTATCTGGGTCGTCAATCGCAGATTGAATTGTAGTAAAGTATTCATCTGTGTCGATGTTGTGAACAGAACCAATGCCTTCTACAGTGCCAATGATAATTATAGCATTTGCGAAAACCAATAGGCAAGACAGCCAGACCACACCCACTTTCCTCATTCTTCCTCCTTCGTATATTGAATATATGTTTAATCTCACACTTATAAGTTTCTATTCTCGCGCTCCGAGCAGGCTTTTGGGGGTTTGGGAAAAGCCAGCGCAGGAGCGGGGTGGGGGGAGAAGAGATTGGATGGGGTGGGCAGCAGAAATAAACTGAGCGGGAAAAATGACGACTGGCCAAACATACATAGCAATGTTTATCAACCCCGACGAACATATACATCACTATGAGATATCCCGCTGTCGCCGGACAATTCTACGCAGGCACCGAGGAAAGCCTCAGGAAACAGGTGGAGGCATGCTTCAGAAGCCCGTTGGGGCCCGGCAAAATCCCGGAGCTGGCTGTTTCTGGTGAGCGGAAAATTAAAGGGATGGTGTCTCCGCATGCCGGGTTCATGTTCTCCGGGCCTGTTGCCGCGCACGGGTTCGGAGCGCTGGCCAAGGACGGTTTCCCGGATGTCTTTATCATCATCGGGCCGAACCATACAGGCATGGGAAGCGGAGTGGCGCTGACGACCGAGGACTTCGACATGCCGATGGGCGTGATGGAGGTCGACAAGGAGCTGGCTGGCAAGATTCACACCGGTATCATCGACGACACCATAAATTCACACAGGAACGAGCACTCCGCCGAGGTGCAGCTTCCGTTCATCCAGTACTTCGAGAAGACAAAAAAATTCGTGCCGATTTCCATGAAGATGCAGGACTACAACACCGCGGTCGAGGTCGGGCATATTGTGCGCGAGGCGATTGCGGGTCTGGATGCCGTTGTTATCGCGTCCTCCGACTTCAGCCACTACGTACCGCCTGATGTCGCCAAGCAGAAGGACATGCTGGCTGTCGATAAAATCCTGGAACTGGACTCTAAGGGGCTGTATCAGACCGTAGCTAAGCACAGGATTTCGGCGTGCGGCTACGGACCCATCATGGCTATGCTGGAGGCGGTGGGCGGCCAGTCTGCCGAACTTCTGAAATATGCGACATCAGGGGACGTGCGCCCGATGGACGAGGTCGTGGGATATGCCAGTATTATCATCAAGTGAACTTGCTGCTCATCAAGTAATCTTTTTACCCATATACGGCCCGACCCTCTCGAACCCTAGTTTTCGATAATAACCGCGGACGCCGACGCCGCTCATGACCAGTAAATTCTCCAGGCCAGCATTTTGGATTACAGATTTGCACTCGTCGATGAGAAGTTCACCGTAGCCCTTGTGCTGCCAGGCATCCTCCTTCCGCTCTCCGAAAGGCACGGCCTCGCCGAGAACTCGTAACTCGCGGATGATTCCCGATTTTTTCATTTCCGGGCGGTGGGCCAGCTTAGACGGAATCCGCAATCTGACGAAGGCGACGAGGATGTCGTTCTCAACATCCTCGTACGACATGAATATTTCTCTCCCTCCGGAGGCCGGATACTCGGTTGTTTTGAGTTGGACGTTCTCCGGTTCCTGCCCTGTCTTCAACTTGGCGTGGCCGGCCTCCCGACACCTGATGCAACTGCATTTTTGGCCTCGGCTGGCCAGTTCTTTTTGGACAAGTTCCCTGAGGTGACTTTTTTTGGCCCCGGCATCGATTAACTGGACAGGGATATCCCTCTGGATTCGCTGGATTCTAACCCACGGCGGAAGGTTGGATTTTACATCGGCCAGCAGTTGGACGAGCTGGTCTATCGAATAGGGCTCGTAGTCTCCCGATTTCCACATTTGATGGAGCCCGGTACCCTCGATGACCAGCGTGGGATATATCTTCAGCATGTCCGGCTTGAATTTCTCGTCCTCGAACAGCCGACCGAAGGTCTCGAGGTCGCTAGCCGGTGTTTCACCGGGCAGGCCGGGCATCATGTGGTAGCCGACCTTCATGCCGGCGTCCCGGGCCAACTGGCTGGCTCTCGCGCTTTCGCTTGCCCCGTGCCCCCTTTTCATCGCCTTCAGAGCCTCATCGTTCAACGTCTGGACGCCAAGCTCGACCCTCGTCGCGCCCAATATGAGCGAGTTGTCGATTTGCTGCTCGAAGAAGAAGTCGGGGCGGGTCTCGACCGTCATCCCGATGCATCTCGCGGGTGCGCCCTCGTTCATGGAATGCGCCTCCTCCAGAGTTGAACTGGATGACTTGTTCATCGCATCGAAACAGCCCTTGACAAACTCTTCTTGGTAGGCCTCGTCCCTGGCCGTGAAAGTGCCCCCCATGATTATCAAATCGACCTTGTCGGTCTTGTGGCCGATTGCCTTCAGCTGCTCCAATCGGGAGCTGACCTGCCGATTCGGGTCGAAGTCGTTATGAGCCGCCCGAAGGGCCGCCGGCTCGCGGCCAGTATAGGACTGCGCCGTGCCTTTTTCAACACCCCCTGGGCAATAGAAACACTTTCCATGGGGGCAGTCGTGGGGCGAAGTCATGACAGCCACGACAGCCACGCCGCTGATCGTACGAACAGGCTTGATTTGAAGAATCGGCTCGATAATATCGTATTGGCACTCATCAGCACTAGCCAGTATCTCGGAATTGGAGGGCACTCTGTCTATCCCATATTTCCGACAGAGTTCGATTTTCTTGCGCTGTATTTCGTCGTTGGTTGAAACGCTGCCCGACAATATGGCCTCGATGAACTCCTTGTAATAACCTGATAAATCGTCCACGAAAAGACAAATGCCATGATGTATAAAAGCCGACCGCTCCGAGCAGGCGAGGGGGGGATGGGGCGAGCCGGCGCAGGAGCGGGGTGGGGGGATGGCCCACTGGATGGGGCGGGAAAAAGGGTGGCTGGGCGGGTCAAAATGAGGCCGGAGCTGGACAAAAGGTGTGGATAGTAGGGGTTGGCGCTCAGTAGTAGTAGAAGTTGATTCTATCCAGGCCCTTGAGCGCGACCTGGTCGTCGGGGTCTTCGGCCAGCACCATTGCGAAGCACTCCTTCGCCTGGTGAACCAGAAAGTCCTGGCCAGTCATTCTTCCGATTTTATAAAGGCAGTCGCCCTTGAAGTCCAAAATTATCTGGACAAAAGCCGGGTCAGGGTCGTGTTCCATGACCTTGTCGCACATCTGAATTGCTCTACCGTACTTTCTCATGCGTCTCATGTCACCGATGCGCCTGACGTACATTTTGACTTCTGGCTTGAGTTTTCTCCGCTCCATTTTAACCCTGATTGAGCATGGTGACGGGGATTATTAAGGTTTCGGGAAAAGGCCGCTCCGAGCAGGACGCGGGGGGACGGGCGCGTCCAGCGCAGGAGTTGGGTGGGGGGATTCTCGAAAACATGGGGTGGGAAAATGAGAAACTTTCGGCACTCTAAGCCAACTCTATCGGCTCGCCTTCCATCGGCATCAGAACCTCGAAGTCCTGCAAATCGTCTGCCAGCGGCTGGCGGTCGTCTCCATGGCAGAGAATTACGGTTTCCGGATTGCAGTCCTTGATGAACTGCACCAGCTCGTTGTGGTCTGCGTGCGCCGAGAAGTCGAAAAAGCCGACCTCGCAATTGACTCTGGTCGGCACCTCGTGGAGCTTTATCGTTCCGGCTTCGAGAAGCATGCGGCCGTTGGTATTCTCCACCTGGAAGCCAGTAAGTAAAATAGCGCTTCTCTCATCGTCCTTCAAAAATCTCAGATAATCGAGTATAGGGCCGCCGTCCAGCATGCCACTCGTCGTGACTATCACTTCGGAGCGGGCCGCGACCTTTCTCTCGTCGCGGTTTCTCACGATGCGGGTGTTGCCCATCGCCTTGCTGAGGTTTTCGGCTGAAGTGAGATAATCCGGCATCTTCAGGAATTCTGAGTTCACGGCGCGTCCCATTCCGTCGAGCCAGACGTCGAAACCGGAGTCCTTCAAAATCATCAGCATCTCCTGCGTTCTGCCCACTGCGAAAGAGGGAATAATCGCAACGCCGCCCCTATCGACCACTTCCTCGACCTTGCCCAGAAATTCGTATTCTGTTTTTGACCTTGGCGGGTGGTTCCTTCCGGAATACGTGCTCTCGATTACGAGAACGTCACAGTCATGGGCGTTGGCACCGGGCACGAGCTTGGTATCCAACGTGTTGATGTCTGCAGTAATCAAAACCCGTTTTTCTCCGGAGATCTCGAACATAGTAGCCCCTGGAATGTGGCCGGCCGAATGAAGCTTGACCTCGATGTCGCCGATTTCGACTATGTCGCCGAATGTCGAGTGCTGGAAGTACCGCCTGAGGTCGCGGACATCCCTCTTCTCGTAGGGAACCGGATACCCCTCCGATGCAGACACTTTGACCGTATCTTCGAGAAGCATCGTGCCGACTGTGGTCGTCGGTGGAGTTGCCACCACGTCGACACCGTATTCCGCGGTCAGCCAGGGTATCATTCCCGAATGGTCGATGTGCGCGTGGCTGAGAAATGCCAGGTCTATCGGCGAGGCCTTCATCGGATACTTGGGCGGTTTGGACGGTGTAAGGCCATTGTCGAAGAGCATTCTGATTCCGTGCTCTTCCAGATATACGGAAAAACTGCCGACCTCGCTTGCGCCTCCCATGATTTTCAGCATCATCGGGGCTGGGATAGGGTCAATATGTAAAAGATTTATGGAGGTTGTCATGATTGACAAACACATTTACCCACCCACCACCACCACCGATTCGGAGAAATCACGGTTGGTTCGCGGGGGGTTACCACAAATTTTATAGAGGCTCTTTCGTTCATCTGCAGATGGTGGACGCATGTTCGAGCCAGATATTGAAAAAATGAGCCTTTCAGACATCCGGGAACTGCAACGGGAGAGGCTCGCCAAGATGGTCAAATATTCTTACGAAAACGTGCCGATGTACAAGAAGAGATTCGACGATGCCGGCATCTCACCCGACTCCATAAAATCGCTGGATGACGTTTCGAAGATTCCATTCGCGGTCAAGGACGATCTGCGCCAGCACTACCCCTACGGAATACTGGCTGTTCCCCTGGAACGCATTGTAAGGCTTCACGCATCGTCCGGAACGACAGGCAAGCCCACCGTGGTGACCTACACTCAGAAGGACATGGACACCTGGAACCGCTTGATGGCCAGAAGTTATGCGGCGGCGGGTGTGACCAGCGGTGACATCGTCCAGAACGCATACGGTTACGGACTTTTCACCGGCGGTCTGGGCTTTCATTACGGCGCCGAATTACTGGGTGCGATGGTCATACCGACGAGCACCGGCAACACCAAAAAGCAACTTATGATGCTCAAGGACATGCAATCCACAGTGCTGGCCTGCACGCCTTCTTATGCTCTTTATCTAACCGAAGCCGCGGCCAATGAGGGCTACGACCCCCTCAACGACTTCAACCTCAAGGTCGGGATGTTCGGCGCGGAGCCGTGGTCCGACGAGGTCAGAAAGCGAATTCAGGAAGGTCTGGGCATTCGCGCCCACGACGTATTCGGAATGAGCGAACTGTACGGGCCCGGCGTGGCGATAGAGTGCACCGAGCAGAACGGCCTGCACATCTGGAGCGACGAATTTTTGGTGGAAACCATCGACCCGGAAACCGGAGAGGTCCTTCCTGAGGGAGAGCGCGGTGAGCTTGTCTTCACAATGCTCACGCGGGAGGCGATGCCGTTGCTCAGGTACCGAACGCGAGACCTGGCTGTCGTGAACTATGAAGAATGCGGGTGCGGAAGATGCCATCCCAGGATAATGCGTATCAGGGGGCGGAGCGACGACATGCTGATAGTCGGCGGGGTCAACGTTTTCCCGAGCCAGATTGAACATGTTTTGATGAACATCGACGGTGTCGGCGACCAGTATTTGATTGTTGTGGACAGGGCGATCCTGGACGTTCTGCAGGTGCGGGTCGAGGTCGCCCCGGACTTCTTTAAATCGGCGGATTACGACGCAGCCAGATTCGCGAAGTTGATGGAATCGGAACTGCAGGCAGTGCTGACGATCCGGGCGAGGGTGGAGTTGATGGAGCCGGGCGCCCTGCCGAGAAGCGAGGGAAAAGCCCAACGGGTTCTCGACCTCCGTAAACAATAGGGAAATAGTTATCTACAGTTTAGACAATGTGGTATCAGATGAAAATCGAGGACATAATGACAGGAGAGATTATCAAGCTGGCTCCGGATGAGACAGTGCGCGATGCAGTTCAGAAATTCGCCGATCACAAGATATCTGGCTCGCCGGTCCTCGATACGGAAGGCAACCTTTTGGGGATAGTCAGCGAGACCGACATACTGAACGCGGTGAAAACGAAATGCAAGCGCCTGGAGATGGTCTATCCCTCACTGTCGCTGGTCAGCGTCTCGTTTATCGAGGGTTTTGATAAAAAGGAAGTGGAGGAAGCGTTTCAGGAGATCTCCGCCACGCCTGTCGCCGAAATCATGACGAAGGACCCGATAACAGTCAACCTGGAGGGGGAGCTGGGAGAGGCGATCGACATAATGAACAAGAGCGGGATAAACAGGATACCAGTCACAAGCAACAATGATGTCGTCGGAATAATAACCAGGCGGGACATAATCAAAGGTCTGGCCAAGGAAGGATAAGATTATTTAGCAAGCTAAAAACCAGCGCCACGAGCAGGTCTGCGGGGGAAGGGCTAATGTGGTTTAAAATGCAAAACATTTTACTTCTGGATGCGAAGCTAACAGAAGTAACGCCAGCGCAGTGGCGCAGGGTGGGGGGCAACCCTACTGGCGGGGCGGGTCCATCTGTTATACAACGGCCATAATCCACAACTAGCCAATCCTTTTATCATATGACGTTTTTCCACATTCAATGGAAGTCATCAAGCGCGGTGCAGAGGCCGTCATTTCAAAAGGCCAGTGGCACGGCAGGAGCGTTGTTGTGAAAGAGCGGGTCCCGAAGAACTATCGGAACCCGGAACTCGACGGACTGCTCAGGCGAACCCGCATAAAACGGGAGTGCCAGTTAATCGTCGAAGCCCGTAATTTTGGAGTCATGACGCCCATAATCTACGATGTCGATGTCCGCAATTCCAAAATAGTTATGCAGAATATAGAGGGCACGACTGCCAAGGAAATGCTGCAAGCCAGTAATGACAGGATGGAGCACGCGAAGGCCGTCGGCAGAAGCACCGGCCTTCTTCACGCGAACGACATCGTGCACGGCGATTTGACGACCTCCAACATGATTTTTGCTGGTGAGGGGCTGTACTTCATCGACTTCGGGCTAGGGGAGAAGAGCGCCGAGGATGAGAATAAAGGGGTCGATCTGCACCTCCTGAAAGAGGCTGTGGACAGCGCGCACTCCGAGTTCCCGGGGCTCTATGAAGCGATGGTCGAGGGATATCTGGCTGCGTATCCGGAGGGCCAGAAAATCGTGAGTCTTGTTGACGAAATCGAGAAGCGGGGGCGGTATTCATGAAAATCCTGTTCGCAACCGGCAATCCCGGTAAATTGAAGGAAGTCAAGAGGCGTTTTGAGAGGGAGGGCATCGAGGTCGAACAGCTGGACGCTCCGTATCCGGAGATCCAGTCGGATTCGCTGCGGGAGGTCGTCGAGCACGGCCTGAAATGGCTTGGCCAGCAGCATCCTGGAAAAGCCATCATGATTGACGATTCAGGTCTCTTTATCGATGCCCTGAACGGATTTCCGGGTGTTTTCTCGGCCTACGCGCTGAAGTCTATGGGATGCGCCGGCATTTTGAAACTGCTGGATGGGGTGGAAAATCGCGGTGCGATTTTCCAATGCTGCGCCGGATTCGTGGATTCCGGGGGAAAAATTAGGACAGCCAGTGGTGTCGTCGAGGGCGAGATAATTTATGAAGAGCGGGGGTCGGAGGGCTTCGGCTACGACCCTATCTTCAAACCTACTGGCCATGACCTGACGTTCGCCGAGATGCCGCTCGATGAGAAAAATAAAATATCGCACAGGGGCAAGGCCTTCTCGCAACTGGCCAGTATGATAAAATGAAGGAAGGATTATCTACTCGGCTGACGCTCTTTTTCGTACCCATCATTATCAGCACGGCGGTCGTGATGGCCCTGTTTTTCTGGCTGTCAGAGGGCATGTTCCTCATCATAGGGGCGCTCCTTCTCGGCTATTTTATCTCACCATTCGGCCGCGAGGTCCTCATACCTCTGGCCATCATCGCCGTAATAGACCTGAAAGGGCTGATTTCGGTCCCCGACCTCATTCTCATAGCCATTACCGTGGTCTTCGTCGACGTCATGTGCTCGCTTTTCATTATCTGGAACTTGGAGCTGCTGAACAAACTGCCGAGAATCGGCAATCTCATCCGGAAATTCGCGAAGGCGGGGCGTAGCCGTCTCGAAAAGAGCCGGCGCTCGAAAATCGCGACCCTGAGTCTCACCCTTTACGTCGCCCTCCCGTTCCAGGGAAGCGGCGGCGTGGCCTCCTCCATTTTCGGAATGATGGGTGGCATGCGGAAGCGGAATGTGCTGGCCGCTGTGGTGGCCGGCTCCGCAATCGGCTCGTTCACGATTGCGGTTGCCGGATGGTACGTGGCCGAAGCCCTCGTCGACATCTTCGGCTCCGCGGTTTACCTGATATTCGGACTTCTTGTTCTTATTGCCGTGATTGCGTTTCTCGTGTTCCGTTTTTTCAAAAACAAGCAGGAAATCGCCAACAGCCAGTGAGGGCTACCCAAGGCTAAAGCCAGGGGCATCCCTTACATAATTCACACCTATCGCCATCAATTTGATGGCTGTCGCCCCTTATCCACATATCTGGCTATCGGGGCGAGGTGCAAATTCAGTAATTAATTATTCTGGCGGAGCCTGGGGTGGGATCGGCGGTGGTGGTGGAAGGCCCTCCTGTTCATCCGGATAAGCCAGAATTTGGTCCTCGTCGGGTTCGTGGCCGGCCGGCTTCTCCGCTGGCTTGCTCAAAAGATTGCCTATCAGCAAAATCCCGAACAGGAATACGATACCGAGCCAGAACAACGGTTTGTACAAGAACAACTGGCTCGAGGGTCGGGCTGTCACGTCGATTCCTATGACCGCGCTGGTCTCGTTGAACGTCCAGTCCCATCCGGCATTGAATTCGGTCGGAACCGCGCTCACCGACAACCCCCCGAAATGAAACGAGCCCAGCGGGTCGGCGATGACCCAGTAGCCCATGTCGTCGCGGATGGCGTGCACCTCGACGTGGGTATCGTACCAGCTGACAATGCTCTGGCTCACGTTCTGGAAGTCCTCGCTGTTGTTGCCGATATAAACCGCCGCGAAGGCATGGCCGTCGATCAGGTACATTCTGGGCGTGCCACCGATCTCCCTCACCATCGCCGCTATGAGCATGGAAAAATCCTCGCAATCCCCGGACTTGGTGCTTAGACACTCTTCCGGCGACTGCCAGATGTCCTCGCCCTCCTGCTCCAGGTCGTAGCTGATGTTCGACAGCACGAAATCGAAAATCGCGCAGAGCTTGTCGACCCCGTAGCCGATGCCCAGCGGGACTGTCGCATAGGCTGCCACATTCTCCACCGAAGCGGATTCCAGGGTCACGAGGGTGTTGACCCTGTCATAATATGCCTTTTCGTTCACGCTGTAAGAATAGGTGCTGGCAGAGCCCAGCGGGTCTACATGAAGGGCGTCGGGCTCGAAGCGAATCCAGTTGCTGTTGCCGTCCATGAGCTGGACCCAGGTGCCTGCCCTGTGCTGGAGAACGTCGACCGAAATCCTGTAATTTGTGAGGCCGGATGTATCGGGCCCGGTGATTGCCAGAATGCCGACATTCACCGTCTCACCTCGCGGAATCATGAGAAATACATCTTTCTCGAAGCGGTGGCCAGTATCTGTCCATTCGAAGGCAATCCTATTCAGAAAAAGGTTGAAGTTGCCGATATTGTTCGCGAAAACGTCGATTGCACCCCCGTACCCCTCGTAAAGCGAGCCGACGGAGAACTGCACGGTCATGTCCGGCTCGTCGTGAATCGTGGCGGTTGAGGTGATCGGGCTGTGCGCCGGACCCGTCGTCGTAGGCACTGGCTTGACGTAATCCGAGGCAGAATATCCCTCGATGTTCCCCTTGTAGTTCATCGACCAGGAGGCACCGGCCATGCTGATGATGAACATAATTGTCAAAATCACCGTCGGCAATCGATTTTTCATTAGATGAGGATAAGCTGGGTATGAAATAAAGTTTTTGCCGAAATGGTGGGTCGGGCAAGGGCTAACTTTGCTCACTGATGTTCACAAAGTTGGCCAACTCGCTTACAAAAATAGCGAGTGGGCCCGCCCAGATTTGAACTGGAGGCTATAGCTCCCAAAGCTACAAGTCTAACCAAGCTAACCCACGGGCCCTATTTGATTGTGGCTCGGAATGGCTGGAACGATAAAAAACTTTTGCAAAACATTTTAATGGATTTCGCCTATCCAGTGGTCAAGGGCCTATGGTCTAGTCGGTTTCATTGGTGGACCTCGGCAATCCGCCAATGCCGAAAATGACGTCGCCTTCACACGGCGAAGATCTCCGGTTCGAATCCGGATAGGCCCACCACCCATCAATCTTTTTTATCTGAAAGCCATTCCCGACCCGATGGGATTGCTCGTAATTCTCGCTCAGGCGGTCTGGTTCATACTTCCGGCGCTGGCCCCGAGTTCCGGGGCAGTGCTCGTGGGCGGAGGGTCGCCTATCGATTTCGGAAAGAAAACGAAGGATGGCTCCCGTGTTCTCGGCGGCGGAAAGACCTGGCGGGGACTGGCCGGCGGAACACTCACCGGCATGGTCTTGGGCACGATTCAGAACTATCTGGCTCTCAATGTTTTCAACGAGCCGAACTGGGCGTTCAGCACCTCTTGGACCTCCACATTCTTGATTCTCTTTCTCCTTGCATTCGGCTCTATGATGGGCGACATGCTGGGGAGTTTCTGCAAACGGCGATGCGGCAAGAAAAAAGGAGATAAATTCCCGGTTATGGACCAGTACGACCTAATCATCGGCGCCTTCATCTTCGTGATACCCCTGCAATGGGCCTGGTTCAACGCCCACTACGTAGAGGGCCAGCACATATTCGGATTGGTTTTTATACTGATACTCATACCCCTTCTCCATCGAATCACGAACATAATCGGATTCAAGATGGGCAAAAAGGAGGTGCCGTGGTGAGCGAAACACTCGAAACCATGATTCTGAAACTCGGGGCGTTCAGGACAGGCGATTTCACGCTGGCTTCCGGAAAGAAGAGCGATTATTACGTCGACCTGAGGGTCGCGATTACCAAGCCAGACTTTTTGAAGGCAGTCACCAGAGCCATGCTACCGCACACCGAGAACGTCGACATTATTGCAGGAGTGGAGCTTAGTGCAATACCACTGGCCACGGCCCTTTCTCTCGAATCCGGGAAGCCTTACATCATGGTCCGCAAAAAGCAGAAGGAGCATGGCACCGG
>DAOVGM010000059.1 GCA_030672365.1 Methanomassiliicoccales archaeon
ATGACGTCGACGGGAAAATAACGGCTTACACATGGGATTTCAGCGATGGAACAACCGGCGACGGCAAGTATCCGGGACACACGTACCAGCAGCCAGGCGTTTTCGAAGCATTCCTGACAGTCACTGACAACCTGGGAGCGACGTCTTTCGATTCATGCACAGTCAACGTCATCGATATTTCAGACAGCATAGATTATTCCATCCAATATCTCGACCCAGCAGATTGGACCATCGTCGATGAAAACGCAATCCATTTCTACACATCGTTCGGTGAAGAAATGTGCAGCGTCCCATTCAACGAAACCTACGAACTTCCGGAAGAGGATATAGGTACATATCCGCTGTACAACCGCACGGTGCCAGTGCATTTCAAAATCACCATCATAAATAACGATGAGAACGTTGCTATCAATGACCTCAATGTCCAGGCAATTCAGGAATGCCACAACGACGTTGTCTTGTGGGACAGATACGGAGAAATTCAGCTGTTCAAAGGCCAGCAAATGGACGGCAATTCCATATCCACCTGGTTCATTGACACTATCGAGGCAGGCTCGTTCGCAGTTCTCGAAGGTTATTATTGGTTAGAAGGACGCGGCTGGGGACTGGACCAGACGCATCTCACTATTATGATTGGCAATGATATAGTCATTGATGATTCGGAAGCCGGGGTTTATTGTCCACCGTAGTTAATGAAAAAAGAATGCAGGGAACCGTGGAAACGATAAGCCTTTGGGCTTTACGTTTCCATTCCTTCAGCCATATGCCCGATTTCGCAGAGGTGAATCCTCTGCGTTGATTAGCCAGTATTACAACGGGCATACGGCGGTATTATGTCGAATCCTAAAAAGAGAATATGCAGGGAACCGGATTCGAACCGGCGAATCACTAAGAACTAGACCCTGAATCTAGCGCCGTTGACCAGGCTTGGCTATCCCTGCATTGTGCGATTGTGGGCTACCTGTAAAATCCAGGCGTTAATAAAATCTTTGGGCTTTCCCATAATTCCCAGGCGATATCCTTAAATCCCTCTTCATATATTGTATGGACAATGGCATCTTTGGGAGCACTCAAGAGGAGCATGGCGCTGACGCTCATCATGCTTTTCGGACTTCTGTTCGCACTCATCATCGTAATCTGGGAGATCATCAACTACTTCTATGGACCGATGATAGGTTTCTGGATCCAGATTATTATGATATTCTTCTTTGTCGGCCTTTTCATGCTCCTACAGTGGGCCATCTCCCCCGGTGTGATAAGGTGGAGTGCTCGTCTTCAGTACCTGAAGCCTGGCGAGAACCGCTGGCTGGAGAGCGAGGTCCAGAAGCTGGCTCTGCAGGCGAAGATCCCGATGCCGAAACTGGCCATCTCGAAGAACCCGACACCCAACGCCTTCGTTTTCGGAAGGACACGGGCATCCTCCACGCTGGCTGTTCACACCGGCCTCCTGGAAAAGCTCAACAAGGACGAGGTGAGAGGCGTGCTGGCCCACGAGATAGGGCACCTGCGCCACAATGACGTGGTCGTCATGACCATAGTAAGCGTCATCCCGCTTCTCGCGTTCATGCTGGCCAGAAGTTTCATCTGGGGCGGACGCGGCCGGAGCAGGGACTCGGGTGCGATACTGGCTGCCGCCGCAGTAGGTTTCATTGTTTATATCGTGTCACAATTGCTTATTCTCAAGCTGTCCAGACAGCGGGAGTTCTACGCCGATTCTTACTCCGCTGTCGCGACGGGAGACCCGCACAGTTTGAGTTCCGCACTGACGAAAATTACGTTCGGGCTATCGCTCTCGAAGGAGAAACCGGGGGCGGCCAGGGCGTTCTACATCGGGGACCCGGTGAGCGCGAAAAGAGAGGTCGCGACGCTCATGAAGAACAAGAACAAGTACGACCTGGACGGCGACGGCGTGCTCGATGAGCGCGAGTTGAAGAAGGCGATGGAGGACCAGGCGAAGAGCGGCAGGTCCAGAATGGAGTTCATGTCAACCCATCCGTCGACGTTCAAGCGCATCATGCTGCTCAAGCAAATCGAGGACGACATGAAGCACGGCTCGCCGGAGATGAAGCAGAATATTTATCGCTACATCTAGTGTAAAGAGTCAAGAACCACCTGGTAGTTACGCGACGAAAAGCTTTACTTCTTTCACGTTCTTTATCGCTCCCAGATTGAAGGCCAGTTTTTTTATTCTGGCCGCATCGCCCGAGTAAATAAGGACGTCGCAGCAGGTCTTGCGGTCACCAGTCTGTCCGTCGCTGAAGTCGGTGTGCATGAACGATCTGATTATGTCCATGTTCCTGTGCCTGATGTCGGACGCGTCCATTTCCGCTGAATGGTCGTACAGGGTTATTATGACCCCTTCGGCATTGCCCTCTATCCCGTCGATATCGACCTTGGATTTCATGAGAAGCCGGACGGCGTCTCGGATCAATTCGGAACGATTCGTGTACCCTATTTCGTCGGTGAGTGCCTCGATGTCCTTAGCCAGCTTCTTCGGGGCGCTGAAAGAGATTATCTCCGTATCGGAACTTTTCGGCATCAGTGCAACCCGCCCTCGAACGTAAACTTGACCAGCCACATCAGGAATATTCCGATGATGAAAGTCGAAAATGCCAGTCTCGTCCTCGACTTGCGATGCTCCTTGTGCAGTTCCGGAACCAGGTCCGAGGCGGCTATGTACAGGAAACCGCCCGCGGCTATCGGCAGGATGTAAACCTGGAAATCACCTATCTCGGGGATTAGGAAATATCCCAGTATCCCACCGATTATGGCCGTGATCGCCGTGATGAAGTTGTAGAAGAGTGCCTTGTTCTTGGCCAGACCTCCGTGGAGGAGCACGCCGAAGTCGCCGATCTCCTGCGGTATCTCGTGGGCCGCTACGGCAAAGGTCGTGGCCAGGCCCACCTCGACGCTCACCAGAAATCCTGCTGCGATGATGAGGCCGTCTATGAAATTGTGAACACCATCACCGACCAGGTTCAGGTATGCGAACGTGTGGATCTTGCACTCCTTGTCGTGGCAATGTCGCCAGAGGAATTTCTCCAGTATGAAGAATATCACGAAGCCGACTATCACCATCAGCATTACCGTGTCGTGGTGGTCAACATGGCCCAGATGCTCCATCTGGTGAAGGGCCTCCGGTATCAGGTGCAGGAACGCGCCGCCTATCAAAGTTCCTGCAGCCAGGCCCACCAGTCCGAGAAGTATTTTATTCAGTCTCCGGTCCGAAAGAGACAGCGTGAAAACGCCGACGAAAGCGATAAGGCTGATCAGCAGAGTGGTGATAATTATCCAAAGTAACGTGCTCATGAGATTACCGGGTGTGTATCGAGCTCATGGTTAATAAAAATTTCCTTAAAATTATTAACTAGGTTTGGCCAGCTCCCTGACGTCACTGTTCCTCGAGAAGCCTCTCGATGCCTTCCAGCATCTTCGCCTCGGACTTGAGATGTAGGGACACAATATAATTATCCTTCTCGAAGGTGCCGATGGTGGTGTTGACCTGGCACGAGTTACCGTATGCCGACCGCACGCAGTCAAAGGTCAGCTCGACCGTGTAAACGACGTCTTTTTTCTCGCCCTCGACGCGAACGCTCAACTCCTTGTTGTACTTCATGTAGCACATGTGCCCTTGGGGTGTCGTCGAGGGAACCAGGTTCTTCCGCTCCCACCCTTTTTCGTCGAGATATCCGGTGACCTTCGCGAAAATCGGACAGCAATTCTTCATCCGTGGGTTAAACGGGTCGTCAAAGGTCCGTTGACAGGGCTTGAGCTTGATCTTTTTCTTTTCCATGAAAGTCATAACCACATGTCACTTCAACTTAAAAAAATATCAGTAAACCCATCAATGCCAGGAAAATGAACCGTCGAATACGCTCCCAGCAACAACAAGCGAAGTATTCGACCATGATGCGACTCCAGAAACCAGCAACCCGGAGCATCATAAACTTTCCTGCAAATTATAAGCAATCGTCGGATTCGACACCTGAAAAAGATAATCAGAGAATCCGACCTGGCATGGCAACAGAAATCCTCAAAATCAAATGCCAAAAAATTCTCCATAATCAGCAAACAATATGCGAAAAGATTATGGAGGTCCTACATTCCCCAGAATTTGTCCTCTTTTCTCTTAATCGTACACACCCGTTCCAGCACGTCCAGCTCGTCCGGATTGAGGTCGATGCCCCTCAATTCCTTGCAGTGCGCTCCCGGAATGTCAACGTACAACACGTCCTCGACATTAATCTGGCGCCCGCATGTCGCACCCTCGATGGCAACAGCCACCTCCTGTCCCTGGATGGCCTCCTTCATAGTCTCCTCGCCGCTCCTGATGCTGCGTATCTTCCCGACCTGGCGCCCGTCGTCCCGAATGAGACGCTGGCCGATTCTAATCCGGCCGGCCAAAACACGGACGCCGACTATTGCCGGCTTGCTCACCCTGAAGGTGCAGTCCGGGAGTAAAAGAATCTTGCCTGGGTAAACGATTTCCACCCTGCTCTCGACGTCCAGCTCCCTCTTCGTCTCGGCCAGCCACTCATCGTACTCCTCGATAAGGCGGTAGACGATGTCGGCCCGGATGAGCTTCAGGTCCTGGCTGAGCAGTTCCTCCTTGGCATCGGGCAGCAGGTCGACGTTGAAGGCGAAGATAACGCGCTTCAGTGGGTCGGTCATAGACGCGGCCTCGACTATGTCGCGGCGGGAGATGTCGCCCACTCCCGCTCTTTTTATCTGGATGTCGGCGTTCTTCGCCTCGTAAGCCAGTGCCTCGAGGGAGCCTATTGCGTCCGCCTTCATTATGAGGCCGTCCTCGACTGTCTCGATCGTCAGTTTTTCCTCGTTTTGCAGGGCTTCGGCGATTTGACTGGCCTCCTTTTCGGTGGCGACGCGGAGCGCCCCTCCGGCAATCGCGCCGGTGATGTCTTGCGCCACGAGCTTGACTCCTGCGGCAGCTGTCACGCAATCAACAGGGTCGAACCGGTCCCTGGGGTCGCGGATCTCGTCCATCGGTTTCGGTTTGAGAATCGCTTTTGTCTTCGTGATAATCGGCGAGCCAGATGTCCCTAGAACGACCGTGTCCCCTTTGTCGATCTTGCCCTTGAAGAGAATGACGTCCATCGTCGGCCCCAGCCCCTTCTCTTCTTTGATTTCGAGAATCGTGCCTTCGCCGGGGCCGGTCTCGTCAGCCCACAGGGCGTCCTCCAGAAACCGCTGGGCCAGACCCACCAGAAGTAGAAGTACATCGGGAATTCCTTCACCGGTTTTCGCGCTGATGGGCACGAGAGCCACATTCTTTGCGAAATCTTCTATTTTATCGTATCTCTCGGCGGAAAATCCGTGCTCGTAGAGGTGGCCGACAATGTTGTACATCCTCTCGTCCAGCGCTTCCCTGGCCATCTGTATCTGCTCTTTGTAGGATTGGATAAACGGCATGTCGGGCTGCGCCCTCCAGCCGTTAATCAAATCTATCTTGTTGAGCGCGATAACGAACGGCGTTTTGAAACGTTTAAGAATTTTGATGGACTCGATGCTCTGGGGCTTCAGGCCTTCGTTCACATCGATTATCAGGACAGCCATGTCTGCCAGCGAGCCGCCCCTCGACCTCAGCGTGGTGAAAGAATGGTGGCCGG